>NZ_JAARML010000022.1 GCF_011759375.1 Paraflavitalea devenefica | reverse complement strand
AACATCCTGATCACCGGCGCTACCGGCTGCGGCAAGAGCTTCCTGGCTTGCGCCCTCGGACACCAGGCCTGCCTGCAGGGATATAAAACCGCCTATCTCAACATGAACCGGCTTATTGAGAAAGTAACACTGTCCAAACTGGATGGGTCATACATTAAAATGCTCAATCACCTGGAACGTCAAACCCTGATCATACTGGATGACTTTGGCCTGCAGCCGCTGACCCAGGAAATACGACTTACTTTATTACAATTACTGGAAGACCGCTATGGAAAGAAAAGCATTATAGTTACTTCTCAACTTCCCGTGGCGAAATGGTATGAATATATCAATGATCCAACCCTTGCCGATGCTATTATGGACAGAATGACAGCTAATGCACTGCGTATTGAGCTTAAAGGTGAATCCCTGAGAAGAAAAAAATCAAAAGCCAATCAATAACCCTTTGTATTTTTAACACGCATCAAGCTCTTTCTTTTATTGCCTACCATCAGGGGTGGGTCAACATCGAGGAATGATGGGTCAACATGCCAAGAATTTAC
>NZ_JAARML010000021.1 GCF_011759375.1 Paraflavitalea devenefica | reverse complement strand
AATTTACCATAAATCTTACAACTTATGTGCTGTTGCTTCCAAACTTTCAAAGATCTTTATCAGCTTACTACCGAAGGTTTTATCCCTCTTTCACTGACCCCGTTTCGTTGGGGTTGCAAAGGTAGGAGGTTGATTATGTTTCACCAAATTTATTCTTACTTTTTCTTTAAGTTTTTTCTTTAAGAATCAGTGGAGAATATATTTGAAAGAACTAATGGTTGAACTATCGTGCCGGTCAAGGCAACTGATAATTGGGTTTTGTGTGTGCATCCTTTAAGGGGGTGCTTTTGTTTGCAGGGCTTTTGTATTACTGAGAACCTGTGTGCCTGCCTGTTTGAACTGTGAAGCTCTTTTGAAGAGCGTTAGAGCGGTGAAATAAGGTTATTGAATAAGGTAGGCTCTCATAAAAAGCAAAACCCCTTACACCGAAATGTAAGGGGTTTTGTAATAAATATGGCAGCTACCTACTCTCCCGCATTTTGGTGCAGTACCATCGGCCATGAGGGGCTTAACTACTCTGTTCGGTATGGGAAGAGGTGAACACCCTCGGTATAACCACCATAAGAAGGTAATA
>NZ_JAARML010000020.1 GCF_011759375.1 Paraflavitalea devenefica | reverse complement strand
TACCACGTCCTTCATCGTCTCTCAGAGCCAAGGCATCCACCATACGCCCTTAAGTGCTTTAAAAGAGTTATTACTATTACTCGTCATTTACAACTTAAATTTTTAACTACCCAATATGTCAAAGAGCTAATTTGGATGATAATTGCTTATCAAACAAACGATGCAGATAATATGGTTTCGAACCATTGGTTAGCCTCCCAGGCTTATCTATTATTTACAAGAACTTAATTTTCAAATTCTTAAAGTATGAACTAATTGAATTTGATTTGTGGAGGATATCGGAGTCGAACCGATGACCCTCTGCGTGCAAGGCAGATGCTCTAGCCAACTGAGCTAACCCCCCAAGTATTAGCTTTGAGCGGTGAGCTATGGGTTTCGAGGCAGATGCCCGTTGCCATTAGCGTACAGCTTGCAGCTTATAAGTAGACCCGAGCAGATTTGAACTGCTGACCCCTACATTATCAGTGTAGTGCTCTAACCAGGCTGAGCTACGGATCTAGGTAGCACCTCTATTCGGGTTACTATTGAAAGAACTTAAGATGAAAGAACTAATAATTGAAAGTTAGAAGAAGCAACAACTAAAAAATACTGAGCAGTCTCTAAAAAGGAGGTATTCCAGCCGCACCTTCCGATACGGCTACCTTGTTACGACTTAGCCCCAGTCACCA
>NZ_JAARML010000019.1 GCF_011759375.1 Paraflavitalea devenefica | reverse complement strand
CCGGGAAGGATAATTGTTTGTCCAGCCCGCGTTCCAGGATATTTTTTATCATGGTATAATTGATCCGGGAGCCTTGTAAGGCCCGGGTGCAGGCGGCTTCCAGCCGGGCGGGGCTGTATTTTTTATGCAGCATCAGCATACCGAAGCAGGCCTTGTAGTTCTGTTCAACATAAATACTGTTTTCCAGCATCAGGGTAGCAGCCTGCAACGTAGCTGTTCCGATACGGGCTGCCTGCGCCAGCAGATCATCGCGGTTGAAGCCTTTGATCTGCTGCATGCGTTGGTGATGGGGTGGCATATGCTCGCCAAGAGTGGTATAAGCTTTTGGATGGCTGTTACGGCTATGGAAGGCAATGCGTTCCTGATCCAGGTAAACTTCGACCACGCGGCTGTCATAGAGCACTGTTACTTTTTTACCTACATGCTGGTAGGGAACACTGTAATAGCGGTGATCTTCGGATAGCTGTACATGGTAATTACGCTGCACAGTAAGCATAACCACTTTTTTAGGACTAAATGGTTCGCAGGGCAGGACCTTAAGCAAGGAGCGTTCCTGCTGTTCAAAAAAGTACCGGCGGCTATAAGGCGTGTTTTTATAGGGCTTGTTATTGAGCAGTACCAGTTGCTCCTGTATGGCCCGGTTGAGTAACTCCAGGTTGGTAAAATCATGGTTGCGCAGCGGTGCATAGACATGGGTATAAACAATGCGCACTGCCCGTTCCACCATGGCTTTATCGCGGGGACTATAGGGCCGCGTTGCGCTGAAGGTGGTTGTATAATGTTCACTGAGTTGCCGGCACAACTCTGTAAATACCGGCTCATAGCGGCTGGGGCGGGTTACAGCCGTTTTCAGGTTGTCGCACAGAATGGTTGCCGGTACGCCTCCATAATACTTCAGCATGCTATTGATACAGACAGTAAAGTCCTCGCTGCGCTGGGAATGAACAGCTTTACAAAAGATCAGTCCACTAAAGGGAAGAATGGTTACGAATACCTGGCATTCGATGCATTCCCCTG
>NZ_JAARML010000017.1 GCF_011759375.1 Paraflavitalea devenefica | reverse complement strand
AGGCCGTCTCAAAAGAATGAGACGGTCTTTTTTCATTTTAGGACGATATATGGTGTGTAATAGAAGGAAGCTCCTGGAAGAATAAAATTCTGGGGGAATAACTAAGGATGGAAGTTTTTTGAAGCAGGCTTGCCTGTTTTTCAGGCTGCTTTCTTTCTTAAGTTGTGCGCCAGGGCCAGTAAGCCGGTCTCTACCGTTACTTTTTCAATACCCCGCAACATAAATCTCTTGAACTGGTGGTTGTGTTTGATATTGCCAAACACCGGTTCGGTATCGAAGCAGCGTTGTTTTCTCTTCTGTAAGCCCCGCGTGCTCTTTAGTCGCTTTTCTGCCCCCTGTTTCAACCGGACATTATTCAGGGACACTTCTATTACCCGGTCACCTTTTTGAGTGTTGCAGACGCCATTTAAGAAGCAGCCTTTACATTTTCTGGCCTGGAAGCTATCAATGATCTGTGGGTATCCTCCTTTGGTCTCTTCGATCTTCCAACCCTTGTGCTTCATTGGCTCGCCTATTGGACATAGGTACTGGTTGTTTTCTGCGTCATACTCCAGCCGGTCAACAGCAAACGGCTTCTTGTTGCGGATCTTCTCATTTTGCATCCGGTCGAACTGGTTATACTTGATATAGGCAGTGATCCTTTTTTTCTCCAGCCACTGGTAGTTCTGTTCACTGCCATAACCAGCATCAGCTGTTATATTGTTGGGCTTCTGTCCAAACTGCTTAATATGCCGGCTGACATGATCGATCAAGGTATTGGTATCTGTTGTGTTCTGGTGAACACTATAAGAGGCTATATATTGGCTGTTGGTGCTGATCTGTACGTTATAAGCAGGCTTTAACTGGCCATTTCTCATGTGGTCTTCCTTCATCCGCATAAAGGTGGCATCAGTGTCTGTCTTACTATAGCTACTTCTGTTCTCTCCCAATACCTTTTCCTGTTTGTCGTATTTGTCCAGTGCAGCAGGCCAGTGCTTTTTTGCGTAATTGAGTTTTTGCTTTATGCCTTTGTCCACTTCTTTATCCTTCAATGCCGCATTAATAGTATCAATGGTCTGGGTCATCTTCTCACTGTCTATCTTGTCAAAGCCTGTAGGATCAGTATCGTCCAGTTCTGATGCCGCTACTGACTGTGCATATTGCCATAGCTCACCCAACTGCTGCTTCATCTTCTCCCTGTTGGTCTTGATAGAATTGCCCCAGACAAAGGTGTAGCGGTTGGCATTAGCTTCTATTTTGGTGCCATCTGTATACAGGTCCTTAATGCTTAATAGCCCTTCTTCACACAGCAGTAATACTACCTGGGTAAAGATCGGCTGCAGGCTCTTTTGCAGCCGCTGCCCACGGAAGCGGTTGATGGTGTTGTGATCAGGCTTGCTCATGCCGGCCAACCACATGAAGTTGATATTCTGCGAGACTGCTTCTTCTATTTTACGGCTACTGTAGATGTTGTTGATATAGGCAAATACCAGGACCTTGAGCAGCATACGCGGATGATAACTGCTGGTGCCACCAGGCTTGTATTGTTGGACTAACAGGCTGATATCCACTTTCTCAAGCACTGCATGCACAACCCGTACAGGATGGTTTTGAGCGATCAGATCGTTCAGATCAGGGGGCAGTAACATCCCCTGGTTCTGGAAGTTTTGCTTAAAAACGACTTGTAGTGTTTTACCTCTGGCCATGCCAGATCATGCCACAAAAACAATACTAAACCCTTGAACGCATCACGTCTTTTTATACAGATATGTGAATAACCGTACTCCTAAAATAAAGAAGCCGCCTCAATTACTTTTGAGACGGCCT
>NZ_JAARML010000016.1 GCF_011759375.1 Paraflavitalea devenefica | reverse complement strand
CGTAGGCTAAGCACCTGTCGCCTTTCCATATTTCTATGACAGGTTTACCTGTGCTCGCCCCCGAACCGTACTTACACGTCTCCATGTATACGGCTCTCCATTATTACCTTCAGTCTATTCCCCAGTATGTATTTTCCTGTGACAGGATGTGCATACAGCCATTGTTTTTCTTAGTCTTCCGATCATTTTGATTTGCCAGGGTTGTTTTCCGCTTTTCAGATCGCTCATTTTTCTGATGTGGTGCATTTCCAGTGCACTTTCCGATTCACATAATTCGCATTTTTCGGCTTTGAGTCTGTCAATCAGACTTGTTCTGCCGTATGTGTATGCCACATCAGGAGGGGCGTCTAAATGGTAAATCATACTGCTGTTCTGACGTTTGAAGCCATTGTTGTAAAAGATGCTATTTTTCTCTTCTCCTTTTTTGTTTGCATAGGTTACAGTAAAGATTTTATTCTTTATGTATCTGCGACATATTTTCTGGACTGTAGTTTTGTACTTACCCGCAAAGGTTTTGTACATACTATATTCCATAATAAACTTAAATGAGTTTAGAGTGGTAGCATTTAGTGCGATAGAATAATAATTGTACAGCCCTCTGATCTCTGCATTGTACTGTTGTAGTAATTCAAGATCATCCTTGTATAGTAAGTTTGGCCGACTTTTGGACTTCCAGCGTTCCTTTCCGCCGTTTCCGCAGATATGCATCGCACCATACTCCAGAAGTTTATTTTTAATAACATCTGGCGGTATTTTAACGACTATCCTGCCATGGAACGTACGCTTTAGTTTGCCGGCGCTATCCCTTTTAGTTCGATTTGACCTACGTACGTGGATATCAAAAGATAGAAATTTTGCAGGTGTATTTGAGTGTGTAATCAGCGTCTTTTCTTCAGAAAGTGCAAGCTTTAGTTTTGCATCAAGAAAGTGCTTTATGTCTTCTTTAATTGACTTGCATTCATTATAACTCCCTATTACACCGATCAAAAAATCGTCTGCGTATCTCACATATTTGATTCTCTTATAGTTACTATCCATTGAGTTGCAGTAAGGAACAGATACTCTGCTTTTTTCTGTCATTTTTATTCTATCGATCAGCATTTTTCTTTTGACAACATCTTTTTCATTTTTTAGCTGTTTAATGCATCTTGCCCGTACATATGCGAGGTGCTTATGGACCGGATTTTCTTTTCGCGATTTGCCGGTATCGTATTTCTGCCTGTACTCTTCCATATATTTATCCAGCTTATCCAGATAGATATTGGCCAGTATAGGACTAACAATGCCTCCTTGTGGAGTTCCACTGTTGGTTTTATGGAGTATCCAATCTTCGAGATACCCGGCTTTGAGAAACTTTCTGACGAGTCTGATAAAGCGATCATCTGAGATGCGTTCTTTAAGAATACGTATCAATTTTTCGTGATTGATATTGTCAAAGAAGCCACTTATATCACCCTCAATGAACCATTTCACTCCTGTAAATGTTCGACGAATATGCTGTACAGCAGTGTGACAGCTGAGTCTTGGTCGGAAGCCATGTGAAGTAGCTTCAAAACTATTTTCATAGATGGCTGACAAGATCATTCTTATAACCTCCTGTAACAATTTATCATCAAACGTTGGTATACCCAAAGGGCGCTTCTTCCCGTTCTTTTTAGGTATATAAGTCCTTCTTACAGGTTGTGGACAGTATTGCTCGTCTTTTAGTTTTTCGATCAGCGTATCAATACGGGTCAGGCTCATTTGATCTATGGTAGAGCCATCTGATCCTGATGTCATATTACCTGGCTTGGCATATATATGCTGATAAGCTGTGTAATACATTTCCGCATTGAATAATATCCGGTAAAGCCGCTCATATTTGTAAGAACTACATTTGCTGTGCTTTGTCAGACTGTTTAATACGTTTTGTGGATGTCTCATAATGTCTCACACATTTTCCAGAATTAGTATTAAAAGGCAATAACTGTTTCCCTTCGCCATGTGCAAGGCTTTCCCTTGCGCGGACTACTACGGAAACTCCGTTACCATGCTGGATTTTCATAAGTCTCTAACTTAATAGCCATTGCTGGCGTTCCAGTTTAGGTAATCCCCGTTTAGTTGCTTTGTAACTATGGCATTTACGATTGTCGGATACGACGTCCACCCTTTTCTGCTTATGGCAGTTGTGCTGTAATCTGTTCATGCCTTAACTTCGTTGCGGGAAAAGTAAGGTATTACAGAATGACGAGTTTAGTTATCTTACGTCATTGGTCTAGCAGGCCCCACTCGGATTATCGTTCAATCAATCTGGATTTTATCCTTATATCGTATTCTCATCCATCGTTCAGTCGCAGCCTGATAACTGACTGACTTTCGACTTTACCGGCATGCTATACTCCCCGGTTGGTTTCCCTCACGGATAAGCCGGTGATGACGGGTCTTTGTGAACACTAACCCGATACCCTGCCAGGGTATATTTACAAAGCAACCCTTTACGGGCGCACGGCAA
>NZ_JAARML010000015.1 GCF_011759375.1 Paraflavitalea devenefica | reverse complement strand
ATAAATATGGCAGCTACCTACTCTCCCGCATTTTGGTGCAGTACCATCGGCCATGAGGGGCTTAACTACTCTGTTCGGTATGGGAAGAGGTGAACACCCTCGGTATAACCACCATAAGAAGGTAATACCGGACTATTGTCCAGTCAATAAGATTACATATTGGGAAGTTGTAAATGAGAGCAACAGAACAAACAATTAAAATATTAACATTGAAATTGATTAAAAAAAATTAAAGCGTACGGGCAATTAGTACTACTCGACTTTACTGTTACCAGTTTTACATCTGTAGCCTATCAACGTCGTAGTCTTCGACGACCCTTAAAAGAATACTCATCTTGTGGAAGGTTTCACGCTTAGATGCTTTCAGCGTTTATCCTGGCCGGACGTAGCTACTCTGCATTGCACCTGGCGGCACAACAGATACACCAGCGGTCCGTACGACCCGGTCCTCTCGTACTAAGGTCATGTCCACGCAATATTCTAACGCCCATCACAGATAGGGACCGAACTGTCTTGCGACGTTCTGAACCCAGTTCACGTGCCACTTTAATCGGCGAACAGCCGAACCCTTGGGACCTTCTCCAGCCCCAGGATGTGACGAACCGACATCGAGGTGCCAAACCTCCCCGTCGATATGAGCTCTTGGGGGAGATCAGCCTGTTATCCCCGGAGTACCTTTTATCCTTTGAGCGATGGCCCTTCCATACAGAACCACCGGATCACTTTAGCCGGCTTTCGCCCCTGCTCGACTTGTCTGTCTCACAGTCAAGCTCCCTTATACTAATGCGCTCTGCGTACGATTACCAACCGTACTGAGGGAACCTTTGCAAGCCTCCGTTACTTTTTAGGAGGCGACCACCCCAGTCAAACTACCCACCATGCACTGTTTCCCATCAGGGATTAGAGTCTAAGCAAACAAAGGTTGGTATTTCAACGACCGCTCCACGGCACCTGGCGGCACCGCTTCAAAGCGTCCCAACTATGCTACACATTGTTTGCTCAAAATCAATGCAAAGTTGTAGTGAAGGTTCACGGGGTCTTTCCGTCCCGTGACGGGTAACCGGCATCTTCACCGATACTACAATTTCGCCGGGCTCGCGGAGGAGACAGCGTTCAACTCATTAGACCATTCGTGCAGGTCGGAACTTACCCGACAAGGAATTTCGCTACCTTAGGACCGTTATAGTTACGGCCGCCGTTTACTGGGGCTTCAGTCAGGAGCTTTGGCTTGCGCCGAACACCCTTCCTTAACCTTCCAGCACCGGGCAGGTATCAGGCTCTATACGTCATCTTACGATTTTGCAGGGCCCTGTGTTTTTGTTAAACAGTTGGTTGAACCATTTTACTGAGACCACATTACTGTGGTATGCTTTATCCCGAAGTTACAGCATCAATTTGCCTAGTTCCTTCTCCGCGGCTCACCCGAGCACCTTAGGCTATTCGCCTCGACTACCTGTGTCGGTTTGCGGTACGGGCTGCCTTAGCCACACCTTAGAGGTTTTTCTCGGAGGTTTGATTAGGATCACTATCAGCGCTGCCGAAGCTTTGCTGTACTATCAGGTTCGCCATCAACTCCGGATTTACCTGGAATCGATATAACTACACCCTTTAACGGGAACATCCGTTGCCCCGCGGATCTTTCACTACCTCGTCACCCCATCGGAACTAAAGCAGGTACTGGAATATTAACCAGTTTTCCATCAGCTGCGCCTTTCGGCTTTGCCTAAGGACCCGACTAACCCTGATCCGATTAACGTTGATCAGGAACCCTTAGTCTTACGGTGAAGTAGTTTTTCACTACTTTTATCGCTACTTATGCCTACATTTTCTTTTGCCAACGCTCCAGCATACGTCGCCGTACACCTTCGATGCAGATGGCAATGCTCCCCTACCACTCAATTGCTTGAGTTTAGAGCTTCGGTGGTATGTTTGATGCCCGATTATTTTCCGTGCAGGACCTCTCGACCAGTGAGCTGTTACGCACTCTTTAAATGAATGGCTGCTTCCAAGCCAACATCCTGGCTGTTATAGAAGTCCCACCTCGTTTGATCAACTTAACATACGCTTAGGGACCTTAGCTGCTAATCTGGGTTATTTCCCTCTCGGCCACGGATCTTAGCACCCGCAGCCTCACTCCCGGAGAAATTTGCTAGCATTCGGAGTTTGTCAGGGTTTGGTAGGCGGTGAAGCCCCCTAGCCCAATCAGTAGCTCTACCTCTAGCAAACATCTATATCCGAGGCTGTTCCTAAAAACATTTCGGGGAGAACGAGCTATCTCTCAGTTTGATTGGCCTTTCACCCCTATCCACAAGTCATCCCAGAGCTTTTCAACGCTAACGGGTTCGGTCCTCCAGTGTGTGTTACCACACCTTCAACCTGCTCATGGATAGATCACAAAGTTTCGCGTCTACCCCCACTGACTAGTCGCCCTATTCGGACTCGCTTTCGCTACGGCTCCGTAACTTAAGTACTTAACCTCGCCAGTGAGGAGTAACTCGTAGGCTCATTATGCAAAAGGCACGCCGTCACCCGTTGCCAGGCTCCGACCGCTTGTAGGCGTACGGTTTCAGGTACTATTTCACTCCCTTGTTTAGGGTGCTTTTCACCTTTCCCTTACGGTACTGGTTCACTATCGGTCTCTGAGGAGTATTTAGCCTTACCAGATGGTGCTGGCAGATTCAGGCAGGATTCCTCCGGTCCCGCCTTACTCAGGATACTGCTCGTCCACAACTATTTCTGCCTACAGGACTATCACCTGCTATGGTCTTACTTTCCAGAAAGTTCAGCTTGAAGTTGCTTTCTAAATGCAGTCCTACAACCCCCGGGCAGCACGCTGCCAAGGTTTGGGCTGTTCCCTTTTCGCTCGCCACTACTTGGGGAATCACGATTGTTTTCTTTTCCTCCTGGTACTTAGATGTTTCAGTTCCCAGGGTTGACTTCCTTGCGGATGACATACCTTCAGTATGCCGGGTTGTCCCATTCGGAGATCTCCGGATCTAATGCTTGTGTGCAGCTCCCCGGAGCTTATCGCAGCTTACCACGTCCTTCATCGTCTCTCAGAGCCAAGGCATCCACCATACGCCCTTAAGTGCTTTAAAAGAGTTATTACTATTACTCGTCATTTACAACTTAAATTTTTAACTACCCAATATGTCAAAGAGC
>NZ_JAARML010000014.1 GCF_011759375.1 Paraflavitalea devenefica | reverse complement strand
GTCCCTGCCGATGCGACGGTTCAATGTGGAAGTATACCAACCCCTGCTACAGTGGTTGCCACTGACAATTGTGACCCGACTGTATCAGTGACCTTTAATGAGACAACTACCGTAGTAGATGGCTGCGGTACGATCACCAGAACATGGACTGCGACTGACGCGTGTGGTAATACGGTAACTGCGACACAGACTTTGACAGTAACAGACAATACCCCACCGGTATTAACCGGCGTTCCTGCAGATGCTACAGTTCAGTGTAGTGCTATCCCAGCAGCGGCAACAGTCACTGCCACAGATAATTGCGACCCGACTGTACCGGTAACTTTTGCTGAGACTATTACTGTTGTTGATGGTTGCGGAACCATTACCCGCACCTGGACAGCGACTGATACGTGTGGCAATACGGTGACTGCAACACAGACTTTGACAGTAACAGATAATACCCCGCCGGTATTAACCGGTGTTCCTGCCGATGCGACTGTTCAATGTGAAAGTATACCAACCGCTGCTACAGTTACAGCGACAGATAATTGTGATCCTACAGTTCCTGTGACCTTTAATGAAATAGTTAGTGTTACCGATGGTTGTGGAACCATTATCCGCACCTGGACAGCGACTGATGCGTGTGGCAATACGGCGACTGCGACACAAACGCTGACGGTAGTTGATAATACTCCGCCGGTATTATCTGGTGTACCCGCTGATGCAACGGTTCAATGTGGCAATATACCATCCGCTGCTATAGTTACAGCGACAGATAATTGCGACCCGACTGTGGCAGTTACAATGACCGAGACCAGCACCGTAGCAGATGGTTGTGGTACGATCACCCGCACCTGGACAGCCACTGATGCCTGCGGCAATATGGTGACTGCAACTCAGACTTTAACTGTTGTTGATAATACACCTCCGGTATTAATCGGCGTTCCGGCTGATGCTACTGTTCAGTGTGGTGCTATCCCAACTGCCGCTACAGTGACTGCCACAGATAATTGCGATCCCACTGTGACGGTTACAATGACCGAGACCAGTACCGTTGTTGATGGTTGCGGAACCATTACCCGCACTTGGACAGCGACCGATGCCTGCGGTAATACCGTGACTGCCACACAAACGCTGACTGTACAAGATAATACACCACCTGTATTAACGGGCGTTCCTGCAGATGCGACAGTGCAATGTGGAAGTATACCAACCCCTGCTACAGTGGTTGCCACTGACAATTGTGACCCGACGGTACCGGTAACTTTTGCAGAGACCAGCACTGTTGTAGACGGTTGTGGTACTATTGCCCGAACCTGGACAGCTACGGATGCCTGCGGCAACACGGTAACTGCCACACAAACGCTGACTGTACAAGACAATACACAACCGGTATTAACGAGTGTTCCGGCAGATGCGACAGTGCAATGCGGTACTATCCCTGCAGCAGCAACTGTGACTGCAACAGACAATTGCGACCCAACAGTGACGGTCACAATGACCGAGATCAGCACCGTAACCGATGGTTGTGGTACTATCACCAGGACATGGACAGCTACGGATGCCTGCGGCAATACGGTTACTGCCACACAAACCCTGACTGTAACTGATAATACACCACCAGTGCTCACTGGCGTTCCTGCCGATGCCACGGTACAATGTGGTAGTATACCAGCCGCTGCTACAGTGACAGCCACAGATAATTGTGATCCGACAGTTCCTGTATCCTTTAATGAAGTAATCAATGTAACTGAAGGCTGTGGTACAATCACCAGAACCTGGACCGCCACCGATGCTTGTGGCAATACGGTGACTGCAACACAAACATTAACTGTTGTTGATAATACTCCCCCAGTACTTACCGGAGTTCCTGCTGATGCAACGGTTCAATGCGGTGCAATCCCAACCCCTGCTACCGTGACAGCCACAGACAATTGTGATCCTACTGTACCAGTGACCTTTAGTGAAGTAATTAGTGTAACCGATGGTTGCGGCACGATCACCAGAACCTGGACTACTACGGATGCCTGCGGCAATACGGTAACTGCTACACAAACACTGACTGTACAAGACAATATACCGCCAGTACTCTCCGGTGTACCTGTCGATGCAACCGTTCAGTGTGGCGCTATTCCAACTGCCGTAACCGTAACCGCCACTGACAATTGTGATCCGACTGTGCCGGTAACCTTTAATGAAGTAAATGACGTAACCGATGGTTGCGGTACTATCACCCGCACCTGGTCGGCCACCGATGCCTGCGGCAATACAGTGACAGCAACGCAAACTTTAACTGTAACTGATAATACACCACCGGTATTAACGGGTGTACCTGCCGATGCAACGGTTCAGTGTGGTGCTATTCCTGCAGCTGCAACCGTGACAGCCACAGATAATTGTGACCCGACTGTATCTGTGACATTTGCTGAGACAAGCACTGTAGTGGAGGGTTGCGGCACCATCACCAGGACCTGGACTTCCACCGATGCATGTGGTAATACCGTAACTGCAACACAAACATTAACTGTACAAGATAATACACCGCCAGTACTTACCGGCGTTCCTGCTGATGTGACTATGCAATGTGGTGCCGTTCCTGCAGCAGCAACAGTGACGGCCACAGATAATTGTGACCCGACTGTTTCTGTAACCTTTAATGAAGTAAATAGTGTAACCGATGGTTGCGGCACCATTACCAGGACCTGGACGGCCACCGATGCTTGTGGTAATACAGTGACAGCAACACAAACATTAACGGTTGTAGATAATACTCCGCCGGTACTCTCTGGTGTACCTGCCGATGCAACCGTTCAGTGCGGCGCTGTCCCTGTTGCCTCGACAGTGACTGCCACTGATAATTGTGACCCAACAGTTCCAGTGACCTTTAATGAAGTGATTAGTGTTGCCGATGGCTGTGGAACCATCACAAGAACCTGGTCTGCCACTGATGCTTGTGGTAATACGGTGACTGCAATACAAACCTTAACTGTTGTTGATAATACTCCCCCAGTACTTACCGGAGTTCCTGCTGATGCAACGGTTCAATGCGGTGCAATCCCAACCCCTGCGACAGTAACAGCCACAGATAACTGTGACCCGACTGTCCCTGTAACCTTTGCTGAGACTACTACCGTTGTTGATGGTTGCGGAACCATTACCAGAACATGGACTACTACTGACGCCTGTGGCAATACAGTGACTGCAACTCAAATATTAACAGTTGTTGACAATACGCCGCCAGCGCTCACCGGCGTTCCCGCCGATGCCACGATTCAATGTGGTAGTATACCAACCGCCGCAACCGTAACCACCACCGATAATTGTGATCCAACAGTACCAGTAACCTTTAATGAAGTAATTAGTGTAACCGATGGTTGCGGCACCATCACTAGAACATGGACAGCGACAGATGCCTGTGGTAACACGGTGACTGCAACGCAGACACTGACTGTACAAGATAACACACCGCCAGTACTCTCCGGCGTACCTGCTGATGCG
>NZ_JAARML010000013.1 GCF_011759375.1 Paraflavitalea devenefica | reverse complement strand
GCCACTCAAATATTGACTGTAACTGATAATATACCTCCGGTATTAACCGGTGTTCCTGCTGATGCAACGGTTCAATGTGGTAGTATACCTGCTGTGGCTACAGTGACTGCCACTGACAATTGTGATCCGACGGTTCCTGTAACCTTTGCAGAAACCAGCACTGTAGTTGATGGATGCGGAATTATTACCAGAACCTGGACTGCTACTGACGCCTGCGGTAATACAGTGACTGCAACTCAAACGCTGACTGTCGTTGACAATACACCGCCGGTATTCACTGGCGTTCCTGCTGATGCTACCGTTCAATGCGGTGCAATACCTGCAGCAGCTACTGTAACAGCCACTGACAACTGCGATCCGACAGTTCCTGTGACCTTTAATGAAGTGATTAGTGTAACAGGCGGTTGCGGTACCATTACCAGAACCTGGTCAGCGACTGATGTCTGTGGTAATACCGTAACTGCTACTCAGACTTTTACCGTAGTTGATAATACCCCGCCAGTATTATCTGGTGTTCCTGCCGATGCAACGGTTCAATGTGGTAGTGTACCTGCTGCGGCTACTGTGACAGCTTCTGATAATTGCGATCCAAATGTACCAGTTACATTGACAGAAACTAGCACTGTAGTGGATGGATGTGGAACAATTACCCGTATCTGGACAGCTACCGATGCTTGCGGTAATACGGCGACTGCTATGCAAACACTTACTGTAACTGATAATGAACCGCCGGTATTAAGCGGCGTTCCTGCTGATGCCACTGTTCAGTGCGGAAGTATTCCTGCTGCAGCTACCGTGACAGCCGCTGATAATTGCGATCCGACTGCGCCTGTAACCTTTAATGAAGTAATTAGTGTAACTGATGGTTGTGGAACCATTACCAGGACCTGGACTGCGACCGATGCCTGTGGTAACACGGTGACAGCAACACAAACTTTAACCGTTGTTGATAACACACCACCCGTATTAACTGGTGTTCCTGCAAATGCAACGGTTCAGTGTGGAAGTATACCAACCGCTGCAACCGTGACAGCCACAGATAATTGCGATCCGACTATATCTGTGACATTTGCTGAGACAAGCACTGTAGTGGAGGGTTGCGGCACCATCACCAGAACCTGGACAGCCACTGATGCCTGCGGTAATACCACGACAGCAACTCAAACCTTAACTGTTGTTGATAATACACCACCGGTATTAACGGGTGTTCCTGCAGATGCAACGGTTCAGTGTGGTAGTATTCCTGTTGCCGCTATAGTTACTGCCGCTGGCAACTGTGATCCGACAGTTCCTGTAGTCTTTGCGGAGACCAGCACTGTAGTGGACGGCTGCGGTACAATCACCAGGGCCTGGACAGCGACCGATGCCTGCGGCAATACAGTGACTGCGACTCAGACTTTAACTGTTGTTGATAATACACCACCGGTATTGATCGGTGTTCCAACCGATGCGACTGTTCAGTGTGGCGCTATTCCTGCTGCCGCAACAGTGACTGCAACTGATAATTGCGATCCTACAGCTCCTGTAACCTTTAATGAAGTAGTTACTGTTACCGATGGTTGCGGAACTATCACCCGAACCTGGACATCGACTGATGCCTGTGGCAATACGGTAACTGCTACGCAAACACTAACAGTACAAGACAACACTCCACCAGTTCTCACCGGTGTACCTGCGGATGCGACTGTTCAATGTGGAAGTATACCAACCGCTGCTACAGTGACCGCCACAGACAATTGTGACCCGACGGTGCTGGTTACTCTTGCTGAGACTAGCACCGTAGCCGATGGTTGTGGTACCATTACCCGCACCTGGACTGCGACTGATGCTTGTGGTAATACGGTGACTGCAACACAAACCTTAACTGTTGTTGATAATACTCCACCGGCGCTAACTGGTGTTCCTGCCGATGCTACCGTTCAATGCGGTGTAATCCAAACTCCTGTTACAGTAACAGCCACAGATAATTGCGATCCGACTGTGCCTGTGACAATGACAGAAACTAGCACCGTGGCTGACGGTTGCGGTACGATTACCAGAACCTGGACATCGACTGATGCCTGCGGCAATACTGCGACAGCAACGCAAACATTAACGGTTGTAGATAATACTCCGCCGGTACTCTCTGGCATTCCTGCTGATATCACAGTACAATGTGGTAGTATTCCTGCTGCTGCTACTGTGACCGCCACTGATAATTGTGACCCGACAGTTCCGGTAACTTTTGCTGAGATCAGTAATGTTGTGGATGGCTGCGGCACCATTACCAGGACCTGGACTGCCACCGATGCTTGCGGTAATACCGTGACTGCGACTCAAACGCTGACTGTACAAGACAATACACCGCCAGTTTTAACAGGTGTACCTGCTGATGCGACTGTTCAGTGTGGTTCTATTCCAACTGCAGCAACCGTGACAGCTACTGACAACTGCGATCCGACTGTACCGGTTACAATGACTGAAACGAGCTCCGTAGCTGATGGCTGTGGTACCATCACCAGGATCTGGACCGCTACGGACGCCTGTGGTAATACGACAACTGCAACACAAATACTTACTGTTGTTGATAATACTCCACCAGTACTTACCGGCATACCTGCTGACGTTACCGTTCAATGCGGCGCTATCCCTGCAGCTGCAACAGTGACTGCCACTGATAATTGTGACCCGACTGTGGCAGTGACATTTAATGAAGTAATTAGCGTAATTGAAGGCTGCGGAACCATCACCCGTACCTGGACGGCTACTGATGCCTGCGGCAATACCGTAACTGCAACTCAAACGCTGACTATACAAGACAATATACCACCGGTATTAACCGGCGTGCCTGCAGATGTAACCGTTCAGTGTGGTGCTATCCCTGCAGCAGCAACCGTGATGGCAACTGACAATTGCGATCCTACTGTACCAGTGACCTTTAGTGAAGTAATTAGTGTAACCGATGGTTGTGGAACCATTACCAGGACCTGGACCGCCACCGATGCCTGTGGTAATACGGTAACTGCTACGCAAACTTTGACGGTAACTGATAATGCTCCACCAGTACTTAGTGGAGTCCCAGCCGATGCGACTGTTCAGTGTGGCGCAATCCCAACAGCCGCAACCGTAACTGCCACTGACAATTGTGATCCGACTGTACCTGTGACCTTTAATGAGACAACTACCGTAGTAGATGGATGCGGAACTATTACCAGAACATGGACTGCTACGGATGCCTGTGGCAATACAGTGACTGCTACACAGACTTTAACTGTTGTTGATAACATGCCTCCAGTATTAACCGGCGTCCCGGTAGATGCTATCGTGCAATGTGGAAGTATACCAACCGCTGCTACAGTTACAGCGACAGATAATTGCGACCCGACTGTTCCTGTGACCTTTAATGAGACAACTACCGTAGTAGATGGATGCGGAACTATTACCCGCACCTGGACTGCTACGGATGCCTGTGGCAATACGGCAACTGCAACACAAACCCTGACTGTTATTGATAATACTCCGCCTGTATTAACTGGTGTACCTGCCGATGTCACAGTACAATGTGGTAGCATACCGACCGCTGCAACTGTGACGGCCACCGATAATTGCGACCCGACTGTGCCGGTTACAATGACCGAGACCAGTACTGTTGTTGATGGCTGTGGTACCATTACCCGCACATGGACGGCAACCGATGCCTGTGGCAATACGGTGACTGCTACGCAAACCCTGACAGTAGTCGATAATACGCCACCGGTGCTCTCTGGTGTTCCTGTCGATGCCACTGTTCAGTGTGGCAGTATTCCTGCTGCAGCAACAGTGATGGCAACTGACAATTGCGACCCGACTGTGCCTGTAACAATGACAGAAACCAGCACCGTGGCTGACGGTTGTGGCACCATTACCCGCACCTGGACGGCTACGGATGCTTGTGGCAATACTGCGACAGCAACCCAAACATTAACGGTTGTAGATAATACTCCACCGGTACTCTCTGGTGTACCTGCCGATGCAACCATGCAATGTGGCGCTATTCCAACTGCTGCGACCGTGACAGCCACTGATAATTGTGACCCAACAGTACCAGTGACCTTTAATGAAGTGATTAGTGTTGCCGATGGTTGTGGCACCATTACTCGTACATGGACCGCAACTGACGCCTGCGGCAATACGGTGACTGCAACACAAACGTTGACTGTTGTTGATAATACGCCACCAGTGCTCATCGGTGTTCCTGCTGATGCTACGGTTCAGTGTGGAAGTATTCCTGCTGCAGCAACAGTGAGTGCTACTGATAATTGCGACCCGACAGTCCCTGTAACGTTCGCAGAAACTACTAGTGTTGCAGATGGCTGTGGCACGATTACTCGGACCTGGACTGCTACTGATGCCTGTGGTAATACCGTGACTGCAACACAGACACTGACAGTACAAGACAATACACCGCCCGTATTAACCGGTGTACCTGCTGATGCGACTGTTCAATGCGGTGCTATTCCTGTTGCAGCTACCGTGACTGCTACAGATAATTGTGATCCGACTGTGGCAGTGACCTTTAATGAAGCAATTAGTGTAACTGATGGTTGCGGCACCATTACCCGCACCTGGACTGCGGCCGATGCCTGCGGTAATATAGTAACTGCAATACAAACTTTAACAGTTGTAGACAACACACCGCCAGTACTCTCCGGCGTCCCTGCCGATGCAATCGTTCAATGTGGTAGCATACCAACCGCTGCAACCGTGACAGCCTCAGATAATTGTGACCCGACTGTGCCGGTAACTTTTAATGAGACCACTGCTGTTGTTGATGGATGCGGTACCATTACCCGGACCTGGACTGCAACGGATGCCTGTGGTAATACCGTGACAGCAACTCAGACTTTAACTGTAACTGATAATATACCTCCGGTACTCACTGGCGTCCCTACCGATGCAACCGTTCAGTGTGGCGCTGTTCCTGCTGCAGCAACAGTAACCGCTACAGACAATTGTGACCCTACCGTTCCTGTAACTTATAATGAGACCAGTACTGTTGTTGATGGTTGCGGAACCATTATCCGAACCTGGACGGCCACCGATGCTTGTGGTAACATGGTGACCACAACACAAACTCTGACAGTAACTGATAATATACCTCCTGTACTAACCGGCGTTCCTGTCGATGCCACGGTACAATGTGGCAGTATTCCTGCAGCGGCAACAGTGAATGCAACAGACAACTGCGATCCGAGTGTACCGGTTACAATGTCAGAAACGAGCACCGTAACCGATGGTTGTGGAACCATTACCAGAACCTGGACCGCCACCGATGCTTGTGGTAATACGGTGACTGCAACACAAACCTTAACTGTTGTTGATAATACTCCCCCAGTACTTACCGGAGTTCCTGCTGATGCAACGGTTCAATGCGGTGCAATCCCAACCCCTGCTACCGTGACAGCCACAGACAATTGTGATCCGACTGTGCCGGTGACTTATGTCGAGGCCAGTACAGTAGTTGATGGTTGCGGAACTATTACCAGAACATGGACAGCTACTGATGCTTGTGGTAATACGGTGACTGCTACTCAAACCCTGACACTTCAAGACAACACTCCACCAGTTCTCATCGGTGTTCCTGCCGATGCTACCGTTCAGTGTGGAGCCATACCAACGGCTGCGACAGTTACTGCAACAGACAATTGCGATCCAACTGTACCGGTAACAATGATAGAAACCAGCACCGTGGCTGACGGTTGTGGCACCATCACCAGGATCTGGACGGCCACTGACGCCTGCGGCAATACGGTGACAGCTACACAAACGCTGACTGTAACTGATAATACGCCACCGGCACTTTCTGGTGTTCCTGCCGATGCGACTCTTCAATGTGGAAGTATACCAGCCGCTGCGACAGTTACAGCGACAGATAATTGTGATCCTACAGTATCTGTGACTTTTGCAGAGACCAGTACCGTAGCAGATGGTTGTGGTACGATCACCAGGACATGGACAGCTACTGACGCCTGTGGTAATACAGTAACTGCCACACAAACGCTGACTGTCCAAGACAATACCCCGCCGGTATTAACCGGCCTACCTGCTGATGCCACCGTTCAATGCGGTAGTATCCCTACTGCAGCCACTGTGACTGCCTCTGATAATTGTGATCCGACGGTTCCTGTAACCTTTGCAGAGACCAGCACTGTAGTTGATGGCTGCGGAATTATTACCAGAACATGGACTGCTACGGATGCCTGCGGCAACACGGTAACTGCTACGCAAACGCTTACTGTCCAAGACAACACACCGCCGGTATTAACGGGAATACCAGTTGATGCGACTGTTCAGTGTGGTTCTATTCCTGCTGCTGCAACATTGACTGCCACAGATAATTGTGACCCTACTGTTCCTGTGACTTTTGCAGAGACCAGCACTGTAGTGGATGGCTGCGGTACGATCACCAGGACCTGGACTGCTACGGATGCCTGCGGTAATACAGTGACTGCGACACAAACGCTGACTGTTGTTGATAATACGCCCCCGGTATTAACGAGCGTACCTGCTGATGCCACCGTACAATGTAGCAGTATCCCTGTAGCCGCTACCGTGACTGCCACTGATAATTGTGACCCAACAGTACCAGTGACCTTTAATGAAGTGGTTAGTGTAACAGATGGCTGCGGTACCATTACCCGTACCTGGACTGCGACCGATGCCTGCGGTAATACGGTGACTGCAATGCAAACATTAACCGTTGTTGATAACACACCACCCGTATTAACCGGTGTTCCTGCAGATGCAACGGTTCAATGTGGAAGTATACCCACCGCTGCAACCGTGACAGCCACAGATAATTGTGATCCAACTGTGCCAGTGACCTTTAATGAGACAACTACCGTAGTTGATGGCTGCGGCACTATTACCAGGACCTGGACCGCTACGGATGCTTGTGGCAATACAATGACTGCTACACAAACTTTAACGGTTGTAGATAATACACCACCAGTGCTAACCGGCGTCCCTGCCGATGCGACTGTGCAATGTGGAAGTATTCCAACAGCCGCCACAGTAACTGCGACAGATAATTGCGACCCGACAGTATCTGTGACATTTGCTGAGACAAGCACTGTACTGGACGGTTGCGGAACTATCACCAGAATATGGACGGCTACTGACGCCTGTGGTAATACAGTGACTGCAAGTCAAACACTGACTGTACAAGACAATACGCCACCGGTGTTGACTGGTGTTCCGGCTGCTGCTACCGTACAATGTGGCAGCATACCTGCTCCCGCTGCAGTGACTGCTACAGACAATTGTGATCCGACTGTGCCAGTGATTTTCTCAGAAACAAACAGTGTTGTTGATGGCTGTGGAACCATTATCCGCACCTGGACTGCTACTGATGCTTGTGGCAATACGGTGACTGCGACACAAACGCTGACGGTACAGGACAATATACCACCAGTATTAATCAGTGTTCCGGCGGATGTAACCGTGCAGTGTGGTAACGTCCCTGCAGCTGCAACAGTGACAGCAACGGATAATTGCGATCCGACTGTCCCTGTAACCTTTGCTGAGACCAGCACTGTAGTTGATGGATGTGGTACTATCACGAGAACCTGGGCAACAACCGATGCTTGCGGTAATACGACAACTGCTACTCAGACACTTACTGTAACTGATAATACCCCACCGGTATTAACGGGTGTGCCCGCTGACGCAACGGTTCAATGCGGAAGTGTCCCTGTAGCAGCTACTGTTACAGCCTCTGACAACTGTGATAGCAATGTACCTGTTGCATTTAATGAGACTACCACTGTTACCGATGGTTGTGGCACTATCACCAGAACCTGGACTGCGACCGACGCCTGTGGCAATACAGTGACAGCTAGCCAGACATTGACGGTGCAGGACAACACTCCGCCAGTACTTACTGGCATTCCTGCTGATGCAACTGTACAGTGTGGATCTATTCCTGCTGCTGCAACATTGACAGCCACCGATAATTGCGATCCGACTGTTCCTGTGACTTTTACAGAGACAACTACCGTTGTTGATGGCTGCGGTACGATCGCTAGGACCTGGACTGCGACCGATGCCTGCGGCAACACAGTAACTGCCACACAAACACTGACTGTACAAGATAACACACCACCGGTATTAACGGGCGCTCCTGCAGATGCAACGGTTCAGTGTGGAGCTATTCCTACAGCAGCTACTGTAACAGCTACTGATAACTGCGACCCAACAGTGACGGTCACAATGACCGAGACCAGTACAGTAGTTGATGGCTGCGGAACCATTACCCGCATCTGGACGGCCACTGACGCCTGCGGCAATACAGTAACTGCAACACAAATATTAACGGTTGTTGATAATATTCCACCTGTATTAACTGGTATTCCTGCCGATGCGACTGTTCAGTGTGGCACAATTCCAGTTGCCGCAACTGTAACCGCCACCGATAATTGTGATCCGACAATACCGGTGACCTTTGCTGAGACCAGTACTGTAGTTGATGGATGTGGAACTATCACCAGAACCTGGACGGCAGCCGATGCCTGTGGTAATACGGTGACAGCTACTCAGACACTTACTGTAGC
>NZ_JAARML010000012.1 GCF_011759375.1 Paraflavitalea devenefica | reverse complement strand
GGCCTGCGGCCGGGCATTTTGCTTTATTATAGGCTTATATGCATTAATCTTTATCCCACCACACTTTGGCATAGTTATCATCCACACCACCCATTGTTGCCAGCACGTCAGTGTAATTCTTGGTATTATTGGCTTTTTCCTGCGTAGGGTATCCCTGCCTGAGCGGTATGCCCTTGGGATCTATTGCGTCTACAGCGGGTGTTAACACGGGGAAGCCGGTCCTGCGCCAATCAACCCATGATTCATACCCATTCAGGTACAGGTGAATCCATTTTTCCGTCATGATGGATTTGTAACCGGTAGAGGGGGTATAAGCTACATCGGGTTCTGTTATATAGGTGGCAAAAGCCGCCTGGTTAGCAGTGTTCCACTCAATACCATAAAACTTCCAGGATGCCTCAATAGCAGCATAATAATTGGATTCGGCAGCGCCATCGCCACCGGTAATGTATCCCACCTTGGCAGCTTCGGCCAGGGCAAACAATACCTGCGCATAGGAATAGATAGTGGCAGGAGACGCCTGTCCTCTGAAATAATCACCAATCCTGCTGTAGATGGCCGGTATATTGACGGCTACGTTTTTACCATATGGTAAGCCAACAACCGTATCATCTAAGATTTCTGCATACACTTTGAGACGGGGATCGTTTTTGGGCGCCATATAATCTGTCATGGTAGTACTGATGGCGTAATCATTCCGGTTGCTCACGGAATAGTTGTTGTACCAGGGGTTGTAGTTGTTCGGATCGCCGGCAATGTACTTGTACATAATATCTTCCCCATTGGCAATAACCCCATCGGCAAAGGCAGATTCAAATTCAGCCTTCCCCTTAGCAAAATCCACTTTGATCAAACGAAGCGACATCATGAGGCGGGTAGTAGCAGCAAATTTTTTCCACATGCCCATATCGCCATCGAGCATTACGTCCCCTACTACTGCTTTCTCAGCCGGCTTGATCATAGCAGCAGCTTCCTTTAACTCTTTAAACAGATCGGTATAGATAGCCTGCTGCTTATCATAAGCAGGTGCAAAAGCTTTAGCACCTTGTAAGGCTTCAGAATAAGGAATATCGCCATAGCGGTCTGTAAGCCACCAGAAGAAGTAAGCTTTCAGGATGCGGGCCACTGCCACCTGGTTATCATGACTCCCATATTTATCCGGGTTGGCAAAAGTAGCCTTGGTAGCTTCGTCGGTATTGTATTCAATGATTTTCTGCAGATCATACAATGGGCCTGAATAATAGGCAGCAAAGTCAAAAGTCCTTGCACTGTAAAGGGAGCCGCCAGGATAGGGGCCTTCAGATAAATATTGGACGTAGAAATTACCGGTATTATTACCAAAGGCAGTACCCGGGAGGTTTTGCAGTACATTGGTCAATAACCCCCTGGTGGTGGGTTCTGCCAATGCAGTAGGGGAAACGTTGAGATCATCAAACTTGTTGCAACCGGCCAATGCGGCTACCGTAACAAGTAATACAAATATTTTTTTCATACTCTTTAATTAGTTGTTAATAATCTGAATTAAAAGCCTACACGCAGGTTCACACCAATCTGGCGGGTTTGAGACAACTGTCCACCTTCTCTCCAGAATACTTCCAGCTCAGAAGGATCAATACCAAATTGTTTGGCCTCTGCCCATATCAGCCAGGCATTACTCAGGATGATACCAAAGTTGGCATTCTTAACAACTTTCAGGTTTTGCAATACTCTTTTAGGAATGGTATAACCCAACCTTACTTCCCTCAGTTTTATGTAAGAGGCATCCAATACATAGAATTCACCGGCACCGCGTCCCATGGCAGTATAGAAGTATCCACGGGCGCTGATGTAGCGGTTATTGGCCTTTCCATCGGCAAACACGCCAGGAATACGGATACCGCCATTTCCGGTATTACCGCCGGCCAGTGTATAGCTGCCCGGGAAATCCCTCCAGTCATATCCTTTGTCATTCTTTCCTACGGTTTCTTCCGACATACCGGTACCGGTATTGAAGTTCCTGGTCTCAGAATAGAATAAGCCACCTTTCTGGAAGTCTATAGAGAAAGTCAGGTCAAAGTCCTTGTAACGGATCGCATTGAACATACCACCGGTCCAATCGGGCAATACCTGGCCCAGGTCCTGGTTGGTCAGGTAATCGGGCTGACCATTGGACAGGATAATGGTATTACCAGCAGAATCCCTTTTCCATTTGCGGCCTACCATCATACCCCATTCAGCTCCTACACGATGTTCCAGGCGGGTATCATAGCGGGCTGTACCGTATGTATAGGTCTTGCTTTCCTTGTACAGTTTTTCCACTTTGTTATTGTTCTTGGCCCAGTTAAGGCTTACCTCCCAGGAAAAATCCCTGGTGGATACCGGCGTACCGGTAATAGAAACCTCAATACCCTTGCTCACAATGCTACCGGCATTTACCTGTGCCGTAGAGAAGCCACTGGCGCTGGAAACATCCAGGCTAATGATCTGGTTGGAGTTGTTATTATGATAATAACCAACGTCCAGACCGAGGCGGTTATTCAGGAATTTAAGTTCGGCGCCTACTTCCCATGATTTGGTAAGGGCTGGTTCTACCAGGCCTGAACGGTATTGGTTGCCTATTGTCATGGAAGGATTAGATCCATAGAGTGATCCATTTGTGATCGCTAGTTTTACCTGGTTGAAATCCAGGTCAGAACCTACCTGTGCCCAGGAAGCTCTTATTTTACCGAATGACAGTATATTAGTGATAGGAGAAGATTTGAGCACTTCAGTAAACACGAAGCTGGTACTTACAGAAGGATAGAGATAACTGTTATTTACTTCAGGTAATGCAGAAGACCAGTCATTACGCAAGGTGGCATCTAAAAACAAAAATCCCCGATAGCCTACTGATGCTTTACCATACACACTGTTTACACGTTTTGTACTGTACTCACGGCTTACGGAAGGACGGGCAATAGAAGCAGAGATATCAAAGTAGTTAGGAGCAGATAAACCTCCTTCTGTTGACATGTTCAACCGGCTGTAGTACGCATTGCGGATGTTACCCCCCACAAAGCCATCGAGGGTAAATTCATTGAAGCGGAACCGGTAGTTCAGGTTGGTCTCATAGTTCATTTCCCGGAAAATACGCTGGTCTATTTTGTAATAATCGAGGTTCAGGCCGCCGGTAGCCATGCGCTGATCATTTTCCTGGTTATTGTAGCTCATGCGCACGTATGATTGCACGTTGAAATGACTACCCAGTTTAACATTCATGCCTACATTACCTACCAGCCTGTTGCTTAAACCGGTAGCAAAATTCTCATTTACTACAAACCAGGGGTTATCCCAATATTGTGGTACGGTGTAAACGGCCGGATCGGAACTACCATTGGGATCGCCAATATTCCAGGAGTTAAGGCTGCCATCGGGTTGGCGGTATTGTTTCATCCGGTTCATGTCCAATTGACGCTGGAACCATTGGTTGAAATTTTGAGTAACATTCAAACCGCTGAGATCATAACCTTCCGTTGGTTTACCTTTTGTTTTGGCGGTTGTATAGATAATGTCGGTAGAGATCGTAATTGCTTTACCGATATCATAAGCGCCGTTCACACCGATCTGGTGCTGATCCCTCTTGGCATTGGGAACTACAAGTGAGCGGTTCTGATTACCATAAGTAAATTTAAAATTATAATTGTCCGCACCACTGGTAAAAGCTACTGTGTTGTTATAGTTGAATCCTGTACGGAAGAAATCATCTACGTTATTGGGCTGCGGCGTGAGGGGAACCAATTTCCCAAACTCATCTCCAGGATACCAGCTCCAGTAAGGACGGTATAAACGGCCATCCATTTTAGGTCCCCAGCTTTCATCGGCGCCATACTCAATTATGGTTTGCCCGTTGAAAGCAGCCCAGGAAGCAGGATGTTTGGAAGCATTGTATTTAAACAGGTAATTGCCATTGGCATCATAGGCAGTACCGGGTGTGCTGGCTGCACCGGTGTAACCACCGGCATATTCATTCTGATAAGGTGGTAACAGGGATATGGTTTCGGCAGTGACACCCAGGTTCACTTCTACGCCACTTGTTTTTTTGCGGGAGCCTTTTTTGGAAGTGATGAGTACAACGCCATTGGCTGCACGCTGACCATAAATAGCGGTGGCAGACGGGCCTTTCAATACAGACACGTTTTCCACGTTATCCATAATAATATTCTCCTGATCGGTGATGGTTCCATCCAGCACAAAGATGGGAGCAACCGGGCCAAGACCTGTTACACCGCGGATCAATACGCTGGCATTATCGAATGTAGAACTGGGAGAACCTACCAGTTGAACGCCTGCTACTTTACCGGCGAGCGCAGAGCTAAGGTCAACAGATTTAGCTACTGTCAGGTTTTCACCTTTTACTTCCTGTACAGAGTAACCCAGCGCTTTCTTTTCTTTTTTTACGCCAAACGCAGCTACTACTACTTCTTCTAATATACCTGTTTTTTCTACCTTGATAGCAGCCGTGTTGCCTGCTTGCACCGTGAACTCCAGCGACTTAACACCAACAGCACTTACCACCAATACATCGCCCGTGGCTGCATTGATCCTGAAGTTGCCATTTTCGTCGGAAGTAACACCTGTTTTGGAAGATTTTATAACAATTGATGCAAATGGAACGGGCGTTCCTGAGGCATCTGTTACCTGGCCAGAGATAGGCCTTGTCTGTGACAGCACAGGTATACTAAAGCATACCAGCACTGCAAGCAGTGATAGAATTTTTCTCATGTGACTAATTAGTTTGGTTTGAAACTGATTAAATGTAGGACAATTTTATTTTTTAAAAAAAGATTGACAATAATTAATTGTTTCCCGTCAATAAAAAGAGTGCTACGCCTGTGATTTTTGCCCCTCGCCCGGATTATTTTCAATCAAAGCAGCCCCTTTCCCGCAAAAAACAGCAGGAAGGATATGATGTATTTAGCATAAGCCCTGCCTGGCATATAAGGTGTGGAAGCAGACAATAAAAACGCTCCGGGTCGAGGGCAGGAGCGTTTTTTAATTGAACATTTTATAATAACAGCACACTTGTTTGTTACCAGGTATTACTTATATACCGTCATTAGCGGGCGCGTACAAATTTCCATTCTTCATCTATCTTCACCCGTATATGTGGCGGATCGGGTATAACACTGGGCTGCATCATGAAATATTTAATTTTAACCGTCTTAGACGCTTCATCATATGCATTTACCCCTGAAGGATCAAGATTGGCAGACCTTGTATTAGGAGCAGGCTGACCATAATAATTAATCACTTTTGTAACTTTATCGGTAGCAGGGTCAAAAGTAACTATTATACCAAAGTTGCCATAATATGACCAATCCTGGGCATTCAGATCCCAAATGGGTATACAAGGTATACCCTGATAAGTTGCACTAACTACTACGCACTCAGTAGCACTTACGGTTTGAAGGCTGTAGAGAACATCCTCTCCGAAACCTCCGGGATCATCATAAATGCCGGTCAGGGTAGGAATATAATTATCAACCAATGTACCGGTAGCCACATACACGCCATCCCACTTATTCTTGATACTGATCAGCACAAGAATATCTTTCTTGCCATCAGGAATTGCTTTACCACCAGCATCACTGATAGTAAATCCCAATGCGTATTTTTTAGATAAATTCCATTTTGAGCCATTCAGCTTAATAGTGAACTCTTTGGCAAACTGGCTGGCAGTCATATTCATTTCATAAATGCCCCCGACTTTCGGATTACCGGGATCAAGCGTGTACAAACTATCGGGCAGTATTTCAAAGTTGGCATTGTTAGCCGCATTGTAATTGGCAATCAGTGTAGTATTGGGCTGCACCTTTACCGCCAATGGCTTATTTAGTTCACTTTCTGAATTGGCATCTTTCCGCAGACTAAACAAGTGCAGCGTTCTTACCTCTGTGAAAGGTTCAAAGAAGAATTTATTCTCAGGTGCCTGGAGCAGTTTTACAGTAGTGCTGCCTTCAGTAGTGGTATCCTTTACATCGTCCTTTATACAGGATGTAAACAATAACGACACAGTACCAGCCAGCAACGCATAATTCATTATTCTAGATTTCATAATTAATTAGTTTTACGATTGATATGTCGGTTATTGATCCCACCATACTTTAGAGTCCTGTGTATCGCCACCAGGTATTCTTTTCACTGCTTCTTCAACGGCTGCTTTGTTGGTTCCAAACTCAGAGCTGTGGTATACAAAACGCGTTGGTATTTGCCCGGAAGCATTGGTGGCATCGGGAGCTGGTGTAAGTACAGGGTATCCTGTTCTTCTCCACTCAGCCCACCCTTGCAGGCCATCGGGATAAGTGGCAATATAACGTTGGGTAGCTATTTGCTTTAAATTGGCTCCAGTTCCCACAGGAGCTGTAAAAGCCACATTACTTTGTGTAAAATAGCCGGCAGCCGGTGCACTCAGTCCCCACTGTTCAAAAGAGGCCTTGATACCATCCTGGTATAAAGTCAGCGCAGTTTCAGAAGTCCAGCCACGATCAGCAGCTTCTGCACGGGCCAATAATACTTCAGCGGCACTTACAATGACAACAGCATCATCTGCTTCTCTTAGGTTGCCCCGCAGAATGCGCGCCCAGGTGGGATTATCACCTGTGAAGGTCTCTGCACTGGCTCTTTTCAAACCATATGGCACACCCACGGTAGAGGGTTCATTCCAATTGTTGGCAGTAAGGTCTTCTGTTGCGCCACCAAATGCATTGGACCGGCCATCACCTAAGGAGCCCAGTAAGTCGGTCATGGTCTTGCTTTCCGCAAAGTCTTTCCTTCCATCATACAGGCCCCACCAGGGACTTTTAAAGTCATCACCGGGATATTTCGCCACCCAATTATCGGCATTGGTAGTAATGATACCACCCGCTGCTGTTAATGCTGCTTTAAATTCAGTAGCAGCAAAACCATTGCTGGCCGGGAATTTATTAGACAGGCGCAAAGAGATGAACAAACGAAGTGAGTTGGCTACTTTTTTCCACTTGTCGGTGCTGCCGCCAAATATGATGTCACCGGTAATACCGCCACTGTTATTGAATTGAGCAGATGCTTCTGTCAGCTCCTTCAGTATACCGCGGTAGATATCTTCCTGGGTATCATATTTTGGCAATGCCTTTCCCAGCAATGCTTCAGAATAGGGAACTTCTCCCCAACGGTCGGTAATATTCCAGAAGATATATGCTTTTGTGATCCGGGATACTGCCGTCATGTTGTCGTTCACCTTCAGGTTAATGATGTTTTGCAGGTCCATCAATAAACCGGAATACTCGCCGGAAAAGGATATCTGCGGCAAACTATACAACGATACATCGGTGTATTGGGTTTCTGAAAAATATTGACAGTATAATCCACCTCTTGTACTCGTGGCATAGCTGGACAGATTGGCCAGTACGTTGGTCAACAGCGCACCGGGAATAGGATCGTTAATACCACCGGGGTTTACGTTGGTATCGCCAAAATCTTCCAGCTTACTACAGCTTGTCGTTGCAAACAGCGATAAGCCAAAAATGATCACAAATATTTTATTGTTCATATAAGTTCGTTTAGTAATTATCCAATTAGAATGATATACGCAGGTTAAAACCAAAGCCCCTTGAACCAGGCAGGTTACCGGTTTCACCAGACAGATCACTGATCTCAGAAGGATCAAAATCACTGGTTTTCGCATAGATAAGCACAGGATTCCTGGCCACCAGAGAGAAGGTAGCCCTGTTCATAAACCTGTCCCATCCCAGTTTCTTTAAAGGAAGGTTATAACCAATAGATAATTCACGAAGCTTTACAAAGGTGAGGTCGTAGATAAATTCATCCATGGTCTTATTGTTATACAAGCCATGATAATATTCCTGCGCATCCACATAGTAGTTGACATCCTTACCATCTTCATCCACCCCAAATACATGCACGCCACCGCCGGCTGCTACCGGATCACGAACGGGTATCCCCTTGTCATTTACGGCTGCTGTACGGGCAGTAAGACCAGAATAAGAACCCCACATATCAGACAGGGAGAAGAATTTACCACCATACTGGTAATCAATATTTACATTAACTGTAAAATCTTTGAATATTTCAAAGCTGTTCTGTAAGCCACCTGTGTATTTGGGCAATACGCTTCCGAAATGCACATTGGGGTCGTTGATATAAAAGCCCTCATCAGTAAGAATAGGCTTACCATTAAGACGTTTAATACCGTTACCGAATAACTGGCCCCATTGCAGTCCTGCCTCATGAACCAGTACAGGCGCCGTGCTGCCCCACAAAGTTTCCAGTGGCGGGAGCCTTGTCAGTTCGTCTGAAATTTTTACTACTTTATTTTCAAGCAGGTAACCCCAGGTACCGTTAATCTCCCATTTCAGGTTATCCCACCAGATGGGGCGTACGTTCAGTTGAAGGTCAATACCTTTCCTGGTGATCTTACCGGTATTGATGAGTTTGGAAGTAAAACCGCTTGCGCCGTTTACACTAACAGCCAGTGGCATATCTTTTTCGGTACCATCCCAGTAGGTAGCTGAAATACCGACCCTGTTGTTCAGGAACCTGAGATCAAGACCAATTTCTTTCTGTGTTTTTACAGCGCCATGAATAGCAGAATCAACCAATTGATCGGGTGTTGTCATCAGAAAGTTGGTGAGCCATTTGCGCTCATCCATGGTATAATCAAAACCGGGATAGCGATAAGCGCCGAAAGTAGTAGCGTTTACACCAAGCGCTTTGGGTATTTCGCCCCAGGAAGCACGGACCTTACCAAAGCTTAGCCAGGGAAGTTTAACCAGGTCGCTGAATACCAATGAAGCACCAAATGATTTAGACAAAACGCTGTTGTCATCACCTGGCAAGGTAGAGAACCAGTCATTGCGCAATGTGAAATCAAAGAATGCAAAATTCCTGAAACCAACATCACCCCTTGCAAGGATGGCACGGTATTTTTCTTCGACCCTGCCATTAGCGGTTTTGGGCTTATCCACAGAGTTTTCAATGGTATAAAGGTTGGGAACACTGAGACCATTATCCGTAGCAGCGCTATTGCTTTTCAGTACGTATTTGAAAAAGTCGGACCCTGCATTCAAATTAAGGGAGAAATCATTGATCTTTTTAGAAAAAGTAGCCAGCAATTCATAGTTCTGCCTGTTGGAATAGGACTCGCCGGTGGCATAGTATCCTTTACATTGCGGGCAGTTGCCGGTTGTTTGCGTACCGCTGGTTACCAGGTCAGAAGCGAATTTGTCTTCGAACCAGATGGTATTCTGTTGCTTACGGTAGGTAGCGCGTATTTGAAAATCGTTGTTGAGCTTATAGGTCAGTGAGAGGTCGCCAAATAACCGGTCCCGGTTTTCAACAGGTTTTACCAGGTCGAACCAGGTATAGAAGTTGTACCAATAATTACCGGCATAAAATGCATTTGGTTTGGCAGGGTCATAGGTATTAGGGTCCTGGTGGTTCCAACTGGCATATACGCCATCGGCTGCTTTCAGTCCTTTTAATTCTTTCATGATCCCCATATCCACATTGCGGTGGAACCACTGGTTGAAGGAACCGGTGGTTTGATTGGAATAATCATCATTGAACTCACCCTTTTTAACCTGGCTGAAATAGTTCACGTTGGCGCTCACGGTAAAGTGAGAATTGAGGTCAACACTGGCAGTGAGATTGAGTGTATGCTTTTTAAGGGTAGTGGTGGGCAATATACCTTTAACATCCACATTGCCATAGGACACCCGGAAGTTCATGTTATCCGTTGCCTTGCTGAAAGAAACTGAGTTATTGAGTATATTACCTGTGTTGAAGAAATCTTTGGCATTATCCGGCTGAGGCGCCAGTTTGGCCGTTTTGTAGGAGTATTTACTACCGCCGTACCAGGCATACCAGGGAATGTACTCCTGGCCTACCATACGCGGACCCCAACTGGCGTCATCAGAATAATTGTGGTAATATTTACCATCCAGCGCTTTCCATTCTTCGGGCTGGCCTGCTTCCCAGGTATATAATTTCAGGTCGGAAGTGTTACCACCTGCATAGGAGTTCTGGTAATTGGGCAGGTTATATACTTTTTCGATCTGGACGCCCAGGTTAACATCAACACCGATACCGCGTGCGTTCTTTTTGCCCTTGCGCATGGTAATAATAATGGCGCCGTTGGATCCTTGCGGTCCAAACTGGGCAGCAGCAGCAGGTCCCTGGAGAACGTCTAACTTTTCCACATCGTCCAGATTGATGTCATTCACACTGGGCAGGATGGTACCATCTACCACATAGATGAGACCTTCATCGCCCCCAAGGCCGGAAGCACCCCGCAGGCGGATTGTGCCAGCTTCGCCCAACTTACCGGCAGACTGGCCACGGAACTGAAGACCGGATACTTTACCTGCCAGGGCCCCGTTGAGGTTGGTCTGGCGGATAGTATTCAGTTGTTCGCCGGTCACTATCTGCGCATTGTACGAAGTACTACGCTGTGTTCTTTTGGTGTTGTAGGCGCCTGTAACCACCACCTCAGCCAGAGCAGTGTTACTTTTTGCCAGCGTAACAGACACCACATTGCTGGCGCCTACTGTAATCTCTTTGGTGGTAAGACTTTGGGCTGAAACTACTAAAATGTCGCCCGGTTTAACTTTTGCGGAGAAAGTGCCACTGGCATCGGAGACGAAGGCAATCTTAGTGCCCTTGATGACTACCGTGGCGAAAGGAACCGGATCTCCGGTTTCATCTGTTATCTTTCCGGTAACAGTTTTGGTTTGCGCATATGCCAATACCGTATACAGTACCAGCACTGCGAGCAGTGATAGAAATTTTCTCATGTGACTGTAATTTTAAAAATGTGACCGTCGTAAATATAGCAACTTTCGAATAACCCAAGAAAATGTTAAAATAGGATAGGAGCTACCATGGGTAGACAAACGGGAAAAATAAAGTGCTGCAATGTTTTACATGAAAAGTTTATCGGGCTTATAAGTCCGGTCTCTGAAAAAGCTGATGAACATTGATTTTCTGTGTATTAGCTACTTTTTACGGGGTATAGACGCCATATTGACAGGGAAGGGTAACCGTTATCCGCTCCCTTATTCTTACCTGTTAAAATAAGGACATTAAAAAAGCCGGCTGTAGGGAACTACACCGGCTATTACAGTCACATAAAATAAAAAGCGTTACTGGTCTACCCAGGTTTTGGTAGTGAGCTCGTCGGCGCCCTGACGGCCAATTACTATATTATAGTTTTCGGTATTAAGATCTCTTTCGGTGGTTGGATAGGCTTGCCTGCGGGGTATCTGTCCGCCGGAAACCGGTGCGGCATCCGGAGCGGGGGTTAATACAGGGTAGCCTGTTCTCCTCCATTCAGCCCATGCTTCATAGCCATTGCCGAGGTAGCTGGCTATCCATTTCTGGGTTTGGATCAACTCTACTGCGTTGGCAGGGTTATAGACTACGGCCGGCTGAGCAATATAAACGGCATAACCAGCCCCTACACCAAATTGTTCCAGGGAAGCCTTGATACCGGCCAGGTAATAAGTAGCCGCTGCTGCTTCACCACCGGAAATCCAACCCAGGTGAGCTGCTTCCGCCTGTGCAAACTGCAATTGGGCAAAAGTAGTAATGGCTGTCTTGGAATTTTGCTGGCGGAAAGCTGAACCAATCAGGGAGATGTTACCGGGATTGGTAACAGTACCTGCGGAATAACCCACGGGAGAAGTAAGGCCATAGGGCATGCCTACGTAAGTACCCGTACCTGTTTTATCGGCAAAAACCGGTAAGCGTGGGTCATTAAGAGATTGCAGTTTATCTACCAGGGGCTTACTTACAGCATAGTCGTACCTTTTACCCACGATATAGTTGTTATACCAGGGATTCTGGTTATTGGCATCACTCAGGTAATAATAATAAACATTGTGGTCATTATCTTCCAGCATGCCATCTGCCACTGCTGCTGCGAATTCTGTTTTACCCGTAGCAGGATCTGCCTTAGACAAACGCAGTGCAATGATCGCACGGATAGAAGCAGCCCATTGTTTCCACCAGTCCATATCACCTTCCAGGAGGATATCGCCCGCAGGACCGGCTCCGTTATCAATAGTCGTAACAGCATCCTTCAGTTCCTGCAAAAGCGCTTTGTACACCTTTTCCTGCTCATCAAAAGCGGGTGTAATGTCGGTTGATCCTTTCAGGGAAGCCGAATAAGGAATATCACCCCACCTATCGGCCATTTGCAGGAAGATATGCGCCTTCAGGATGCGGGCGGCTGCCAGTTGATTGCCATTAGAACCACCGGCAATAACAGAAGGTTTACTCTTTGTATCATCGGCAGTATTAAGGTCTATGATCTTTTGCAGGTCGGCCAGCGCCCCATTATACAATCCATTATAATCAAAGATCCGGCTGGTATACAGGGAAGCGCTGGTATAAAATACTTCAGAGATGTGCTGTACATATAGCAGGCCATCCGGTGCGTTCACGGCGCCCACACCGGTACTTAATCCGGAACGGATGGCATTGGTGAACATTAAAGCCGTATTGGGATCGGAAGGGTTATTGGGATCCACGTTCAGATCACCAAAATCACTTGGTTTCTTACAGGATGCTATCACAGCAGCAACCAGTAAGCAGGAAGTTATATACTTGACAATATTTGTTTTCATTATTCTCTTTTTAATGGTTAGAACTGCAACTTCAGGTTAAAGCCCAATGTGCGTGTACCTGGCAGCTGACCACTGTCGAACCAGGGTGTTTGCAACTGTGTAGGATCAATTCCTTTCACCGTGCTGTAGATCAGCCAGGGATTCTGCGCGATGATGGAGAAGTTGGCATTTTGAATAGACAATTTCTGGTACCAGCGTTTGGGAAGGTTGTATCCCAGTCTTACTTCACGCAGTTTTACGAATGTTGCATCATAGATCCATTCTTCCCAAAGAGAAGAGAGTACGGTTTCATAATATTCCTTTGCATCCAGGTAAATATCATTGACCTTACCATCTGATTCACGCACGCCATCCACACGTACGCCACCACCATCGTCTACAGCATCACGCTTGGGTTTGCCCCTGTCGTTATTGCCTACTGTAATTTCAGACAAACCAGAACCTGCATTGACCATGCTGGTCAGCGACATCAGCTTACCACCTTTCTGGAAGTCAATAGCAAAGCTGAGGGTAAAGTTTTTATAAGTGAGCTCATTGTAGATACCACCGGTATAATCGGGCAGAATAGAACCCAGTTCCTTGTTTTGTTCAAGTACAGGATATCCTTCATCGTCTACCAGCTTCTGTCCGGCTGCATTACGCTTGTAACCGGTACCAATGAGCATACCATAGGTTTCACCTACACGGGCATTGACAGAAACGCCGGGTGTACCTACAAATCCAAAGGAAGCGCCCAGACCGGCCGGATTCACCAGCAGGTTCTTGCTTTCTCCATAGAGCTCTTTCACTTCGTTCTTGTTAAACCCTATGTTGAAGTCAATATCCCAGCTAAAGTCTTTTGTTCTTACCGGCGTACCACCAAGCGTGATCTCAATACCACTATTGGTAATGTTACCAGCATTTACCAGTGCTGCGCTGTAACCGGTAGAACTTGGGATGGTAAGGTTGATGATCTGGTTTTTAGCTTCCCGGTTATAATAGTTGAAATCAAAACGCACCCTGTTGTTCACGAAGCGCAGCTCTGTACCTATTTCATAAGAAGTAGACAATGTTGGCTTCAGCACCTGGTTGGGAATGGTGTTGGGTACTGTGAGCGTAGGATAGGTATCATAAGGATTTCCCACCGTATAAGTCTGGTAGATCTGGTAAGGATCAATATCTGTTCCCACACGGGCAATGGAAGCCCTGATCTTACCAAAGCTCAGGATATTATTCGGCTTCATTAATTCAGTGAAGACGAATGAGGTTGACACACCACCATATAAGTAAGAGTTATCGGAAACAGGTAATGCAGAAGACCAGTCATTCCGGATATTCAGGTCCAGGAACAGCATGTTCTTCCAACCCAGTGAAGTATAGCCATAGATACTTCTTACTTCCTTACGGATCTCGGTATTGTTGGTAGTGGGCCTGTTCTTGGAAGCAGCAATGTTGTAGAAGTTGGGAATGCTGAGGCCACCGGCAGTAGCTTCATTTACATAGTTGCTGTAGTTGGTTCTTTTTTCTACATAAGCGCCTGCACGCAGGGAAAGATCGCCAAACTGATTATCATATTCCACGTTACCTACAAAATTCAGCTCACGGGTATTGTTGGTGTAAGTCCTGTAGGCATCCAGGTTGAGGGTACTGGAAGCCACCCGGCTGTTAAAGTTCTGGTTATACACATCAGCCCTTGCCAGTACCGATACCCTGAGGTGCGGCGTGAATTTATACGTAGCGCCTATGTTTCCATAAATACGCTGGCGTTTGTTGTTGCTGATATTCTCATATACTTCTGTATACGGATTATCCCAGTATTTGGGAGCGGTATCACGGGGACCATTGATATTCCAGGAAGTAAAGGAGCCATCCGATCTTTTATACCTTTTCAGCTTGTCCATTTCGAGGTTACGTTGGAACCACTGGTTGAAGGAACCCGCAGTTTGTGTACCGTATCCTTCCTGTGGTACATTGAACAGGTATTCATACGTATAGTTGATGTTGGTGGCCAACGTAAACTTTTTGGTGAGGTCTATGCTGTTATTGATAGACAACCAGTTTTTGGTTTGGCGGCTGTTGGGGGTTACACCTGTTCTTACGAGGTTGGTGAAAGAAACCCTTGTGTTGGAATTATCAGTAACCTTTGAGAAAGCCACGTTGGTATTATAAGCCACACCGGTATTGTAGAAATCACGAACGTTATCCGGCTGCGGTACAAAAGGCTTTTGTTTGGCATAATCGGGATCTTCGGGATCCCAGGCATACCAGGGAGCATACAGGGTTCCATCCATACGGGGGCCCCAGCTTTCATCACCAAAGTAATCATAGTATTTGGCGCCATCCATAGCTGCCAATGCCGGAGCATCTACAGCAGGATCGTACTGGAAGGTGTACCAATCCTGAGAATAACCACCACCATATTCGTTTTGGTATTTGGGTAAGGTGGCTACTCTTTCGAAGGTGGTGCTTTGATTAAAGTCCAATCCTATTCCGGGGCCACGTTTTCCTTTTTTGGTAGTGATGAGGATCACCCCTTCAGAACCACGCTGACCGTATAAGGCAGTGGCTGCAGGTCCTTTCAATACAGATACTGACTCCACATCATCTGTGTTCAGGTCGCGGGCATCTGAAATAGGAACGCCATTTACTACATATAGCGGGTTACCGGTGCCAAGGGTGTTTACACCACGGATACGCACAGTAGAAGTACCAAACTTGGCGCCGGAGCCACCCAGTACCTGGATACCTGCTACCCTGCCGGCCAGTGCCGTGTTCAGGTCCACCTGTTTGGTCTGGGTCAACTTATCACCCTGGATCTCCTGAACGGCTACACCTACCGCTCTTTTAGATTTGGAAACGCCCAACGCAGTTACTACTACTTCCTGCATGGCTGCATTGCCTTGCAGCGAAACGTTCACGGGACCAGTAGCGCCTACCTTTGCTTCTGTATCGGTAAAGCCGGAAGCACTGATCACTAAAGTAGCTCCTTCGGGTGCACTGATGGTAAAATTTCCGTTGGCGTCGGCGGCAGTTCCGGTATTGGCGCCTTTGATCTTGATACTGGCAAAGGGGACGGGATCACCTTTGCTGTCTTTGACCTGGCCAGTCACCGGGCGGGATTGGGCAAAGGTCATAACAGTGCATGTCACCAGCACTGTTAGCAGTGATAGAATCTTTCTCATGTGTCTTTTTAATTGTTATTAATGTAACCAGTAACCAGAAAGGACATTAATATGGCTGCTACGGTGCCAGACAAATTAAGTTCCTTTGAATTTGAAAATAGACACTGCAATTAACTTAAACGCTGGTTATTTAAGAGTCTGTTAACTTATTATTAACCCCATTTTAATTGATGTTAATGACTGGTTAATCGCTTGTTAACAATCGCATACTCACTCGCTAATTCCGTGAAACAAAGCACCAGTAATGATTTAGCAGGCGTGCCAAAAATTGTTAATGCCGGTTTCAGGTAAGTGAAAACCTGTTTCATTCCATACTAACTGTATAGATCAACCTACTACCCAATACATTTTTTAATCGTTCTTTAATAACATTATTAACAGGCCGTTAATGTAAGATGGGTATTGAATGCAGCGGAATGGTGAATTGAGACGAAGCGCGGGCAAAGGAGGCATAAGAACCGTAAAGCCGGATACTCAGCGGGGAAGAAAAGGATGTTTTTGTATAGTTGAAGTGATCATGCCATAGCCAGTATCCGTGCCGCTCCTGCATACGGCACTTGTTCTATCGTGGAGGCATTACGCATCCTGCCAAAGCAAATGCCGACGGAAAGCATCATACTATAACCATCATCGGGCGGAGCGAAGAGATAAGGTAAAGTCAGGCTAACGGGCTCCGAGCCTTCCAGTACAGGGAACCAGGACGTTGACGCCATCACAGGAACAAATTCATTGTATTCATCAGAGGTGGTGATATACTTAGTGGGGCTATAGAACAGGTCAGGAACAATACCCAATACAGCTATCATGGAAAACACGGGATGAGAAGTGGAAGCAAACAGATTAATGCCCGGCAACAGCGCCGGAATATCAATGGTGGCCTGCAACTCTTCCTGCGAGAATGACCAGTTAAGATGGGTGCGTACAATAGAATCAAAAGACAGTTTCCGGTTGAGGGAAAAGCCTTCCAGGATGCCAGGGTTCAATGACAACAATATATTCCTTTCTCCCAGTTCACTTTGGTCATCCAATGCCTGGATGGGTTTCAACAAGGCATTGAGCGGACCGGCAATATTGTAGTCGGCCAGCGATTTCAGTGGCCACAGCATGCGCATGATCCTTTTACTGGCTGATGCACGCCCCCCGAATTCGGCATTGATACGCCGTGTTTGTTCAAATCTGGGATGGGTTTTAATGGTCTCTTTGCTGGCGCCTCCCTTACTCCTTACAATGGGTGTATCGATGCCCCGCATCTTGTAATAGGAATATTTTCCTACTGAACCTCTCCAGGTATTATCCGGATTCAAGCGTGCCATACTGTATGGTTTTTAAGGTAAGCAATACTGGTCACCGGCTTATTATTACCCGGCGACCTGGTCATTTCCTATAAATATATAAAA
>NZ_JAARML010000011.1 GCF_011759375.1 Paraflavitalea devenefica | reverse complement strand
GGGCCATCTCCCGGATACCGATCCCGTCGTTTTGAAGTTGAAGAAGCTGTTTTAAGTGTTCCATCGCTATGGGTTTTTGTGCCATGCTCCTGTTTGTTTTAAGGAGCAAAAGACATCAAAGCTCAGGAACTCTTATTGCCTCAGGGGTGGGTCAACATGCAGGAATGTCAGTAAGTTATTTTGCGGAATCTTTACAAGCAGGTGGGTCAACATGCAGGAATCTGACCGGAAGGCCTTTTGCCTTCCATTTCTACGTGTGGGTTAACATGCAGGAATTTGTGATTAAACCCGCGCTCTAAAGGGTGGGTCAACATGCAAGAATAGTGGGTCAACATAAACAGGAGCCCTGGGTCAACATGCGCAAGAATCTACACCTAAGCTACTGATAATTTGAAAGCAAATCACAACTGGGATAAACTTCTTAAGCAATACGAAGAGGTTGTGTGTAGCCCTAAGCTACTGATAATTTGAAAGCAAATCACAACGGCATAGTGTTAGTTAATTGATACGTTAAAGTTGTGTGTAGCCCTAAGCTACTGATAATTTGAAAGCAAATCACAACGGTAGTTGTCGTTAACCTTTGTAACAGGGAGTTGTGTGTAGCCCTAAGCTACTGATAATTTGAAAGCAAATCACAACCAGGCGAGTATTCTATTAGTGGCAGACACAGTTGTGTGTAGCCCTAAGCTACTGATAATTTGAAAGCAAATCACAACGATCAGTGAGCTCAGCCAGTCGTGCCCGCAGTTGTGTGTAGCCCTAAGCTACTGATAATTTGAAAGCAAATCACAACCCTTTTAATCTGCCAACATGGTCCGGCCCAGTTGTGTGTAGCCCTAAGCTACTGATAATTTGAAAGCAAATCACAACTATTGCAACCTTTCGGCAGGCTGCGCAGAAGTTGTGTGTAGCCCTAAGCTACTGATAATTTGAAAGCAAATCACAACTGGAACAAAAAGGCTAAACGTTTAGCTGCGGTTGTGTGTAGCCCTAAGCTACTGATAATTTGAAAGCAAATCACAACACTGGACTCTATTATCCCGATTTGTCTTCAGTTGTGTGTAGCCCTAAGCTACTGATAATTTGAAAGCAAATCACAACTAGCCTGGGGCTATGAGTTAATGCAATACCGTTGTGTGTAGCCCTAAGCTACTGATAATTTGAAAGCAAATCACAACATCGGCGTCGGCCTGCTTCTTACTGGCGAAGTTGTGTGTAGCCCTAAGCTACTGATAATTTGAAAGCAAATCACAACAATTTGGTTGGTAGGTGAATTACCTATCTGGTTGTGTGTAGCCCTAAGCTACTGATAATTTGAAAGCAAATCACAACTTCAATGACCTGCTGGCAAAGTTCAGCGCCGTTGTGTGTAGCCCTAAGCTACTGATAATTTGAAAGCAAATCACAACTTCGCGCCAATGAGGGCGGTTATCGCAATGGTTGTGTGTAGCCCTAAGCTACTGATAATTTGAAAGCAAATCACAACTGGAACAAGTAACAGGACGAGTAACGGCAAGTTGTTGTAGCCCTAAGCTACAGAATAAAATGAAAGCTAATCACAACAACTGCACTATAGGCCACGACGTTGTTGTTGTTGCAGCTCTAAGCTACAGATAATTTTGAAAGCTAATCACAACGGTACGGAACATGGGACTACAACCTATGGAGTTGTCGTAGCTCTAAGCTACAGAATTAAATGAAAGCTAATCACAATAGCTCCTGCAAAGTAGGATTGTAAACACCAGTTGTGCGTAGCCATAAGCTATAGAATAGTTGATGAAAGCTAATCACAACTAAATGACTGTGATTTAAAGGAAGCCGGGCCGTAGCAATGCAGCCCTTTTATTTTTCTACTGGAATTATCCAGACTTTCTCCCTTGCCACCTTTGCCCCTGATTTTAATAGCATTTCTTCCATCTTATCAAGTGATGGCATAAACTTATTATCCTGCCCTTTCAGGGCTCGACGCCAGTTGCTCACTGTGCTACGATCCACACCCAGCCGGGTATATACACCACGTTCCTGCAGCAATGCAATAAATGCATCCCTGGTTCCTGTAATAGTAGCCATATTTAAGCTGTTGCCTTTTTATAAATCAATTGTAAAAAGCCATCCAGAGAAAGATCCTCATCAAGCTCCTCCCAATGCAACCAGGTACCTTCACTCCATATCTCATACTGGTTAAGTTGTTCGTGCGTACCCTTTCTAAGGTGTGGGTACCAGGCAACAGGAGCACCAATAACAGTCTTGTCCGTTAGTTCAATGAATATGCGGGTTTCATCAAACCACACTTTTTCAATTTTATTGGTCATATACCTGAATTTTGAAGGAGTGCGCAGCCCTAAGCTACGAATAAATGAAAACTAATCACAACTATTGCTCATCCAGAAAGTCTTCCAGATAACGGGCCTTTTTCTTTCCTGCTTTTACCTGCTTTAGCTCATCAATTGATCCCTGCAGATCGCTCAAGAGCTTACTTTTCGAAGCACCTTTACCTGCCTTTACTATTTTAACAAAGGACAGATTCCGCATCAGTTCCATGAAAAATGGATAGTCTTTATCAGGAATTTGTACAGTAACTTCTTTCATATCTTCGAATTTACTATGTTTTCCAGAATTGTTCAGGATATTGGGTTTTAGGCCACTGTAAAATTGGCGATCCGGAATACCAAAGCCACAAAAACAGAAAAGGAAAGAAGGAGAAATCGGATTAATTTGTAAATTTCGTTATGCGCACCATGAGAAAAATGATCCTGGCGATAGGTGCCCTGGCAGTAACGGGGATTTTACAGGCCCAGGAGGGCAATGATACTTCCACAATGGTCACCGTTACTGTGATAAATCCCTGCACGGCGCTGACAGCCGAACATTTCGTTCGTGGACTCACTGATCAAACTTTCGCCGACTTCTGTTTAAAGGTATTCAGGAATAACAAATACGAGGCAGCCGATAAACGTGAAACTGCCTTGCGGCTTTTGAAGAGCGTAAAAGCTATGAAGGATGAATGGGTTTGCTTTGTTCCTTTCCTGAAACTGATCGATGCCACTGCAGAAAAAAAATCGGAAGCTTTGTGTGGGTTTCATCCATATGTCACACCGCCTTACTACGATGGCTATTGCCAGCTTAAGAAAGCACCATTCGCGGTATTGTATTATATCGAATTTGTGCTGAACAGGCAGGCATCGGTTAATACCGGTATGCTTATCACTGAACTGGATATCCAGGAAAAAGGAAAGAGCGTGGATGCTTATGAAAAGATCGTGGAGCTGTATATCGATTGGTATGAAAAAAGTACAGGTCGGAAAGCGCAAGGCAATCCTTTAAAAGGAAGCGGCTTCAAATGGGAATTCAAGACCATACAGCACAATCTTCGCTTATAAATCTTGTTGTTGATTAAGCAACTATCCGCCCATTATCATCAAAACAACCAGAACCCCTCCCCTCAAAATATCTTCTCCGTCTCTATCACCTTTCTTTGTATCATTAACTTCCTGGCTACAGATTGCTCCTGGTCGTCTATGCCCAGGGCATCGCCGAGGTGCTTGAGCAGACTTTCCTCCTCTTCTGACAGCATGTTATCACTAAGTAATAGTTCGGCGCAGTAGGAATAGAGGGCCAGTTCATTGACAGGGTTGATCTGCTCGATGAGGAACTGCAGGTATTCTTCCTCACTCCGGGCAACTTCAGACCGGTATTCGCGGTAGTTGATGACTTCATCTTTAAAGTTGAGGTCTTTATTTAAGCCAACAGCTACCAGTTTATCGGCCACATTGTCCAGTTCCTTATCTGCCAACTCCCCATCTTTCAGTATGCAATGGAAAAATAAGTGACACAATGCCTGGTCCTGCGATTTTATTTGTGTGGTGTACATACGCCTGTTTTAAAAGGCTTGTCTTCAACTTTGATGCCAGGGGAATAGTGTTGCGGGTTTCGGGTTTGACGTTCCGGGTTAGTGGTTGATTATTGGTTATTGATTACAAGTTTCCAGCGTTACAAGTTACAGGGGAAAACGGGCAGGTATATAATTGGCGAAGCCCGGGGCATAAGGCGCATAAGGTTATTGCGGCAAATGCTTCGGGCTCCTTTAATGCAGGTTTCAGAGCAGCCTGTTTTCAGTGGATAAGGTTTAACAAAAGACCTTTATTAAGAGTTTGTTATATATTCTTTATCCTCGTACAGCCTGTTTCAAAAACAACGGCATCCATTAACGGTAGTAGGGGCCCTATTATTTTATAAGGGCAAAAGATTTTTCATATTTCTATGCCGGTCCGAAGGGCTCCTTCGGTCCGAAGGACTCCTACGGAGAGGAAGGCGGGAAGAAGAGACACCACCCGGAATAAAAGAAGAGCCCCATCTTTCGATGGGGCCCGTCACCACTAATAGAAACTAAACCACCTTGTATTACCTGATAATTTTTTGTATCCATTTTTGTTCACCAGCCGCCACTTCCACGATGTACAACCCACGGGGCAATTCGCTCAGCCCGGTAAGTGTCCACTTATTGCTGCCGCTCTGACCGGTATAGCTATGGGTTCTTACCGTACGTCCATTCATGTCGAATAGTTTAACAGCTACAGCCGTATTCGTGGACAGTGTAATGGTCACTTCCAGTTTTTCCGCAAAGGGATTGGGATATACACCCGCTGTTATTTTTTGCGCAGCACCCGTTTTCACCATCACCATGCCGGTATATTCTGTGCTTCCATCCACATCTTCCAGCAACAACCGGAAGTAAAGCGTAGTGCCGGTTATTTTGGTAAAGCGGAACTGATAGTTGATCCTGGCATTGCTGTTCCCTTTGGCAGCCACTTCACCCCCTTTTGCAAAAGCCACTCCATCCGTACTGTACTCCACCACAAATTTTTTACCGTTGCTTTCTGTAAGGGTGTACCAGCTAAGGTCTACCCCATTGTCGTTATATGCTCCTTTCAGGGATGATACGGTCATGGGCAATAACTGGGCGCAGGAAACGTCGGGATTACCAGCTCCACCGGTAAAGGTGGTGGTATCTTCTGCCACCATGGATGCACTTGTCTGTGTATTGGTAGCGCTGCCATTGGATACCGACTTATTGATGAATAATTTTTCACTGCCGTTCTTGCCGGCCATTGTACCGCCATTGTTGGAAAGTGCTCCGCCTACATATAACCTACCTATCCCGCTGATGGTAGCGCCATTCGCCATAGCACCATTCACACGGACCTGCGCATTGGTACGGGTCATCTGGATACCACCTGTACCACTTGCACTATTGAGCTGAAAAGAGCCGCCTATCCAGAACAATCCCTCATTGCGCACTTTAAGGGTACCATGGATGGCATTTTTGAATACCATGGTATAGAGGTTGATGATAGAATCAGCCCCTGCATTGAAGTTGTTATTGCCTTTAAATATCGCCTGCCACTGGTTTTTGAAGAAGCCTTTGGGATTAAAATCGCCCACTACCGTAATCCTGCCACGGTTATCAATCGTGCTGCCACTCTCTGTAGCCAGTGTACTTTGGAAGGTGAGGGTGCCGCTGTTATTCAGTACAGATCCGTTTTTGAGTGTGGTGGTCTGTCCAAAGCTCATAGTTCCGCAGGAAGTATTGGTCACTGTTGTATTGTTTTCCAGCGTCGGACCGTTGGAAAAAGTGAAGGTGCCATAATTGGAAACTGAAAAGCCATTGGCAAGGGTTAAACCACCAGTGCCTAAGATGGCTGTACCATTCTTTTTAACAGCGATGGCTGAGGCAAGGTTATTGGCATTGCCGGGTTTAAAGGCGCCGCCTGCCTGTACTTCTATGATCGATCCGCTCTTGCCATTAAAGTCACCAGTGAAAGTGCCGCCACTGATGATGACCATGGTAGCGCCACTGTTGAGTGTAAGCGTTCCGCTAAAGCTGGAAGAGATACAGATGACCTGGCCATTGTTGTAGGTAGTGTTGGCTGTAGGTGTTATACTACCTGCGGGGCATTGGGCTTGTGCAGACTGCCAGGTGGTAATGCTAATAGAAATCAAAAGGATTGTCCAGAAAGTTTTAGGGTAAAGATGCTTCATACTACTTAATCAGATTGTTGGTAGGTGTATTTCCAACGACGCGCCAGATCAAAAAACATATGTCAGAATACCCAAATACCAGAGTCCCCCAAATGGATTACAAGTATTTGTCATTTAACGCTTTATGAAGCACTTATACAAAACAGAAAATATTTTTACGTGCCGGGGAGCAGGAGGCTGAAAAGGTGGGAATCTTTCCCATCTTTGGAAAAGATTCCAGAATTGAATAAAGAGAGGCTGAAAGTCAGGGTATTATGTATGGCTGGTTGTAATACGAAGCTCGGGCTGGTTCGTGGGTGGAGAGGGACGTTTTTTTAAGGCCGCAGAGTCCCCTTCGGGAGACTCTGCGGGGAAATAAATACGAAGCTCGGGCTGGTTCGTGGGGACACGAACCAAGGCCGCAGAGTCCCCTTCGGGAGACTCTACGGGGAAATAGAGTTCGAGATGACAAAGAAGGGGGTATGTTATTTACCGGCGACGTGTTTGTTGGCGACGGGCAGTACGCCGTCTTTTACCATGATGTTGACGATCTCTTCGCCCCCTTTCAGGTTGGCATGCAGGTAGTCGGAGAAGGAGTTATTGTCCTTTATGGAATAGCTGTAATCATACACCGGATAGCCCGTAGCAGCCTCCACTTTTCGTTTTAATACATCCAGCCCCTTTACAGTATAACCGGGGAAGAAGGGCCCAATCACGAATTTTACGTTGATGTTTTTAGCACGGCAATAATCGGCCAGCAGCTTGATGTCATTCACGTGTTTATCGGGCACTTTGAATTCCACGCTGCGGTGCGCCGCCTGGTTGATGAGGTCCTGTGAGATGGTCCTGTCGAAGTACCAGTCATCGTCCAGCTTGTTGCGGTAGTACATGGCCCGCTGGAATACCTCATTGTTGAAACGGTAGATATGGGAGAACTTGGAGTAATACCAGGTATCTTCTGTCTTGTCCTTCAGCACAGAATCAATGCGGGGAGAATAAGGCATGTAAGTAGTGAATCCCGGCAACAGTTTATCATCCGACATTTCTATTACGGTGATCTCCACCAATACGGTCCTGATGTTGGGATATTTATCCAGGTAGTCCTGCGTAAGCACGGTGGCTATTTCACAGGGCATGCTGTAATAGCAAAGGCTGAAGGTTTTAAGTCCGGTGGCCTGCTCTACGCTGGGCTGGTAGAAGTTGAGGCCGCGCGAATTACCTACAATGAGGATATCGGCCTGGCCTTCGCCCCGGTACATACGTGAATAGCGGAACTGGCTCTTGGTGATCTGCTGCTGGAAGACCCAGCCGATGAGCCGGTCGCCCACAAACAGAATGGCCAGAAAAAGGATAATCCAGGATGCTTTCTTCATGATATTTCGCTTTCGCTATTCAGGTTAAAACTGGAAATATATAAATGAGTTGGCAGAGAATGTTCCAAACAGGGCGATGAGCCACAGCACGGAAGCAAAGAGCGCTATCCGCAAAGCGGGACGCTGCAGTTGTGTTACGTTCCATGACACCCGCTGATTGGTGATCTCCACCGCCAGCATGATACTCAGTAATAAAAAGCCTTTTAATATCTGGTATTTGTTAAAGGTACTGGCCCAGTTAAAGTCTTCAAACGATAATATCCGGCCGATGATGGTATTGGCAATGGCAAAGCTGCTATGCCCCATGCTGCCCGACCGGAAGTAGATCCAGGCAAATACGGTTAATGTATATACGATGACGATGCAAATGGCTGAGTTGAGGAAGGCAGGCATACGCACGATCTGCACAAATTTCCGCCAGATGGGCGTGGTGACCCGCTGCAGAATGAGGTATACGCCATGCAAGAAGCCCCAGAATATGAAGGCGAGGTTGGCCCCATGCCACAATCCCCCCAGCAACATGGTGATCATGTTGTTCTTGTAGGTATTGAACTTCCCCTTCCTGTTACCCCCGAGCGGAATGTAGAGGTAATCGCGCAGCCAACTGGAGAGGGAGATATGCCAGCGTGTCCAGAACTCACTGAAGCTTTGGGAGAAGTAAGGCGTTTTAAAGTTCTCCACGAAGCGGTATCCCATGATCCGCGCCAAACCGATGGCAATATCGGAGTAGCCGGAGAAGTCGCAATAGATCTGGAAGGAGTAGAAGATGACCCCGATGAACAGGTGCGAAGAAGAGAATTTGGTGGGATCGGCCCAGCACTGATCAACAAAGGGCGCCAGCGAATCGGCAATGGCCACTTTTTTGAAGAAGCCCCAGAGTATGCGCCCCAGGCCGGAATTGAAATTGTCCCAGTCAAATTTCTTGTCGGTATTCATTTGCGGCAGCAGGTCCCTGGCCCTTACAATAGGCCCGGCCACTAACTGCGGAAATAGCGCAATGAAGGCGGCAAATTTGAGCATGTTCCGCTCTACGGGTATTTCCCGGCGGTAGATGTCAATGGTGTACGACAAGCTCTGGAAGGTATAGAAAGAGATACCGATGGGCAGCATGATCTGCAGCGTGGTCACGGAAGGCTGGAAGCCAAACGCATGCATCATGCTCACAAAGCTGTCAATAAAGAAGTTGAAGTATTTGAAGAACCCCAGGAAGCCGAGGTTCATGATCATACTAAAGATGAGGTAGGTGCGCCGTTTCCGTTTCTCTTCCGTGGCGCCGATGAGCTTACCAAAGTTGTAGTCCATGAAGGTGGAGATCATGATGAGCGTGAGGAAACGCCAATCCCACCAGCCATAGAATACGTAACTGGCCAGCAGTATCCACCACAGGCGCAACTTTCCTTTGGTAAGGAAGTAAACGGGGAAGAAGATACCGCTGAATATTAAGAATGTAATGCTGTTAAATACCATCCTGGCTGTGCTTAAGGGTATAATAGGAAACCGGGCGCAAAGTAAAGCAAATCAGTCCATAACCGGAAGCAATGAATGATGAGATGCCCTTTGGGCGCCTTAAAATTACCCAGATAAACGTCAAAATAGGAAAAATTATTATATAGTTGGCCCGGGAAGGGGAAACAAAGCCAGCCGCTTTGAAATACCCGTCACCAGCCAGAGGCTGGCGACTGCTTGGAGGACTTACGCATTAGTGTTATTTTTGAGGCATGTCGTTAACCCCTCGTCCGCAGGCCCATGCCGTAGCGGATGTGCCCCAACCTACCGTCATACCTATGCCCCATGCCAAAAAGGCCAAGGTATTTTTTCCCAACCTGGATGGGTTGCGGTTTGTATGCTTTTTCCTGGTCTTCCTCTTCCATATTAATAAAACAACAGTAGAACATTACCAGGCCAATAACCTGGAAGTGCCTGCTTTTTTCAAGGTATTTAGCCTCCTGTTCCAGAACGGGAACCTGGGCGTGAATTTCTTTTTTGTGCTGAGCGGATTCCTGATCACTTTCCTGCTGATCCGGGAAAAAGAATATACGGGGAAGATCCATGTAGGCCATTTTTATATGCGTCGCATCCTGCGCATCTGGCCCCTATTTTATTTATGCGTGTTTATCGGGTTTGTGGTGTTTCCCTCCGTGGCCCATCTGATAGGGATGAACGCAGCCGAACATGCCCGCCCCGTTTATTACCTCACTTTCCTGAATAATTTTGACGTTATACAAACCGGGCATCCCAATTCGCTGATATTGGGTATTCTTTGGTCCATTGCGATCGAGGAACAGTTTTACCTCACCTGGCCCCTGCTGCTGAGCCTGCTGCCCCTGCGCTATTTTAAGTATGCCTGCCTGGCCATCCTGGCCGGCTCGCTGGTATTCCGGGCGGTGCATTATAATGAACCAGCCGTTCTGTATTTTAATACGTTTGCCGTTATTGGTGATATGGCGCTGGGTGGATTGATGGCTTATTATACTTCCTATGACAGCCCTTTCCTGCGGTGGGTCACCCACCTACCCCGCTGGCAGATCATCGGGATCTATGTAGTGGCGGCCGGTTTATTTATCCTGCGCCGCAAGCTGTTTTATGCGGGCGTTATGACCATACCCGAAAGATTGATCATTGCCCTGTTCTTCGGGCTGATCATTGTAGAGCAAAATTTCTCCCAACGTTCTTTTTATAAGTTCTCCCAATTTAAAAGAATGACCAGTATGGGCATTTATACGTACGGCCTGTACTGCCTGCACTTTATTGGTATTTATGCTGCCCTGGTCCTGTTCAGGCAGGCAGGCGCCAATGAGTTCTCCGTACTGGTGAATATTGCCCAGGGCGTAGCAGCCCTGCTGATCACGATAGGCCTCAGTATGCTTTCCTATCATTTGTTTGAAAAGCGGTTCCTGACGCTGAAAGACCGGTTTGCCTTTATCGTTAAGAACTGAGCCGTTCTTTTACCCAGCCCAGCCCAATGTCCAGTTGCTCGCGCATGGTGAGTTTGGAGTTGTCGAGCAGGAGCGCATCATCTGCCTGGCGCAGCGGACTTATTTCGCGGTGCGAGTCAATGTAGTCGCGCATTTCCAGGTTAGACTTTACTTCCTCTATGGTGATGTTGGGATTCTTGTCGTACAACTCGCGGAAACGCCGCTCCACGCGGATGGCATTATCGGCCGTCATGAAGATCTTTAGTTCAGCATCGGGAAATACCACAGTGCCGATATCACGTCCATCCATGACGATGCCTTTTTTACGTCCCATGGATTGTTGCTGCTTTACGGCAAACTGGCGTACTTCTTTGATGGCCGCCACCTCGCTCACTTTTTCTGCAACAACCAGGTCGCGGATAACGTATTCCACGTTTTCCCCGTTGAGGTATATTTCGCTTTGTCCGTTCTTGTGATTGGAAAGGAATTCGAGGGATATTTTTTTCAGGGCGTCTTCAACGGCCTTGTGTTTGGTCCAGTCAATATGATTGCGGAGAAAATAGAGGGTAATGGCGCGGTACATGGCGCCACTGTCAATGTATACATAACCCAGTTCGCGCGCCAGTTGCTTGGCGAGGGTACTTTTGCCGCAGGACGACCAGCCGTCGATGGTAATGATGATCTTTTTTTCCATGATGTAACTACGCAAAGCTAAGGAAAAGCAGGAATTAGGTATTAGCTATTAGCCATTAGCTGTTAGCAAGATGCAGGGTTAAAGATAATGCCGCTCTACACAGGCAGAGCGGCATTAAAAATGTAGCGGGGACGATTACCGGACCTACTACGCGTAAGTCACCTTGTTTGTCACAAGCATTGGATTTTACCATTGATCTGTAAGCGGGGGATCGGCATTGCGAAAATGCCACGGCCTGTTTACAGGATAAAAACAGAGGGACTTGTAGTATTAACGACAAGTTATATTATAAAAGTGTATGATCTTAATCAAGAAAACGGGGGTTGATTACTGATTATTAATTATTCGTTTGCTTCGAAGGGCTTTTGCTTTGATCGGGCTGAAAGCCCGGGAATAGAACTGCGAGACTGCAAGTCTCGCAGAGCGCTCCTGACAAGAAAAAACCCCTCCGGGATGCGGAGGGGTTTTTTTTATAGTAGAATCCGAATGTTTATGCTTCAGATTTCTCTTTGGGTTGTTCCTTTAAAGAGAACAGGATCTTTGTTTTTTCCTTATCGAGGTCAGCGATCATGATATCGCCCTGTTTGATGTGCAGGTTGAGGATCTCTTCTGCCAAAGGATCTTCCAGGTATTTCTGGATGGCCCTGTGCAGCGGACGTGCACCAAACTGCTGATCGTATCCTTTTTCAGCGATGAAGTTTTTGGCTTCTTCGGTGAGCTCCAGGCTGAATCCGAGGCTTAAGAGTCTCTTCATAACGCCCTTCATGAGGATATCAATGATGAGGAAGATATGCTCCTTGTGGAGTGAGTTGAAGATCACTACATCATCAATACGGTTCAGGAACTCAGGAGAGAAGGTCCTCTTGAGGGCCTTTTCGATGACCGCTTTGTTGTTCTCTTCGGCATTCTGCGTACGGGAGGCGGTGGCAAACCCTACGCCGTCACCAAAGTCTTTCAACTGGCGTACGCCAATGTTGGAGGTCATGATGATGAGCGTATTCTTGAAGTCTACTCTCCGGCCCAGGCCATCGGTCAACTGTCCGTCGTCCAGTACCTGTAACAGGATGTTGTAGATATCGGGGTGTGCTTTCTCGATCTCATCGAGCAGGATCACCGAGTATGGTTTGCGGCGTACACGCTCCGTGAGCTGACCACCTTCTTCATATCCTACGTATCCGGGAGGCGCACCAATTAAACGGCTTACGGTGAATTTCTCCATGTATTCGCTCATGTCAATGCGGATGAGCGCATCTTCTGAGTCGAACATGTAACGGGCCAGCGCCCTTGCCAGCTCGGTTTTACCCACCCCGGTAGGTCCGAGGAAGATGAAGGTGCCGATGGGCTTTTTAGGATCTTTCAACCCTACCCTGTTACGCTGGATGGCTTTCACTACTTTGAGGATGGCATCGTCCTGGCCTACGACCATGTTGCGCATGTCAATGGTCATGTTGCGCAGCTTCTCTGTTTCGGCCTGTACCATTCTCTTCACCGGTATACCGGTCATCATGCTCACCACTTCGGCGATGGCTTCTTCATCAATGGGGTAACGTTTGTGCTTGCTTTCTTCTTCCCAGCTTGCCTTGGCTTTTTCCAGCTCTTCCTGCAGGCGTTTTTCGGTATCCCTGAGTGAGGCGGCCTCTTCAAATTTCTGGCTCTTCACCACTTTGTTCTTTTCCACTTTCACATCCTCGATCTTCTTTTCCAGGTCAAGGATCTCTTTCGGCACGTTGATGTTCTTGAGGTGTACCCGGGCCCCTACTTCATCCATCACGTCTATGGCCTTGTCGGGCAGCAGACGGTCGGTGATGTAGCGGTCGCTGAGCTTCACGCAGGCATCAATGGCTTCGTTGTTGTAAGTAACGTTGTGGTAGTCTTCGTATTTAGACTTGATGTTGTTAAGGATCTGGATGGTCTCATCCACGCTGGGTGGTTCTACCATCACTTTCTGGAAGCGGCGGTCGAGCGCGCCATCTTTCTCGATGTACATGCGGTACTCATCGAGTGTAGAAGCGCCAATGCATTGGAGCTCGCCTCTTGCCAGGGCCGGCTTGAAGATGTTGGAAGCATCCAGTGAACCACTGGCGCCACCGGCGCCTACGATGGTATGGATCTCATCAATGAACAGGATGACATCACGGTTCTTTTCCAGTTCATTCATGATGGCTTTCATGCGTTCTTCAAACTGACCACGGTATTTGGTACCTGCCACGAGTGCGGCAAGATCGAGTGATATAACACGTTTGTCGAACAATACCCTGGACACTTTACGCTGTACGATGCGCAGCGCCAGTCCTTCCACGATAGCGGTCTTACCCACGCCGGGCTCACCGATCAGGATGGGATTGTTCTTTTTACGACGGGAAAGTATCTGCGACACCCGCTCTATCTCTTCTTCCCTTCCTACAATGGGGTCCAGCGCACCACTTTCTGCCAGCCGGGTTATATCACGGCCAAAATTGTCCAGTACGGGTGTTTTGCTTTTAGCATTACCGGCGGCACGTGATTTCTGTTGCGAATATTTCTTTTCCTCATCAAAGTCATCTTCGTTCTCATCGGCATATTCGCTGCGAACATCATTGCTTTTAACTACACCCAACTCGTTTCTGAATAAATCGTAATCCACGTCGAATTGATTTAAAATTTGAGTAGCTATGTTTTCTTTGTTCTTGAGTATGGAGAGCATGAGGTGCTCCGTTTCAACGGTAGGGCTTTTGAGGGCCTTGGCTTCCAATACCGTGACACGGATCACTTTCTCTGCCTGCTTAGTCAACGGTAAGCTGTTTATGTTGGCGATGTTTTTACCGGTCTTGTCTTTTACTGCGAGTTCCACCTCTTTGCGTAATTCGTACAGATCCACGTTAAAGCTTTTCAATATACGAACTGCTGTATTTTCTCCCTCACGGATCAGCCCCAGCAACAAATGTTCAGTACCAATAAAATCATTCCCCAGCCGCAAAGCTTCCTCCCTGCTAAACGATATGATCTCCTTTACCTGGGCTGAAAAATTGTTATCCATTTTTATAATTTGTTGTGTTATACAATAATAACAAATATTTTTGACTTATGTTCCCGCCTCTTTATTAACGGCTGTTAACAAACATTAAGTGTGTATGCAGGTCAAAATTGATACCAAGCAAAAATTCCATGCCATAACGATCACAGAACCCGTTCTATCTGCTAATATGACAGCAGAATTGGATGAATGTTTACTTCCTTTCCTCCAAAATGACGTTAAAAATGTAGTCCTCATTGTTAAAGACATTCATGAGGTGGATGATGCTGCGGGAGAATACCTGTTAAAAGTACAACAAACCTTTTACGAGCAGGGCGCTTCCTTCGTGATCTGTGAGTTACAGCCTGCTGTGGAAGATTCGCTGGAGAAAGCCGGCATCCTGGAATTGATGAATGTCACTCCTACTGAGAGCGAAGCCTGGGACATCGTGCAAATGGAAGAGATTGAAAGGGAGCTGCTGGGAGGGGAGTGATTCCGGGTTTCGGATTTCGGGTTTCGGGTTCTTTAGGTTCAACCTGTTGCCTTTTATCAAACCGGCTGTAGCGCGGAGCAACACGAAACGCTGAACGCGAAACACAAAACTTTTATGCTCTTGCAGCAATTCAACCTTTTTAAGACTCTTTATCAGTACATTATATAGTTGACGCTAACCCTTACATGAAAAAATACGCTGTTATAGTTGCCGGAGGCTCCGGTATGCGCATGGGCACGATGGTGCCCAAACAATTCTTACCCCTGCAGGGAAAACCGGTTTTGTGGTACACCCTTACCGCCTTCCTGGACGCCTTTCCCGACCTGGAGATCATCCTGGTGCTGCCGGAAGCCCATTTACAGACCGGACAGGATATCCTCCGCTCCACCTACGCTCCCGACCGCATCTGGATGACGGTAGGCGGCGAAACCCGCTTCCATTCCGTCCGGAATGGCTTATCACATATCCACCAGCATTCGATCGTATTTGTACACGATGGCGTACGCTGCCTGCTCACCCCCCAGCTTATCAGGCGCTGCTGCCAGATGGCGCAGGAACGGGGCAATGCCATCCCCTCCATTACCGCGGTAGACTCTATCCGCATTGAAACGTTCGACGGCAATGAGTTCATTGACCGGAGCAAGGTGCGGATCATCCAAACACCGCAAACGTTTTACAGCGATATTGTAAAAGCCGCTTTTGAGCAGGAATATGAAGAATCTTTTACCGATGAGGCCAGCGTGGTGGAACGGCTGGGCGTGAAGATCCACCTGATCGAAGGAGAAGCCACCAATATCAAGATCACCCACCCCATTGATGTACTGATCGCAGAAAAGATACTGGAAGAAAGGGAAATGGGTATTTAAGAGGCAATGAGGGTTGATTATTGATTACTAATTATTAATTATTCGTTTGCTTCGATAGCAGAAAGGCAATCCACCAGGGCAATGCATTGAACCGGTACACAAAGTAGGGCTGGTTGACGCTGCCAAAGCCTTTATAGAAGTGGGCGATACCCGGAATATCTGAACCTTCGAAATCAAATATGATCCCGCTACCGGCAAATTCCCTGATGAGCTGATCTATCAAAAAGTGATTGGCAAAAACCTTACGCCCTTCGGGCAAGGTGGTTGACAGCAAGAGGTGCAGCCGGTTATTTTTTCTCAGCAGCAGGGCGGTAGCCAGCCAATGGCCATCCTTTCCTTTCACGCCCCTGAGCAAGAGCCATCCCTGCTGTTGGGCTACGAGGGCCAGTTGTTCAAACTGCTGGTATTCCGCTGGTTTGATCACCCCTATTTTATCCTGGTAAGCCTGTCTGTACGCCTGTAGCGCCGTGGCCGGCTCCGGGACGGGCTCATAATACAGGGACGAGGTGTTGATCTTATCCAGGTTCTTCTTAATAAAATCAGTTTTATACCCCTTGCGTATTACTGCATAGTCTGCCTGCAATGGCAGGATAAAGTTGGTATGTACCGCTGCCGATGCCACCCCGGTATTATCGTAGTTAAGAAATACCTCCCCATACTTAAAATGCCCTTGCATGGCCTGCAGGAAATGAGGCACCAACAGCGCAGCCGGTTCTTTAACCGAAAAAACACCCATTTGCTGCGTAAAGGGTACCCAATAGAGATATTTAATGCCCCATTTCTTTTTCCAGGGCAGGGGCATTACGGCTTCATAATCGCCTAATACCAGGGCATCCCAGTGGGCAGCCATGTGATCGAGGTAGAAGGCATACGCATAGATCAATCCATTGGGAGCGGCCTGCACACACTGGTCCCACTTCGTGGTGTCTACCTGGTTGCGTGTGAGGTGCTGGATTGATTTCAAGATTTAAGTTTTAGTCCGCAGCGTCCCCTTACTTTCTCCGCAGAGTCCCCTTCGGGAGACTCTGCGGGGAAGATAAGACTCTGTGGGGAAGATAATCCATTGGGAGCGGCCTGCACACACTGGTCCCACTTCGTGGTGTCTACCTGGTTGCGTGTGAGGTGCTGGATGGATGTCATTTCGAGATGAGTTTCCGCAAGTTGAAACGCTGAATGTCGATGCTGAAGGAAAGCCGTTTGCCAAAGGTGTTCTCTTCAGGAGCGGTTTTGAGGTTGTCCCTGAATTCGCTGCTGTACAGGATGGGCGCATATACATTGAGCAGGTCCTTGAACAGCGACAGTTGCAACCCCGCCACATAGAGGAAACGGCTGGTCTCCGCATTCTTTTTCCAGGCGTCGGCATAGGTGCCCACATCCAGGAATATACGCACCGGCAATTCTACCGGCAACAGGTTATTGGGCAGGGTGGTATTAAAGTTCATGGAAGCCACCCAATTGTCGGACCGGCCCTGTAACCCTGCAAAGAGATCGGTGCGCAATTTCAATCCGCCATCCCGCATCATGATCTGCTGACTGGCGAAGCCTTCAAATTCTGAGCGGCCAAAGAAGTAGTTGCTATAGGTGTAATCTTCTTCTCCCCTCACCGCTGTGAGTTTGGGCTGGTAAACAAAGGAGCGGCTCACTTTTTCCCCCGTTTTGGCGCCGAGGTAACCGAATTTGGCAGCAAATAGCCGCACCTGCATGCCTCCCCCTTTGGCATAGTTGAAAAAGTAATGCCCGGTGGCATTGGCCCGGTAAAAACCATCTCCCTGCTGTAGCTGCACCTGCGCATCATAGGGATAGAGCTTCCTGTAATCGGCAATACTAAAAGTAAGCTGGTTGAGGTAACGGTTCTGGGTTATGCTGGGCGTGGGATAGTAAAGGGAATCGTCCTGGTCCATGGGATAGTCAAACTGCTTTTCCCGGATGAAATAGGTTTTCCATTCTATCCATTTCTCTACGGTAGAAAGCGGAGAGCGGTTTTTGAAGGTAACCCGCAGGGAGGGAACGATCTTGGAGAAACCCTCAAATACTTTGGTCCCGTTGCTGTCTATACCTTCCCTGGTGGAAAAGCGGGCGCCGCTAAGGCCCAGCTCTATTTTTTTAAATCGCTGAGCGGGCCGCCAGGTATAGTTGATGGCGCCAATGCCATTGAACTGTTTGCTGTTGGTAGCATATAAAGGAATAGCAATAAACTGGAGGTTATGGGAAGGTATGCCCAGGTTGTGCAGCACCAGCCCTGCCATGAATTTATCATACTTATTATAACCAAGGGCCGGTAACCAGTTGATGTAGTTTACCCGGTCATAGTCCTTCATAGAAAAGAGGAAGGCCGGTTTTATCTTTTTAGGTCCTGTATAGGTACCCGGCAAAGCGCCGGTGGTGTCCAGCAGGCGGAACCAGGCGCGGAGGTCTTTCGTGGTATGCTGCTGCATCACCTGCTGAAAATCGCCCGGTGCAGGATGTTTGAATTGCCACTGCCGGTAGTAAGCCTGCATGGCGCTATCGAATTGCGGCTGGCCCATGTACTGTTCCAGTTGCTTCATCCACATAGCTGTTTTTATGTAAGCAATCGCTCCATAGTTCTCACTGGTAAAAGCAGCCGATCCGGTGCTGATGGGCTGGTCTTTTTTCTCTTTCACCAGATGGGCAATGAGCAAGGCGCCCTGGTCATCGGGTATTTTGGCCGTCAGCCAGTTCTTATCGTTTTGGGCGGGGTATTTCCCTTCCACATACCGGTTGTCATAATAACTGTTCATGCCTTCATCCATCCAGGGATGATCGCGTTCATTGCTGGCCAGGATGCCATAGAACCAGTTGTGCCCTACTTCATGTTCAATGACCCGGTCCAGGGCGGCGGCATCTTTAACAGGCCCTATATTGGTGATGGTAGGATATTCCATGCCGCCGTATGATCCTGCCCTGGTCCTCACCACACTTACCACATTATAGGGATATTCTCCAATAAGCCGTGAACGGAAGCGGATGGCGTCTTTGGTCATCTGCATGCTATTCTTCCATACATTGCTTTCGGGCGCATAGAAGGTCCAGGCATCGATGACCCTGCCGCTCGCCAGTTGTATGGTATCATAGTCTGCTATAAAACGTTTGTCGGCAAACCAGGCGAAGTCGTGGATGTTGCCTTGTTTGTATTGCAGTGTCTTTGTTGGTACGACAGGATTGGATGCTTCTGATTCTTTTGGAAGCGTTTCGGGTTTCGGGTTTGGTGTTTCGGGTTCTTTGGGTGTAGCGGCGTTCTTTTTGTTTTTTACCGGCGCTTTACTCACTGTTTTTTTTACGGCGGGTTTCTTAGGTGCCGGCTTCAGGAATTTCGGCTTCTGGATGCTGGATGCTGGATGCTGAATTCTGTATTCTGTATTCTTCCTTCCCCTCATCCACTGTTTTTCTTCTTCACTTTGCAGTTCACCGGTAGCGGCTACTACATAATCCGTTGGCACGGTGATGCGCACATCATAGGCGCCAAATTCGCTGTAAAACTCTCCCTGGTCGAGGTAAGGCATGGGATGCCAGCCCTTGTTATCATATACCGCCGGCTTGGGATACCATTGGGTAACCTGGTAGGATTGACCAATATGCCCGCCCCGGGAGAAGGTCTTCGGCAATTTTACATGGAAAGGCGTGGTGATCTCTGTCTGCGCCCCTGGCAGCAGCGGCGCCGGGAGGTATACTTTTACAATGTCAATGTATTGGGGATGGTCTTCCATCTTCAGGGTACCGTTATTGATGCGGAAATCGAGCCGGTTGATGTAGCCACGGTCTTCACGGCCGGCAAAGTAAAAGTCGGTACGGCCCTGCAGCAATAACTGGTCATTGAAGGCCGTACGGTCATTTTTATACGCATTGGGCCAGAGGTGGAACCAGATGAAGGTAAGGGTATCGGGCGAATGATTGGTGTACCGGAGTTTCAGGAAGCCATCGAGGCTGTGCTGCCGGTCGTCAAGGCTTACCTCTATGGTGTAATGCAGTTCCTGCTGCCAATATTGTGAATGGGCAGTGTTTTGGAGGAAGAGCAGTAAGAGAAGTATGTGTACGCTTTTTTTCATGACAGTTATTAGGGAAGTTAAAAATTCCCTTCCTTGTTCAACAGCTCAAAGGCCTGGTCGAGGCCGGACTGGCTGGACTTCTCCAGTGCGGCTTTCAGGTCTTCGGGATAGGGATGTTTAAATTTCCAGGTGGCAAAGTATTCCCGCATGGCTTTGTCAAACACCTCTTTCCCCAGCGACATTTCCACCAGGTAAAGCCAGGTAGCCGCTTTGACATATACAACGATCCCATAATCGTTTTTATTGGCAAAGCCCGTGGAGCCGGTATTTACCGGTTCTTTGGCAGGCAGGCTGTTGAGCGCATTGTAGATCCTGCTGAGCAATTCACCGGCCGATAAGGTTTTGAGCTCCTTCGGCATGGATTTCCCAAAAATACTGTTGGTTTTGTATTTCTCCGCCTCATACCGGAACTGGTAAAAGCTGTTGATGCCTTCATCCATCCACGGATAATCCCGTTCATTGCTGCCGAGCATGCCATAGAACCAGTTGTGCCCAACTTCATGGGTGATCACCGCATCGAGGTTTTCGGCATCTGCACCAGGACTGGTAATTAAGGTGATCATGGGGTATTCCATCCCACCCGAAGAAAGGTTTTTAGGTCCCTCCACCGCCTGCACTACCGGCCAGGGGTACTCCCCTATCCAACCGGAATAATGACGTACCGCATCCTCTATGAAGGAGACGCTGTTGCTCCATTCCCTGTTGCCATTGGGCTGGTAATAAGAAAATACATCGATGGTATTGCCGGAAGCCAGGCGGAGCGTATCATATTGTATGATGGCATCTTTATCGGCAAACCAGGCAAAGTCATGGATGTTTTCCCCGTAGTACTGTAAGGTCTTCCACGCATCGGGATTGGCCGCTTTGTATTTGGCCACTTCCGCTTTAGCCTGGTAGTTCTGTGCACCAATGGCTTTGTATTGTTCCAGTTCGTCTTTCGTTTGCAAAATACCGGTAGCGCCTACCACGTAGGCAGCCGGTACGGTAATGTTGACTTTAAAGCTGCCGAACTCACTGTAAAACTCTCCCTGGTCGAGGTAAGGGAAAGCATGCCAGCCTTTTTTATCATATACAGCCGGCTTGGGATACCATTGGCAGATCATGTATTGATCGCCATCATAACCGGAACGGGAGAAGTAGGGCGGCAGTTTTACATAGAAAGGAGTGGCCACCGTTACGGGCTGCCCCGGCATCAGCGGCGCCGGCAGGATCAGTTTCACCACATCCATGTTGTTATCGCTGTCAGGCGCTGTAGCTACCGCTTTGCCATCTACCGTGAAGGCCAGGCTGTCGATATAGCCCCTGTTCTTACTCTTTACTTTTTTCCGGCTCTCTTTATCGGCCGACAGTTGCCGGGCAAGGGCTGTCTGGTCATTCCGGTAGGCATTGGGCCACAGGTGAAACCAGATATAGGTGAGGGTATCGGGCGAATGATTGATGTATTGTACCGAGAGGTTGCCTTTAAGGCTATGCTGTTTTTCGTTGAGTGCTACATCAATGGTGTAATGTACTTCCTGCTGCCAGTAGGCCTGGGAAAGGCTTATTTTACAAAGCAAGATCAACAATAAAAGGGAGCAGGTCTTTTTCATGCATGTTTTTTTGTGAAGCGGCTCATTGTTTCGCGTTCCGTGTTTGGCGTTTCGGGTTCTTCATTTGCAGCAACGTAAGAAATCTTTTACCTGCTCTTATTGTAACGGTTTTCAGCGTTCCAGCCGCTTGTAATTTATTTGCCAGCTACAAGGGCGGCAGCAACCCGAAACCCCAAACTCCAAACCCGAAACTCTTCTCATCTTCCCTTACCCAAGAAAATAATCCTCAGTGTATGCAGCATGATCTTAAGGTCGAGTGTGAGCGAGATATTTTCGATGTAAATAAGGTCGTATTTCATGCGTTCGATCATCTGGTCTACATTTTCGGCATAGCCGAATTTGACCATTCCCCAGGAGGTAAGGCCGGGCTTCACTTTCAGCAGGTAGTTGAAGTAGGGCGTTTGCTGCTGTAGCTGGTTGATGTAATAAGCCCTTTCCGGCCGCGGGCCTACCAGGCTCATTTCCCCTTTGAGCACATTCCACAACTGGGGCAACTCATCCAGCCGCCAGGTGCGCATGACCTTACCCCACTTCGTGATCCGCTCATCATGGGCGGAAGATAGTTGCGGACCATTCGCCTCTGCGGGGTGGTACATAGACCGGAATTTATAGATGAAGAATTTCCGTCCGCGGTAACCTACCCGCTCCTGCATATAGATGATGGGGCCCGGTGAAGAAGCTTTTACCCTGATGGCCGCATACCCGTAGAGCGGCGCCAGGAATACCAGCCCCAGCAAGGCAATGGCCACATCGATCACGCGCTTGATGTTCTGCTGCCATTCGGGCATGAGCCCTGTTTTGAGGTCGGAGAGCACAGCGCCGAATACGTTGCTGGTCTTCACCGACCCGGAAAGAATGTCGAGGATATCCGGCGCTATTTTAATGTCCACATCCTGTTCACTGAGCAGGGATACTATTTTTTCCACCTGCTGCTTTTCTGATCTTTCGAGGGCAATGACCACCAACTGCACGTGCTGTTCGCGGATCACCTTTTCAAGATCTGTGATGCAGCCAAATTGTGGTAAGTAAGTGCTGATGCCATTGGTTTCGGCGGTGGCGGTTACAAACCCGGTATAGTGATAACCGGCTGTTTTCAGTCCGGCCCTGGTATCATTGTAAATTTTACTGGCTACGGAATTGCCGCCTACGAGGAGGGCATTGAACTGTACACGGCCATTGACCAACTGCCGGTGCACTTTGTTCAGGATGATGTTGCGCCCCAGCCAGGTAAAGAACAATTGTGCCGCTATATAGGTAAAGAGCGCTTTGTAAAAGTAGGTGTACTTGTGCTGCGGATCATTGATGACGATGCAGAAGAAGATAAAGGTGCAACCGATGATGCAGGTGATGAGGGTATTGGCAAATTCATTGAGCCTTGACTTCTTATACAGCGAATGGTAAGCACCGATGAGCGTGAAGAAAATAAGCCAGGCTACCGGCATGAGTAACAGGCCCCACCAGAAAGGTTTCGATAAATAAAGGGTGTTATCGGCTGTAATGATGGTCTCATTCAGGAAGTAACGGCGCGCAAAGTACAAAACGACCCAGGCCAGTATAGCAGCCATGTAATCGCTGATAGGATACCAGACGTTATGAATACGTTTGTTTATTGACATGCAAAGGGCTACGAGGTAATGCTATTGTTTTTTATTTTGTGCAAAATCTGGTGTGCTACGTCCATGGCCCTGTAACCGTCTACTTCTGAAACCCTGGTGGGTGTGTTGTGGAGAATGGAATCACGGAATGCTTCCAGCTCCTTTTTGATGGCGTTGACCTCAGGTACCTGGGGGTTGATGACGGCAATGGTCCTTTTACCGTGCGGCGTATCCAGGTCGAAAGAGAACGCATCTACATCCTGTGGGGTCTTCAGTTTAATGACCTCTGATTTCTTATTGAGAAAGTCGACTCCAATATAAGCATCTTTCTGAAATAACCTCATTTTACGCATTTTCTTCATGGATATCCGGCTGGAAGTGAGGTTGGCTACGCAGCCATTGTTGAATTCTATCCGCACATTGGCAATATCGGGGGTATCTGTCATAACCGCCACCCCGCTGGCCGAGATCATTTTTACTTCGCTCTTTACGATACTGAGGATGATGTCAATGTCATGGATCATGAGGTCCAGTATCACGCTCACTTCGGTACCCCGGGGGTTGAACTGCGCCAGCCGGTGAACTTCAATGAACATGGGGTGCAGTTGCATATGCTGTATGCCCAGGTAAGCGGGGTTGAACCGCTCCACATGGCCTACCTGCAGTTTAACGTTCGACTCCCGCACCAACTTTACCAGTTCGCGCGCTTCGTCCATGGTATTGGCCAGGGGCTTTTCCACAAAAACATGCCTTCCTTTACGGATGGCCTGCTTGCAGAGGTCGAAATGATACGTAGTGGGGGCCACAATATCCACCAGGTCTACCGCTTCTATGAGGCGCTCGGGATCCAGGAAACGGGCCAACTGGTATTTTTCGGTGACTTCCTGGGCAGCCACGTCATTGGGGTCATAAAAGCCTACGAGTTCTACGTCCTTGATTTCTTTCCAGTTATTGAGATGGAATTTTCCGAGATGTCCAACGCCGAATACGCCAACCTTTAGCATAGGTATTGTGAGTTACAATGAGTTAAAGGCCAAAGATAAACAATGAACGCCCGAATTGGGAAAAATGAATTGCACGACTTATGAACAGGGTCAGCAGGTTTCGCGTTTGGAGTTTCGCGTTCCGGGTTCTTTGGGTGTAAAAGCAAAACTAATTAGAAGCCCACGCTGTGGCAAAAAGTTTCTAAGGTTAAAGCGCGGAGCAACCCGAAACACCAAACCCGGGACCCGAAACAGCTTAACGCAGTAAAGGAGAACGATTACGATAAGTAGAAGTAGGATGATAGATAAACAAACAAGTGCCGTCTTTGATCTGGTCGATCATGGGCTGGCATATTTCGAGGGGAACGGCGGGACAGCCCTTGCTGCGGCCGAGATAACCCTGGCTGGCAATCCATCCTTCACTTACATAATCAGCGCCATGTAAAACGATGGCACGGCGGTAGGCATAGTCATTGATGCCTTTCTCTACCCCCTGCAGTTTGAGGGAGTAGCCATTGCTGCCCTGGTAAGCTTCGCCGGTTATATAAAACCCCAGACTGCTCTTATTGGAAGAAGGCTTGTTGGAGAAGACCTGCGCCATGGTTTTGCCCGATCTCATGCCATGGGCCACCCAGGTATTGTACAGCAACTCATAATTGTCCAGGTTGATCACATAGAGGCGCTTGTTGGTGCTGGGCTGGCTAAAATCAACGATGGAAATGACGTTCTCTTTGAGTTTGCCGGCTTTATAGAGCTTTTCCATGCCTTTAACCGCCATGCGGAATACAGACCTGGATAGACCGATCTCTTCGAGGTGAAGGCTATCGTATATCTCCATGCTGTTAGCAAAAGCAGCAGACTTGAAGGGATTATTTGTAGTATACCCGGTAGTTGTATTAGTATGCCCGGCCGTAGTAGCACGTGGAATAACGGTACCGGGATATACGGTTAAATTTGCGGGCACAAAGGAGCATTGCAACAGAATTGCGAAACCTAAGAAGGTGGCACTTACCAGTTTTACTAATCTTGCCTTAATTGGTTTTTTCATAGATCCAACCTTTTTTAGGGGGTGAATGATTGATCAATGATTCAGTATCAACGGAATACTGGAAATAATATTGTCCTTTTTACGAACAATCCGGATATTTTAGGACGATCACGAAAATAGTGGTTTTTACTAACCAGCCAACCATTTTTACGTGAAAGAACACATTTTTGGAAGTGGAATATCTTACAGCTTCTCTCCTATAATATTATACAGCAGGTTTTTATAGTGCTCACTGCAGGGCAATTCGGTATCGCCCAGGAATACGGTTTTGCGGGATACCGTGTCTACTTTACGTAATGACACGATGTAGGACCGGTGGATGCGGATAAAATCCTCCTGGGGCAGCCGGCTTTCAAAGTATTTGAGGCTTTGGAGGGTCACCACCGGCTTTTTACTGTCCGTAAGGTGGATCCGGGTATAGTCTTTCAACCCTTCGAGGTAAACAATGTCATTGTAAAACAGCTTCTGGATCTTGTGGGCGGTTTTGATGAAGAGGAAATCATCTTTCCGCTGGGGCGATTTATTGTTCTTGCGGTAAGTAATGTATTCCCAGGCTTTATTGACGGCCGTCACAAAGCGGTCGAACGGGACCGGCTTCAGCAGGTAATCGATCGCCTCCAACTCATACCCTTCCACCGCAAATTCATGGTAGGCCGTCACGAAGATGACTGCCGGCTTCCGGGGGAGGATCTTCAGGAACTGTATGCCCGAGAGATCGGGCATTTTAATATCGAGGAACACCAGGTCAATTTCTTCTTTCTCAAAATGAGGCAGGGCAGCTACCGGCCCTTCGCAACGGGCCACCAGTTTGAGGTAAGGAATTTTCCGGATAAAATCTTCCATGAGATCCAATGCCCAGGGTTCATCGTCAATGATGATGCAGTTAAGCTGAGTCATGATCGAGCGTAATTTTGAGGTTTACAACATAGATGCTGTTATTGTCACTGATGTCGAGCAGGTACCGGCCGGGATACAATACATCCAGGCGCCGCCGGGCATTTACCAGTCCTACTCCCCCACCCGGCGCTTCGCTTTCGCCGTCTACCGGCGCTTTGCGGATGATGGTATTGCCTACCGTTAGTGTGAGGTCGTTACCGGTTACCCCTATATTGATGTTGATGGCAGAAGGACTTGAATAACTGATGCCATGCTTGAACGCGTTCTCAATAAAGGTGATGAGCAATAAGGGTGCGATCAACAAATCGGTGGTAACACCTGATACCTCATACTGTATGGTTATGTTTTTGGAGATGCGCAGTTTCTGCAGGTCGATGTAATTGCGGATGTATTCCAGGTCCTTTGTCAACGGAATTTTTTCCGTGGTACTGTCATATAATACATACCGCATGATCTGCGAAAACTTGAGAATAGAATATTCCGTTTGTTCTGACCGCAGGTGCGCCTGTGAATAGATACTGTTGAGCGTATTGAACAGGAAGTGCGGATTGATCTGCAGCTTCAGGAAGTTGAGCTCCGCATTCAACCGTTCATTCTCCAGCGCTTTTTTCTGTTTTTCACTGATGATGAGTGAATTGGCCATTTTAATAAAGCCGCTGAGGAGCAGGATGAGCACGCCCGATGAAAGCGTATTCATGAGCACCATGGGCAGCCCTATCCAGAACATGCCTTTCTCCCCAAAGGGACCCCGTGCAAAGAATGGCAGGGCTGGTGCTGCATCTACCACACCCATCACGGAATCGGGATGCGGCGCCCGGCCAACGATCTCCACCATTTTGCCACCGTTCCCCGCCTGCCAGCGGAGGTAACGCATGTACCGGTGCATAGAATCGCGGTTATTGCCTACGATGAAAAAGGTTTCAGACGGACCTGCTGCGGTGGCCGTAACGCCCGACTGGATCAAGGTGGGCGATGGTAATTCTCTTGCAGGGAATACACCAGCAGCCGGTGTTATGAGCGAATCCTTAAACGCTGCAAAGCCTAATCCCCTGCCGCCGGCCATCAGAAAACGATGTCCATTCATGCGCAGGTGCTGGCGGAAAAAGTACTCCGTGGTAATATTCAATAGGCACAATACCAGGAGCGCAGCGACAATGGATAAAAAATAGTTGACCATCCTTCTGCGCTGGAAGATCCGGGGCAGCAGGTAAAAATAATTTACATAGAATAAGATAACGAGGAAAGATTTAGTGACCAGCTCACGATAGATGAACATCGTGTCCAATATCCTGATGCGGTAGATGAGCAGGGGCATGGCCAGGAAAGTACCCCACAAAAAAAGATGCGACACTATGACCAACGCACGATGACGGGCAGTCTTCACGGGTTTAAATCCCAGTATATAGGCTACGCTATCACGGGCTTTTTCTTTTGTCATCATATTAATGAGCAGGCAAGGTACCGGTATGCTGCAAAGGCCCGGCATTAAAAACAGGTGTTTTGCCCAATTTTATCTTATCTATAACAATCCGGGCATCGGCTTCTGCATCCTGCTTACTCACAAATCCTTTCCTGCCCGCCACTTCGGGATTGATGGATTGGTGTATGAGTAGCTGATCGCCTGCGAAGATGTCATAACCCCAGCCCCGCCCGGTGTTGAAGCATTTATAGCTAAGCGCCTGTCTGGGCTGAGGACGATACCAGCTCAGCTTCACCACCGTAATAGCCGCCGCTATGACAACAGCGGCTATTACCATGCGGTACGACTTATTGGTTGTCATCATCATTTTGTTCGGCAGTGGGATTGAACTCAAACATGTTGTAATAGTATTCAGAACCATTGCGGCCGGTGAGTACAAAGCCCCTGTTATTCAACACCATCGCTACGGCGCCTTCCCTTAACTTGCCTTCAAAAGCCGTTCTTTCTGTCCACTGATCGGTAGCCACATTGTATTCCCATACGGTAGACATGTAAGAACCATATTGACCGGTGGCCAGGTAAGCCTTGTTGTTCATCACAAAGCTGACGGCATTGTAACGGGCAATGGAAGTGTATTCGTCGTCATAGCTTTCATCCGATACATTGGTCAGTTTTCTTTTTTCGGTCCAGTCGTTCGTGGAAGGATCATATACCAGCAGGTCATTGAGGGCTGTGCCATTGTTGCTGCCACTCACTACATACGCTTTGCTGTCCATCACAAATACGGTAGCTGCTGATCTTCTGCGGCTGATACTTTTCTTCTGCTCCCATCCGTCTCCATTGGGTGTATACTCCCACAGGTCCTGCAGGTCGCTGCCATCATACCCGGAGCATACATATCCTTTATCACCAATGGTAAAGGCAATGGCATCTTTACGCGCACCACCGGGGAAAGGTTTCAGGGAACTGTTCCAGGTATTGGCCACCGGATCAAATGCATACATGTCGGCAAACTCATCATATCCATCGGTACCGGTACCCACATATCCTATACCACCTACTGCAAAGGCGATGGCCGCGCTTCTGGCTGCACCGGGAAACTCTTTCATGCGTGTCCAGTAACCTTTGTCTAAATCATATTCCCATAGGTCGTTATACCGTTCTGTAGATGATACGCCGGTACCCAGGTAGGCTTTATTGCCAATGGTAAAGAGGACGGCTTCGGCACGGGCATCATTTTCAAAATCGGTGCTGATAGACCAGTTACCGACCAGTTCATCATCATCGGTGCTTTTTTTACAGCCGGGTACGATAAAAACGGGCACTAATACAATTAACAAAGCAGTAACATAAACAGCATGTTGTCTCATCAGGTATATTTTCGATAAAAGTATCTACAGCCTTTCCAAACGTCTTGGTAAAATAGATAGTCGGGGAAGTTGAATCGACGAATGTTTGATAATAATCGGCGATTGCAGGTTTCGGGTTCAGGGTTTGGGGTTTCGGGTTGCTGCCGCGATTTAAACTTCTTGCTATATTTTAACCCGCTGAAATTCAAAAGACAGTAAATATTGGCATTCATTACGCAGCTACACCTGAAGAACCCGAAACACCAAACACGAAACACGGAACCAAATTTGTCATTCGTCGATTATTTCTGCCCGACTATCTATTATAACAATCCCACCCAGTGTTACCCGGATATATTGCGCTGATCATCATTACTGATTCGTGTATGAATATACCAAAGCCCGCCTCTGCTGTATTTCCCGGCCTGTGCCTGATCACTATTTTGTTTACAGCCTGCTATAAAGATGAAATCAAGTTTGGCGACATGAACGGTGAGAGCTATACCAGGATCATTACCATCGATACGGTAACGCCTGTAATGTCTACTTATGTGCTGGACTCCTTCCCTACCTCGGGTAATAATATTATACTGGTGGGCCGCTGGGAAGACCCTTTAATGGGCCCCACCAAGGCCAGCAGCTTTTTCCAGCTTGGATTGCCTGCGGGGGTAACCGATATTAGTTTCCCCAACGATGCAGTATTTGATTCCCTCGCCTTTACGCTCAAGCCGAATAAACAATATTATGGCGATACCCTTCAGCCCCAAACTTTCACACTGTATGAACTGGCTTACCAGCCCGACTATACGTATGCGAACAGGTTGTATAACACCTCCTCTACCGCCACCTTGCCCACTCCACTGGGCAGCGCTACCCAAACCTTCAGGCCCGGCCGGCCAGACTCCCTGCAGATCAGGCTGCCCCAAAGCAAAGGACTTGAGCTGTATAATAAGATCAAAGCCAAAGCACAAGAGGTATCGAGCGCTGATAATTTCCTGAATTATATACGGGGCTTTAGTATCCAGGTGAACGATAACGACAAGGGCGCCATTTGGGGCTTTAATACTGCCGACAGCAGCATCGTCATGAAACTGCGTTACCACACTACTATTCCCGATTATAAAGAGCATGAGATCGTATTCACCCTTACGCGTACAGAATACCAGTATAACCAGGTATTGACCAACCGCGCGAATACGCCCCTGCAACCACAAGTTGCCGGACAACAAGAGTTCTTCACTTCCAAAGCTGTTCCCTACGCCTTTACCCAGGCAGGCACCGGCGCCATGATGAAGATCAAGTTTCCCACCCTGCGTTCCTTGCTGGGCATGGGCAGCGTGGTGAAGCTACTCAGCGCCAGACTGACTATAAAACCTGTGGAGCGATTGTTTGATGATGAGGGAGGTTACCGGCTGCCCGATACACTTTTCCTGGCGCAAACAGACGCGACGAATATTATCGGCAACCCAATCCCTAATTCTTCCGGGAGCACCGCCTACAGCGCCCCTTATATTGATTACATCAACCGCGAGCATACCAGCTACAGCTTTGATGTTTCTTCTTATATCAATTACCTGATGAATACGCCGGGCGTTACAGAAGACGGTGTATTTGCGCTGGAAGAATATCCCGGATCCACCAAAAAGCTGAACCGCGGGGTGATGGGGAGTTGGGAACATCCGAAGTATAAGACGGAGTTGGTGTTGACGGTTATGCTGATAGAGTAAGAACACGAATTGAAAACGAATTACATTAAATAAAAGGCGAGTGGTAAGTGGCAAGGAAAGCTAGTGGCAAGTGGCGAGTGGGTCCACTAGCCACTAGCTACTTACCACTAGCACTAATAAAAGACATTCATGAACAGATATCTAATTACTCTTCTATTGATGCTCTCTATCCGGGCAACTGCACAGGACTATAATGCTCCCTACTCTATTTATGGGGTGGGCGACCTGGAACAACGATTTTATGACCGCAGCATCGGGATGGCCAATAGTTCTGTTTCGCTGATGAGCACACCGCATTACCAGTTCCTGAAGAACCCGGCTTCGCTGGCCGGGCTGGAACGCAGCAATGTGTATGTGAATATGGCGCTGACCGGTAAGATCATTACTTATGCCGGTACGCCGATCGGTGACAATAACCGCACGAGCCGCGATATGAGTATCAAAAGCTTTTCGGTAGCTACCAAGCTCAATAATGTATGGGCCAGCAGTCTGGGTTTTATGCCGCTGAGCTATGCGGGTTACCACTATACGGCCACCAAGAATGTGGAGGGATCGAACGATACGTATAGTGGAGATTATACCGGCGATGGTGGCTTATACAATATTTACTGGAATAATGCTTTTGCCCTCGGCAAGCATTTCAGTGTGGGCGTGCGGAGCTCTTTTATTTTCGGTTCTATTAATTTAACGGAAACGCTTGCCGGAGAATCGCTGAGTTCTGCCATCGTCACCGAAACGAAAGATTATTATAATAATGTCCGTTTTGAACTGGGCTCCATTTATACCGGTAAGCTCGCAAAAAACTGGAAGCTCTCCCTGGGCGGTAAGTTTACCACGAAGACAAACCTCAATTCTGAGAAAACAGTTACGATCACAGAAGGCACTACTGTTATTAAAGAGGATGAGGTGGTAAAAAGCTCCACGTTCAATATACCGGTTGCCTATGATGCGGGATTGTCGGTAACGCATAAGGACCGGCTCACGATTGCCGTGGATTATAATTACCAGCCCTGGAGCGACCTGAAGCAGAAGGGAACCGGTTATTCACTGATCAACAGCCATCGCTTTTCGGCAGGTGTTCAATTCTCGAACCAGGTAGAACGGTGGGGGCAACGCTATGAGAAGAATTATGTGCAGGCGGGCTTTTTCACCAATAATTCCTACCTCAGCATCCGCAATACGCAGATCAATGAAATTGGCGGCAGTATTGGTTATGGCGGTTTCCTCACCGGCAATTTATTCTATGGCCTGTCTGTAGAAGCCGGCCGCCGGGGCACCATCGCCAATAACCTGATCAAGGAAAATTATGTACAGGCCACTCTCACGTTATCGCTCAGGGAGTTTTTATTCAGCAAGGGAAGGAAGTATGATTAGTCCTCCCGGTCATGTGCATAACCTGTGCTTTTAGGCTGGTAATACCAGGCATCTATTGAATCATGGTATTCAATCAGTTGGACCGGAAATGCACACATGCCATCCCTATTTTTGCGCTCTTCCGCAGGGAGGGTTTCACAATTCTCAAAATAGTAATCCCGGATATTTGGAATATCCCGCCCGAACTTCTTATTTTCACACCGGATTCCAAGCACTACCTCCCCAGGACAGATCCCCCTGTCCGCCGGAGATGCACATTCATACCATCATACCTTATCACTGCTATCATTGCTGTCCATAACCTGGTTGTAGCAACCGGGCAATTAGCCAGTATCCTTACTGATTGAAGTAGCATTTTAATTCGTAACGCCAAAAAAAGTACCGGCCGGATGAACCTTTTGGGACCAGATGTAGTGACCCAATTTACACAGGGAGATACCCGTGCTTTTACGGCTATCTATAATATTTACTACCCCCGTTTGTTCAACTTCGCCAATCGCATGCTGGATAACCGGGAAGAAGCCCAGGACATCACCGCTGAAACCTTTGTGAAACTCTGGCGCCTGCATGCCAATTTCTCCGGCCACGATAAGATACGCGCCTTCCTGTTCGTTACCTGCCGCAATGCCTGTTACGATTACCTGAAGTACCATGCCCGGGAGAACAGTCAGCAAAAGCTGGTACAACAACTGTTACCCCAAACCGACGATGTACTGCTGCGTGATGAGATCAAGGCCGATGTGCTGGACCATATTTATACCGAGATCGAAAAACTCCCCGAACAGTGTAAAACCATCTTCACCCTTTCTGTGTTGGAAGGCCGCAAGAATAATGAGATTGCCGAGCTGCTGCAGATCACGGATAAGACCGTACGCAACCAGAAGGTACTGGCCAAGAAACTACTCCGCCTGGCCTTGTTCGACCACCTGCGCGTAGTATCCATGCTGCTCAGTTTTATGCCGGCAGCCTTGTTGTAGCCCTCCGCTCCCCTGCTTTCTTTATTATGGACGCCAGTTGCCCGGCTGTTTTTGGTTAAACTGCCCTTTGTGCTATTTTCATACACTATGTATACATCATCCATACACCATCTATACACCATCCATACACTATCCATACACTGGGTATATATCATTTTCCCTCTTTCCTGATGAATTTGCCCAACAAACGTAAGAATAATAAGACAGGTATTCTACCAGAGATGTCTGAAAATGGCCTATAATGACCCATATTGTCCTATAAGCTTTGATGAGGCCCTCCTTATTTAATATTTTTTTAATCCTGTGTTAACATTGAATTTTTCCGGAAATAATATAGAAAAAAATTGTCCATAGGGCGGGACAAACGGCGATTTCGCCGTTCTATATAGTATACAGCATTTGTATATGCTGTAATAACCGTTAACCTTACACTAGCGTTACCGCATGCGGAAACCTTTGCATCCTATAGCGATCCTTATTATTAAACACCTGGAAGGGAGGGCCACTCCCCAGGAGCAAGCCGAGCTGAATGACGAAGTAAACGCTTCCGCCGGAACCCGCGCACTGCTGGAGGAGTTAACGGATGAATACCGGATGAGCAGGGACCTGAGCGCTTATAGCGCCGATAAAAAAGCTACCTGGGCCAAAATAGTAGCCCTGGCGCCTGAACTGCAGGAAAAGCAACCGCTGGAAAAGCCGGTAAAAAGGACCCGTTGGATATATTATTATAGTGTAGCTATTATCTTATTACTCGCCGTGGGCATCAGCTCATGGCATTTTTATTTGGGGGACCAGCGTTCTAACGGGGTGGTGCAATTGGACCAGGTGCATTATAAAAATGATGTGGATGCGCCGGCCAGCCACTGCGCCACCCTTACGCTGGCTGATGGGACCATGATCAACCTGGATGAGGTGCATACCGGGCAGTTGGCGGGGCAGGGTATCATGGAAGTGGTGAAGCGGGAAGATGGAGCGGTGGAATATCAAGAGTCGGCAATCGGCAGTCGGCAATCGGCAATCAACAGCCGGCAGTCGGCAGTCGGCAATCGGCAATTGGGAGTTGCTTATAATACGATCAGTACGCCTAAGGGTGGGCGGCATAAAATAGTATTGGCGGATGGTAGTGTGGTGTGGTTGAATGCCGCCTCGTCATTAAGGTATCCTACCCGCTTCGTTGGTAATAAGCGTGTGGTGGAACTGACGGGGGAAGGGTATTTTGAAGTAGCAAAGCAGGCTGCACCCGGAAAAAGACCTTTTATTGTAAAGGTGAAGGGGATGCAGGTGGAGGTGCTGGGTACGCATTTTAATGTAAGGAGCTATACGGATGAACCGGCCATCAAAACCACCCTGCTGGAAGGCTCGGTAAAGGTGTTGAAAGATGGTCAAAGCGTGGTGCTACAACCCGGACAGCAGGCTGCTGTATCTCATCAATCCCAACCATCGCTCCCCATCCCGGTCCAGACCGTTGATACCGAAGAAGCGATTGCCTGGAAAAATGATCTTTTTATGTTCAACAATGCGGCTATCACCACGATTATGGGAGAACTGGCCAGGCACTACAATGTGGAAGTGGCCTACGAAGGAAACCTGCCTGCCGATAGATTCAATATCATGGGTATTCCGCAGCATGTACCGATCAGCCGGATACTGAAGACACTGGAGCTGACGAGTAAGGTGAGATTTGAAATTGAAGGGAGAAAGATTATGGTACGAAAGGATCAATAAGCAACCATCGCGATATTCGCCTTTCCTATAGAAGCGGCTGCACCATTTCCGGATGAGGGAATGGATGCAGCCCTTTTTTTAATTCGTTGCATTAAATTGCCTGTCTTTTTAAGCGTTTTAGCCGGGTTTGACAGGGGTTTCCTTCGTACCATCTTCGCTCCCCGCCCCGGAAAGTGCGCTTTTACCCCGAAGCAGTCCCGAAGCAAACCCGGCGCAAAGGCGTGTCCATCGGGAAAGACGTTCCTGGCCCGATCCTACCTCCATCCTTCTGCCATCCTTGTACCAGGCATGTGCTGAGTGCGCTTTAACCTACAAGGATCACACAAGGATGGTACCTGGTTTGCACATCCCTGCCATTTTACCCACTTCACGGTATTGTCCTGACAGCCAATATTTATTAATTTCAGGTAGTATATGTAATACGATAAATGGCTAAATACACCGGCATACCACCCATTACGGGCACCATTGGTCCCATCTGCATCTATAAGATGTATGGGCAATACTATTTGCGTACCCGCAGCTCGCTCACGGGTAAAAGGGTGAAGAAAGATCCGGCCTTCCGCAAAACCATGCAATATGCCGCCCTGCTGGCCAAAGCCTCCCGCATTGGCTCAGCCGTGTATGCCGCCTTGCCGGCCGACCGGAAACAACACAGTCTGTACCGCAAGCTCACCGGCGAAGCCATGACCTGGCTAAAATACCAATGGACAGAAGAAGATGTAACAGCTTACCTGCTCAAACAATATACCGGCCAGGAAGTATTGCTTCCTGAACCGGAAGCAGTGCAACTCAGGGCGCCTTTCCGCCGCAAGACACAAAGGTTAAAAGGCAGCAGGCATAAACTACGCAAAGAAACACCTGATGAAAAGGTGCCCTACCCTCTCCATGCTTACCGTTACAACGAACGAAAGTTCCGGCGGCAATACAATCAGGACCGGATAAACTATCCCTGGAGTGAATATATAATGACCTGACTGTTCTTCACACTTTACACCCGTAAGGATATTTCACCGCTATTGGCATAACCTATCTACCTGATATTCCTTCAATGTACCATCACTTCAACTGCTCTCCTGCCTGCAAGCAAATTTCCCCAGGCAACATTGCTGCTTTTTGCGGGCAGTATATAGTGATTTTCCTACACCTGTTTACCATTATTTAATTCTTCGGTAACAATTAATTCACATACGATTATACCAGATTCTAAATCCCCTGTTTCCTGAAGAATTATTGAAAATAATTCGTCTTTCTACCGGGACAAAGTAACATTTCGCAGTTTTATAAGTATAGAAATGCACGCGGGATTATATAAACTGTAATGAAAATATGAGTATCATCGCGGTTTATTAACCCCACACAAACAAACAGCATGCGGAAAGCTTTGCACCCCATATCACAACTTATTATCAAGCACCTGGAAGGAACTGCCAACGCGCAGGAGAAAAAGGAGCTGGAGGTATGGATCCATGCAGATGCAGCCAACCTGGAACTGTTTGAAGAACTGAGTGATGAGTACCGGATGAGCAAAGACCTGGTGGCCTATAGTGAAGATAAAAAAGCCACCTGGGCCAAGATAGTGGCGATGGCTCCTGAACTGGAAGAGGCGCCGGTGAAACGGATCAACTGGATGCGCTATGCTGCTGCTGCCGCGATATTACTCATCATAGGAACAGGTGTATGGTATTTTACTGCCAACGCCCCTGCCAACGATCCAATTGTTCAAACAAATAAGGGCCCTTATAAGAATGATATACAAGCACCGGCCAGTGACCGCGCTACCCTTACCTTGGCCGATGGTAAGATCATCAACCTCGATGCAGTGCAAAAGGGCCAATTGGCAGAGCAGGGTGTGATGGAAGTAGTGAAAAAGGAAGATGGGACGATTGAATACAGGAAGGCAGAAGGTGGAAGCGGGAAGTCTGAGGTTACTTATAATACGATCAGCACAAACCGGGGCAGCCGGTATAAAGTGGTGCTGGCTGATAATAGCACCGTATGGTTGAACTCAGCCTCTTCTTTAAAATATCCCACGGCCTTTACCGGCGAGAACCGCACGGTGGAACTGACAGGGGAAGGCTATTTTGAAGTAGCAAAGAGTTCCGGTGCAGGTGGAAAAAAACGGCCCTTTATGGTAAAAGTGAATGGTATGCAGGTAGAGGTGTTGGGCACGCATTTCAATATCATGGGTTATACAGATGAATCAGCGATAAAGACGACCCTGTTGGAAGGAAGTGTAAGAGTAACGCCTGTTCCCGTTGCAGGTGGAGGGCCTGTGGTCCGTAACTCTCAACTTCTTTCCCCCGGTCAACAGGCCATCCTTACCGGAAAAGCAAACACCCTCAAAGTGGAGGAGGCTGATACCGAAGAGGCCATTGCCTGGAAGAATGAGATTTTCGTTTACAATAATGCTTCTATAGAAACCATCATGCGGGAAGTGGCCAGGAGTTATGATGTGGAGGTGGTATATGCCGGCGAGCGGCCGACTGATAAGTTTAATGTGATGGGCGTACCCCGGAATGTACCGGTGAGTCAAATCCTTAAAATACTGGAGCTAACGGATAAGATCAGGTTTGATGTTGAAGGCAGGAGGATCACGGTGAGGAAGAACTAGTGGTGAATGGTCAGTTGTGAGTACGTTTGCGACGCCAACTTTTGTCTCGCTGCCTTGTTGCCTCTATGCCTCGTTTCGACTAGTGTTAATTGAAAAACCAACGATAACAATTCATTACGTCATATACATAAACCATTAACCTGTCCTTCATTAAATCCCAAAATGCCCGATCCCAGAGAATGGCGGGGTTAAGCTGATTATTATGAGCAAAAGGCACTTATTGATTATTGGCAACCAACAAATTTTTACGGCTATTCGCCGGGCATTCAGCATCGCCATTAAAAACGTTCTTGATTCTCAACAGCAGGCTGCTTCCATTTCCGGGAAACCCAAAATGGGTGCGGCCTTTTTTATGTGTATACCTATATCCAGGAAACCCGCAACTGTAGCACTTATTTCATTCCGTGTCGTTAGCCAAATAGCAGATAGGATATAGTAATGGTTAGGCAACAGTAAGAAACGCAGCCAAGTATTTGATCCACCTTTTTAATATGTCCACGTGGGCGGGCAACAGGAATCCTATTGTTATGAAAAACCAGTCAACTACCAGCAACATTAACGCGCTACTACGATTGTTCAAAAAATGACCTGTCCGATGAAGCGGAACCTTGCCATTGAAAATTGAGCACCATTTGACCTGTCCGCCATCAAGAAATCATTTATGAAACAATCTTCTACTATGCAACGCTCTACAACTGAACAACGCCAGTCTTATACCGGTATTGCCACGCATGTTCTTAATAACTGCAGCCTGCGTTATGCGCTTGTCTCTGTTATTTTACTATTTTTCTTCAGTGTTCGGGTGTATGCCGGCGAGCCCCGGCAGGATATTACCCTCTCCTTCCGGGAAGCTACCCTGGATAAGGTATTCAAAGAAATTCGCAAGCAAACAGGCTACAGTTTCGTGTATACTGAAACTGAGATCCAACGCGCCAATAAAGTGACCATACAGGTATCAAATTCATCATTAGACCATGTGCTTTCCCTCTGTTTCCGAAATCAGCCCCTTACTTACACCATTGTAGAGAAAATTGTTGTGGTAAAGCCGCGGCAGGAGAAGACAATCGCCACTGTCCCGGTCAGTGTAACTGATCCGGTGAGTGTATTAAACGTGAAGGGCAAAGTGATGGATGAAGAATACAAAGCCATCCCCAATGCAACGATAGCCGTGAAGGGAACCAATAAGTTCACTCTTTCTGACGCCGGTGGAGAATTTTCCCTGGACCAGATTCCCAGCAATTCGCTGTTAATGATTAGTTGCGTTGGATTTCAACGGCAGGAGGTGCCCGTCAAGGGCAACCCCGTCATTAGGGCCCGGTTAAAAATTGCCGTCAATAGCCTGGACGAGACCATCGTCCTGGCCTACCGGACCAGCACCCGGCGCAACAACGTGGGTGCCGTCTCGGTGGTCAAAGGGGAAGAAATCAGCACGCTTCCCGTGCGCTCCATCGACCGCGCCCTCCAAGGGCTTGTCCCAGGGCTGCAGGTGACCTCAGGCAATGGTTCGCCAGGCGGCATGGCCAGCAACATTACCCTTAGGGGGATCGCCACTGGCGGCTTAGGAATCGCCCGCAATCCCCTGTTCGTCGTAGATGGTACGCCGGTCCAGCAGGAGGAATTTGGCAATCAAAATGGTACCAGCATGAACAACAATCCGCCCCCAACCAACCCCCTGTCGCAGATCAACCCCGAAGACATCGAGTCGATCTCAGTCCTGAAGGACGCTGCCGCCATTTCGATTTACGGCAGCCAGGCATCTAACGGCGTGATCCTAATCACCACCAAAAAGGGCAAGGCGGGCAGGACCCGGGTGAATTTCAGCCACCAAACCGACCTATCAAGTCCCCTGAAATCGAAGCGGGAAGTGCTCAACCAAGAGCAATATCTCGGCCTGCTCTATGAGTCCTATAAAAATGCCAATGCACAGGCCACGGACCAAAGTATCTTCAATGACCTCAAATCGAAATTTCCATATCAGGTGATGGGCGGGGATACCAGCTTCTATCCAGCTCCAAGCTGGTTTGATGCGCTCTACAGTGACCGGGCCCTGGGCATCAACAATAACTTGAGTATTTCGGGTGGAAACGACAAAACCACCTATTACTTGGGCCTGGGTGATGTACATCAGAAGGGTGCGCTGCGCCACACTACGTTTAATCGCAGCTCCCTGCGCTTCAATATGGATGCAAAGCCTGCCAATTGGTTCCGCCTGGGGCTTAATACCTCACTGGTATACAGCCACCAGAATCTAGGGGACCTCGGAGATGAGATCACCAGTGCCACTGGTTTTGCCTATCAGGTGTCGCCGCTGCTACCCATCCGGCAGACCAATGGTCAGTATGTTATCCGCTACCCGCTCGGTGCTGGTGGCACCACCATCGTCAATCCTGTTGCCGCCATGGACTATAATTCCCGCACAGTAGATGGATACCGTGCCATTGGCAACGTATTTGGCGAAGTAAAATTCCTGCAGCACTTCACCTTTCGCTCCAACGTGGGCGTGGATTTCTTAGCTTCCAAAAGCCGGATGATCCGTGATAAAAGAGTTGGGCCATCCGCCTCTTTCACCGGGTCTGTGTCCGACATCCGCAATGAGCGATCCATCTTGCTGGTCAACAACATGCTGAATTTCCAGAAAAACTTCGGGACCAAGCACCTACTATCGGTAATGGCTATCCACGAAGCCCAGATCGCCAAGAGCAATCAGCTCAATGGCGGCGGCTCCGGTTTTACATCGGGCTTTGCTGACAACGAGATCAGTTCCGCTAACGCCACCAGCGCATCAGGAGATCAATCCAAAGCTACTTCGGTTTCCTACCTGGCCCAACTGAACTATGAGTACCAAAACCGCTACCTGACTTCGGTGAGCTACCGGCTGGACGGTTCTTCCCGCTTTGGTTCCGCTGAGCCATACAAGAGCTTTTGGTCCATTGGAGCCGGATGGATCGCCACCGAAGAGGCGTTCCTCCGCCCTGCCAACCGGTGGCTCAGTTTCCTGAAACTGCGGGGCAGTGTAGGGATTGCCGGCAATAGCACTGCCATCCCTCCCATTACCCGCTCTAACCGGGTCAGCGGAGTAACCTACTCCAACCCTACCGCACAGCTCGGCAACACCGTGCTTTTCACTACCGGCAACCCACACGTGAAGCCGGAATCCACCTTCAACATAGATCTCGGTCTGGAAACACGCCTGTTCAGAGACCGCCTGACATTTACGGCGGATGTATATAGGCGTAAGACCTATGACATGGTAACAAACCTGCAGGACGTAATGGTGAGTGGCCGCCAGTTCATCTACGGCAACCTGGGTGATCTGGAAAATAAGGGGATTGAACTGTCGCTGTCAGGACGTATCATCCAGACTCAACGGTTTTCCTGGAATCTGGCCGCCAACTGGAGTACCAATTCCAATAAATTCGTCAAAGCGAGCAATCCAGAAAGTTATGCCTCTAAGTTTATCTACAAGGTGGGTGAAAACTTCGAGTCCTGGAATTTGGTACGTTGGGCAGGCGTAGATCCTGAAGATGGTGCGCCCCAATGGCTGGATATTGATGGCAAAACCACCAAGACCTTCAGTAACAATGACCGGCTGATCGTGGGCAAGCCACAACCGGATGGATTTGGCGGTGTGACCAGCATGTTTACCTATCGAAATTTCGAGCTAAGCGCATTTTTCTACTATGCCTATGGCTACCAAATCTACAACGCATTTTTAGCCAGCATGCTCAATGACGGTCGTGGCCAGCCTTATGGCAACCAATCGGTGCTGGCGCTGGACCGGTGGCAAAAGCCAGGCGACGTAGCGATGAACCCCAAAAGGGTCCTCAACAACCCGGCCAGGGGCACCAGCATCTCTACCCGTTACCTGGTAGATGGTGACCACATTCGCTTTAAAAACCTCAGTCTGGCTTACAACCTGCATGAGTCCCTACGCAACCGACTTAAACTGGCCAGCGCACGGATTTTTGTACAGGTCAATAACCTGGGTCTACTCTGGGTGAAAGGGGATGCTATTGACCCAGACAATACCGGTACGCTGGGAGAAAGTGGATCGGCGTATCCCCAACAAAGGACCTGTACCGTGGGCTTAAGTATCGGTTTCTAATCGCAGGGCATCACCTGTTTTCAAGCATCTGAAAAAATAAAGACAATGAACTATCTTAAAAATATTGGCCTGACAGTTTTAGTGCTCACTAGCCTGGTGGCATGCAAGAAAAGTTTTCTGGACGTTCCCATTAACAAAGAAGTGGTGGCAGAAGATTATGTCACGGACCTGACCCGATCAGAGGAATACCTTAACGGTATTTTCCTGCTGATCGCAAGGGATATGACCAGCTACGAAATTTACCCATATGCGGACCTGGCCGCCGACAATCTGAAGGTATTTGGCAGCTTCATGACGACCCATTATCAATGGAACCAGAATCTTGATCGGCCGGACGATAACCGGGATAACTTTTGGAGACAAAGCTATCACATCATCCGCTCCTGTAATTTCCTGCTGGAAATCATTGACAAATTCCGGGCAGAAAACCCGGTGAAGGCTGATGCCATCAAGGGGCAGGCTTATGCTATCCGGTCCATGATCCATGAGAATCTCGTCAAAGTGTTTGCCCAGCCCATGATTTTTACCGGTGCAGGCACTCATGCCGGCATTTTCTATGATTCGGTTTTTGCCCAGACAGAGCAAATCACCCGCCAACCGGTGGTAGATGTATATGCACACATTATTCGGGATTACAGCCGTGCCATTCAGCTCATCCCCTCCTCCCTGAAGGGCGTTATGCCAGCTAATATCACTGCCCAAACCTGGGTCAGCCAGCAGGCGGCCATGGCTTTGCTGGCCCGCGCTTACTTTTACAAGGGAGATATGGGCCAGGCCCAGCAAACCGCGTTGGCAGTCATCCGGGGTGCCACGCTGATGACAGGCGCCGACTATCCCTCCAAGTTATTTACTTCAAAAGATAAAGAGTCGCTGTTTTGGTCGCCTCCGTTAGAAACCAATCAGGGAAGTTCCGGTACCAGCTTCCAGGGAGGGTCCTTTGTCGAGGACAACTTTTTGGCGGCCACTGCTGACCTGGTGAACCTGATTGATGAACAACCCAACGATAAAAGAAAGCAGTGGTTTGTAAAATTTCCTTCCGGCAACTGGCAGGTGGCCAAGTACCCCGTGGGGGCTGTGGCTGGCTTACAGTATCCGCCGGGCGCCTACTACCAGACGCATATCCGCACCTCAGAATTATACTTGATGGCAGCCGAATGTTTTGCCAGAAATGGTAACGAGGATAGTGCGCGCTACTACTTGGATACCATCCGCAAACGTGCCCATAACACGGCGAGCCCTACACTAGCCAGCGGAGCCGCGCTGCTAGACTCCATTTGCAAAGAAAGAAGAAAGGAACTCTGTTTTGAAAATAACCGGCTTTTTGACTTGCTGCGGCTCGGCCAAACTATTACCCGGATAGATGTGGTAAGTCCCGCGCCTACCCAGTTATCGTTTCCGAACAATAAAGCCGTGGCCCCTATTCCGCGCATCGACGCTATTCAAATTCCGCTCAATCAAAATCCTGGCTATGAATAACCTTTCCCCTGCGGAGGAGTACCTGGGCTGGTGGATCGGCCTGTGCTTACCGTGGCCTACATCGTAGTTCGGCGTGGGCCTTGCCTCCGGGCTGCTTGTGATCTATCGATTATTGGCTGGCCGGTACCAAAAGAGTAGCTGCCGGGTGGGGCTCACTCCATCTACTTTTCTCTGTCAATAAAAATTATCCTTGAAATATGACGATAAAAAGAACACTTGCTACTGCAATAGTCTCTCACCTTTTTTATTCCGTGTGTTTTGCACAGCAAAACAAAGTGATCATTGAAATAGCTACGGCCACCTCCGGTCAGGGAACCTACGCTTTAAAAACATTTGACCTTCGCCAGTTCGATGACGATGCCAAAGTTACGACCCTGCCTGCCAGCACCACCACTCATAGTGCCGTCCTGCGCTGGGAGATTCCAACCGCCGAACCCATTGTAATGAGCGCTGCCTCCCAATTGATGTGGGATTGTACAAGCATGCCCCTGGAGCCTGGGGATAGCGTGCGGATTACCGCCACCGCCGGCAGGCTGCAGTTCACCGGTAAAAGCGGGCCGAAATTTGAGCTGAATTATCGGCTTTCCCAAACTGGCAGTCCCGAAGTGCAAAAAATCCTTAACAAACGATACCTCTATTGTGATTCCATTGGCGACTTTGAACACTATTTCGCTTTGTCTGAAAATATGCTCACCGGTCAATTGGATCTCATTGCCCAATACGAAAACCGGGTCAGTGCGCTTGTTACAGGCTATTTGAAGGGCTTTTACCTTAGTGGATTTCGCCTGCGGACTGCGTCCAAATTTGAAGCAGCGATTTTTGCTCGTAAAAAGTATCATCTGCCTATTGAGCATTTTCGACCTATTTATGACACTACACTTGCTAGGTATTGGCCATCGGCACAGGACACTTCCGATTATACCAGTTTATCTGTCCGTACTGCTCGCGCGCTGAAAAAGTTTGTGACCACTAAATTAAACTTTGACCGCCTGCTGGCAGGGGTCTATGAAGGCAATGACGAAATAGGAAATTATCAGCGGTATTACCAGGCGGCCAAAACGAAATACCGCGGTCTAGCACAGCGTAAGGCGTTATCCTTTATACTACGCAGCCTTTTACGGGAGCAACTGACGCCAGCTTCCATTGCACTGGCAGAAGATTTTTTGCAGCTACCCGGATATCCGGACTATCATGCATATATAAATCAACGGTTGGCAGTGGCCAGAAGGTTCGAAAAAGGTAGCATGGCGCCGGCTTTCACGCTTACCAGCTTGTCGGGAAAGCCCGTCCATTCAGGGGACCTGCGAGGCAAAATTGTGATCATGGATTTTTGGTTTACCGGATGCGTGGGATGTGAACAAATGACGCCGGCCCTCAAAAAAGTTGAAGAGGCGTATTGGAACAACTCCAAGGTAGTATTCCTGAGTATCTCTATAGATAAGGACCAGGCCAAATGGAGCCGCAGCATTGCCCAAGGGCGATATACGACGGGGCACGGACTGAGTACCTTTACTGGCGGAAAAGGGACTGCTCATCCAATCATTGCAGACTATGATGTCTCCTCATATCCTACGCTGTTTCTCATTGATGCCGATGGCAGGATTGTGAAGGTCAATAAAGACCCGCGCGAAGACAACGCCACTACGCTAATACAGCAGATAAAGAATATGCTGCCTATCTCAGCTACAGATGGGCCTTATGTGCTCTACCCAGCAGGCAATCCCCTGGTTAAATCGGTGGTGGAGCAGCAAGGGGAACCTCAGGCAAAGGTCGAAACGCTCGGCACGGGTGTTGGGCCAGCTGCAGTTTTTCAAATAACAGATGCTTATTCGGGCCGGTCCTTTCCGGTATCGTTGCAGCAGCAACTCTTGGTCCCTCCTACCGAATACCCGCAGCCGTCCCGGCTGCTGGCTATTTCGGATATCGAAGGGAATCTGGGCGCCTTTGTCAGCTTGCTGCTAGCCAGCCATGTTATTGATAATACCTTTAACTGGACGTTTGGTGACGGTCACCTGGTCTTGCTTGGGGATTTCTTTGACCGGGGCAGTCAGGTGACGGAAGTGCTCTGGCTGGTATATTCCTTGGAGCAAAAAGCCCGGCAAAAAGGCGGGTGGGTCCATTTTATCTTAGGTAACCACGAGCTAATGAATCTCAGCGGTGACCTACGGTATGTCCATCACAAATACAAAACCACTGCTTCGCTGCTCGGCGAGGAGTATACCACAGGTCTGTATGGCAATAACAGTGAACTGGGCAGGTGGTTGCGCACCAAAAATATCGTGGAGCGCATTGGAAACATGCTCTTCACGCATGGTGGGATTTCCGCGGAGATTAACCGCTCTCGTTTAAGTCTACAACAAATCAACGACATGGCCCGACCCTACTATGGTCAAAACCTTACCAGTAAGCAGGATTCTGGCCTGATGGCGGTGATGGGCACCCGCTCCGCACCATTTTGGTACCGGGGCTATTACGAATCCAACGGCAGCGCCCCCGAAGACCAGGTGGATCGTACCCGGACCCTTTTTGCCGTAGACAAAATTGTAACAGGCCATACCATTATTGGGGACGGCGAAAAAATCACCCCCCATTACAATGGTAAGGTCATCAACATAGACACCCATCATGCCTCCGGACATTCTGCCGCCTTGCTCATAGAAGGTAACCAGTTTTATACGGTGGATATCCAAGGCCGCAAACTCCCTTTGTTTGGTGGGCCGCAGCCGCCACAACCAACGGTGACCGGGCAGGTTGATTAGAGGATGAATACGACCCAGTTGTGAGCAATACTATTCCTTGGTCAGGGCAATTTTTGGTTGCCTTGGCCTTTTATGTGGGTTGCTATCATAGACCTATGATTTAACGATCCGCTGCTAAAAATCTGCACGCTGGGTGGCTACATTTGTTTCTGTAGACGATTGACTATACATCCGTCACCAATAAAAAGCTTTTTTATGCAGAAGCATTCATGGAAGAAATTTTCAGCATTGGGCATCATCTTGCTGGCTGCCTCTGCTGTTGCCTCGGCCCTGAAGCCCACCCCTCAAAAAACAATGGACGACTGCAACGGCATTTTTGAATTTTCTACCATGGCAGATGATAATGGCCTGGGTATTGAACGCACCTGTACGGTGGCGGTAGACGACGCGGATTGCTGGACCTGCACGGGTAGCGGATCCGGTCTAGGTTCTTCCAGTGGCACCTCTGGTGGCGTCACTACGGCTGCAGATACGAAGCTTTCTCACGGGGTAGCTGGCTGCATTACGATGGTCAATTAGCCGTTGATACTATAGGACCTTTCAAACACGCCATTCACGCGACCGTTACCGTGAGACAGGTCTTTCGCTTGTCTATCCCATGGCGGCGATGAATTAAGGTTTGGCTGCTAAAAATCTGCACATCCACCCGCTACATTTGTTCCTGTAAACAATTGGCTGATCCTTCCTCTTCATTAAAACTTTTAACGTATGCAAAAGGTAAACTTTAAAAAGCTCACGGCGCTTGGTATTGTCCTACTCGCTGCCTCTGCTGTGGCTGCTGCATTTATGCCCTCCAAAACTAAAACGATAGACGACTGCAATAGCATTATCGTAGATTCTACCACACCTGACGACAATGGACTGGATTTGGATCGTACTTGCACGGTGGCCATAGATGAAGCGAACTGTTGGACACGCACCGGTTCTGGCTCCGGCGCTGGAACATCCAGCGGCACCACCACTGGCATTACGACCTCAAATGATACCCGGTTTTCTCATGGTGTCGCCGCCTGCATTGAAGTTTAATCGCTGATGCGGTGACTATTTCCATTTATTGGAAGAGGGACAGATCCATAGACGGTACGTCACCGTATTGATAAACATCGCAACTACTGAGCCAGGGTACAACGGGACACCCTGGCTCTTTTATTCGTATCATTTGACACCGTGAGGCAGTCATAGGCTGACAAATTACTACCATCAATGCCACACATTGCCTTGCCAACTGACCGCTGTACCCGCCAATCTCCTAATGGTAACATTTAACAATCGGCTGCCAAAAATCTGCACGATGGGAATCTACATTTGTTATTGTAATCGATTGGCCAATTATTATTATTCACCATTTTTTAAAAAAAACCTTATGCAAAAAGTATCATTAAAGAAACTCTCGGTGCTTGGCGTAGTATTGCTGGCAGCCTCTGCTGTGGCATCAGCTTTTATGCCTGCTCAACCCAAAGCAGTAGACGACTGTAATGGAATAGTAGTAGATTCCACTAATCCGGACGATATCGGTCAAGTACTTGATCGCAGTTGCACAGTTGCTGTAGACGACGCCAACTGCTGGACACGTACTGGCACTGGCTCCGGCCCTAATTCTTCCAGTGGCACTTCAGGGGATACTACTATCACCGCAGATACCAAGTTGTCTCATGGCGTAGCTGACTGTGTAACGATTGATATCCCTTAATCACAGATACAGTAAACAGATATTCCCAAGTACAACCCAGGAATATTCGCATTGATACAATTAAGAGCCAGGGCTTTATTTAAAGTCCTGGTTTCTTTTTTTCTCATGGGTCGGGGGTAGGATTTAACAATCCGCTGCCAAAAATCTGCACCCCCTCCATCTACTTTTGTTACTGTCAATGACTAGCGTTATCATCGTCAAGCACATGCCTATGCAAAAGGTGTCCATTTGACAACTATCCGGGCGTAGATAATCCTAATCATTGCCTCGGCTGGATATACGCCACGGAATTACTTTTGAATAAACCTACATAAAAATGCCTACATATGAAACTGTGCCCTCCATCTGGTAATCCCCGTTTCTTTCATGTGGCAACTATTGCCTTTAGCCTGTGGTTAGTAGGTTGCCGGCAATTGCCAACCCCGCAATACCAATACCAGGCACCCACTTACCGTCATATTTCACTGGTACCTACTGCTGATACCCTGCATTTTACATTGAGAAGCGACAGTTATAATAGCGTCCGTTCATTTAACTACTATATGGACCAAGGCATCGAATACATTGCCTTTTACGATAAAATCTCCGGGGCTGTCTGTATCTATAATTTTCGCACCGGGCAATTAACAACCAAGATCAAACTAAAGCATCTATTGCCGTATCGTGGGCTTAGCAAAAAGACAACGGTCTATATTAAGAATGCTGACAGCATTTATGTCATCAACAAGGACATGGTATACCGGTTCAACCGCTCTTTAGTTTTGCAAGATTCCATCTCATTTCAACCGAATCCATTTCCGGCGCTGGCCTCCTTCCGACCGGAAGCGCCACCATTCTTTCATGATGGAAAACTGTACCTGAAAGCCTCCCCGATACTTTCCGCCAAAAAGAAAAAAGACTACCGGAAGTGGAAATCGCTGTACGAGTTGGATTTTACCTCCAAACATTCCATGCTACTCTACGCTCCTCCAGCAAGGTACCAGGATAGCTTATACGGCTTTTTCTTTTTTGCCACCAGTTATTGCATCAATGATAAAAACAGGTTGGTATTCAGTTATGCGGCCGATTCCAACTTATATGAAACAGATCTTGCTGGTTATCACATGGCCTACAATGGAAAAAGTAAGTTTCAGCAAGGTGACATCCCTGCCGTCAGAGAGGAGGAGCGGACAGCGGAAGATGCGATGAAAACGGCTTTCAACAAAAGAGACTCTTATGAAAACATTTATTTTGACCCAGTCCAAAAGCGTTACCTCCGTGTAGCCGAGCAAAGAATCCAGGAACGGGACTTCTTACTGGGCAAAAAAAGTAAAAACAAAAGCCTGATCTTTTTCGACCAGGAACTACGGATTATTGGAGAATGCAACCTGGCGGGAAATTTCTCCCTGTCCACGTTATTTTTTACGGCCGACGGCCAGATGTATGTGCGGACCCGGGCCAGCGACCAGTATAGTATCCATTTATTACGCCTGGCTTACCAAGAAGATACGACCGCCACTCATCTGGCCAAAGTGCCATAGGCGTCCCTATCCATCAAGCATCATAAAATATAACCAGTTATGCGATTTGTACCAATGATCATGATCTTTTGGGTAGCCTGGATATGTAGCTGTCGATCAGGTGAGTCCCCCCAACCCATCGCCGATAGTGAGCCCCACGGCATCATCCATGATTCAGTTGTACAAGACAGTTTGTTTAAAGTGATTAATCAACTGACCGGCCACCGGCTGGGTATCCACGCGCGCGGTGATTCCCTGGAGTTTTTGTTTTTGCCGGTGACGGCCAGTTGCCCTGCTTGCCGGAAGAAAGCAATTGACAGTATCGTCAAATATCAGCGTAGGTTGGACAGCCGGCACTATGTGATTATTACGGGTGGTGGACTCAGGACGATCGGTGGATATTTTTCGCAGCAGGAGCACGAGCTGCCGTATGCGCCCGGCATCTATTATGATACGACTGGGTTATCCCGGATCCTCACCTCTACCAATCCTAACGTGTATTTCGCCACGGGCAGTAAAGTATATAGAAAAGTATCCTGTACACCCGCTACGATTAAAAGCGATTTGGCTCATTTTTTCGGGGGACTCGGACGCTGAGCGTCTTTTCCTCCTACCATTTATATCAGTACAATTCTTCGACGATGGAAAACGCCATTACCTTAAAGTTACAGCTTCCGCAAAGCGATGGGTCAGCCAAATCATTTGCCCTTCGGCTTGGTGCCATGTCCCAGGCAACTCCCTTCCAATCGGTTCGGCCCAGAAAATTGTTTGTGCTACCGGTGTACGCAGGTGATTTTGCCGCCTTTCGCCTTTTGCTAAAAAGGGTAAAAATGATCAACAACAAATACCGCTGGATTTTTGGGGATGGGCACCTCGTTGTTTTCGGCGATCGCATGGCCGGCCGTACCCCGGTCAGCGAATATCTGTGGTTCCTATATTCTCTGGACCAGCAGGCACGCCTGGCTGGCGGGCGCCTCCATTATATCCCCGGTATTGGGGATTTTTCGGCGCTGGGGGGCCACTGGCGGTTTGATCATCCCTCCTACGCCGGCAACATGGGTGGAAATGCCGCGGTTAATGCCCTCTATGATGGCAATAATACTTTATGGCATTGGTTGTACTCGCGCAATATAGTAGAGAAGGTAGGACGAATCCTCCTTATCCAGGGAGGGATCTTACCGCAGTTCGGCAACCTAGAACTATCGCTGGCTACCATTAACCAATATGCGAGACAGTTTTACAGCGGGACGTTACCACCAGCAACGCTACCAGATTGGGATCATTTATTTTCCGGGGATTATAATCCACTTACCTATAACGGATTTTGGAACGGGGAAGTTAGTGAAGGGCAATTAAAAGATATCCGCAAAAAGTACGGGATCGATTTGATTGTTACCCATGTACCCAATGTTCCCCAAGAAAGTCCATTACTAAAACATCTGGTCAATCTACCCTATAACGACTTGGCGGAAGGATCTCTGGAAGGACTCATCATCCGGCCCAAGCATTTGCGTATCTATGCCATCGGTCTGGAGGGATCCAGGCGTCAGCTACGATGAAGGAAGGGATGTAGTCGGAAACAACGGCAAGCCCAATACCGCCGGTTGGCAGTAACGCAACAAGAAATGGATGACCCCGCTATTGCCTACCATAAAATTTGCCACTGGCTGCCTTTCACCTTCCACTAACCAATAGTCGCCATGTTGCGGATGCACTTGGCGCAGTTGCATGATTACTTGGGCGATCCAATCGGCACGCTGTTGCCAATGATTTTCCCTCAGCACACGGAATGCTTCCAAGTATACTTCTCCCAATCCGGCCAGCCCAGTATCTTGGGACAGGCCGTTATCAGTCAGGTTAACTGGGAGTGCATGCAGTGTTGCTGAAGCGGCTTTCCCAAAGGTCTCTTCCCGAGTATATTCATACCCTTTGATAAAAGCAAGGGCAACGCCGGCGATCCCATCCGAAAAACTATACGACAGCGCTTTACCTTGTGAGCTTCGCCATAGCAGCGTTCCTTTTTTCGGACGGGCCTGCCCCAATAGCCAATATAGACCTTGCCGGGCAGCCTCCATGCTGGGTTCATGCTGCAGCAGGTGACCATATTCCAACAAAAATGCAATCTGTCCTGCCATACCACTTAAAAATCCCCGTGTCACCCTCGCTTTCTTCCGTCCAAAGCGGGCGGTATAATACCCGTTTATCCAGCTTCCATCTTTTTGCTGTCGCTGAATAAGCACCTCTGCATATTTTTGTAGCAGGGCATGGTAGGTATGCCACGGCAGATGCCCACCGCTCAAAAGGACTGCCATACCCTGGCCCGCCGCACCATGGGCGATGGAAATAGCAGGATTAGCTTTTTGCAACAACTGCGTGACCCACCGTTGGTAAGTCGGCGATGACTCGATCAACTCTGCATCCATGGCCGTTGCCAAGGCGGCTGCAATGCCATCTGCCCCGAAATGCAGCCCAGTAGTCGCTTGGCCGATGCGATTGATATATTTGGTGGCAATAAAATCAAGCCCCTTCTCTATAAGCGGTTGTGCGGAACCGGTGTCCAGGCCGACCTGTTTGGCACGCGCCAGCAGGTAGATAATGCCCGATGCGCCTCGGTTAAAACTAGCATACCATGCTTTTTGCAGCTTTGACTTATCTTCTTTTGGGGAAGCCTTCATATCCACGGCGAACCAACCTTTCTCCGGGTCTGCCATTAAAGGGCTGCACATGGCTTGCAGGGCAGATGTAGCCGCAACCATTATTTCCTCCTTCGAAACCGTGATGGTCGAGTTGAGGGGCCGGGCCGTCCCTTTGATCAGATCCGCCTTGTATTGTCTGAGTGTTCCGGCAATGGTGGCAGCATCGGGCCTTATGGCAACCTCTGGGGAAAGGCATTGACCGATCAGTTCGGCAATGTGTTTGTCAGCAATGAAAAAGGGCAGTTTCTTTTGTACCGAATCCCAAGACTCCCGCAAGACCTTTGCTGGTGCCACGCCGCTCCAGGCTAGGAACAGGATAGCTCCCAAGGCGTATATATCCTCGGCCTTAGTGGGTACCTGCATGGCCTCCTGTTGGGGGGACATGTAACCGTAGGTGCCCAGGGTAAAAACAGGTTGTGGGAATTGCTGCCTCAAGGAATAGGAGAGCTCCATATCAATGAGCGCCACTTTTCTCCTACCGGTAATCAGTAAATTATTGGGGGTAAAATCACGGTGAACAATACCTACACGATGTAATTTTTCAAGGATTTCCGCCGCCTGCACTAGGTAGCCCGCCAGGCGTTTATCCACCCCTTGCCTGGCAAAAACATTCTGTCTTTCGGCTTTTCGTTTCTCTGCCAATAAGGTGTGCAGCGGCCTGCCTGCGATAAATTCTATGACCAGGTAATAGTTGCCATTTTCTTCAAAGCTGCCAAGTAGCCGGGGAATCCGCACTTTGTCTTGCAGGCTTTCATGCAAGTGCTTTTGCCACTTTAACCGGTCAATTATATCTCTGCCGCTCCGGTCTTTGGAGTCCCCCAAACTTCCCTCTTTTATTACACAAACACCAAAATTGAGGAGCCCCTTGATATACCAGCATTTGACTACATCATTTTTGGTGCTTTCCTTAAAGCTCTTCAATATTATATAATGATATCCCACCCGATTACCTGCCCTTTTCTCTGCTTTTCCCTTTGCAGGAAGGGACTGATTTTCCATGGAAATTTCTGATGTGATAACAATGGATGTTGATTTCATGAGAATAGGTTTAATAAAAGGTGTGCATCAGCGGTTAGTGTCGACGCACCTGGTATAGGAATGCGGTTTCTTAATTGCACGTGAAAGCAATTGTAAACTTGCCTTCTTCAGTATAATAGTAGGTTTGCTTAAAAAGGTCGTACTCAATGGGTGCTCCCCAGTCCTTCATTTTATTGATATAGTCATAAAGGCATCTTCGGGAAATATGAAGGCGGGCAGCGAAGTCATCCGGTGATCCCGTTCCTTTCCTTTTGATAAGGTTGTCTATTTGCTGGATGCGTAAAATTGAATCTTTTAACATATGCATCGGTTTTGTTAGGAGGCAATACTGTATTCTCGATGACGACAGCATTTTACGGTTTCACGACATCATGGACGCAAAATCCACAACCGCTTGCGGTAATTCAATTTTTCCTTATGTACTAATTTTAGTTCTACTGCTACACCAGAGGGGTTATTTTCCCCTCTTTTGAACAGAAACTGGAAAAGTTTACTAAATCATTGCCTAACCATTACAAAGGATCGGATTGTGGGAGGTTGCAGGGAAAATATGGCAATTCACAGGCGTCAATGCGCTAGCCTCCTGGATTAACTTTCACTATAGTTGGTCACATAATAATATGTATTTCTCTCGTTGTCGTACCAGATCAGCTCCCCGCAGGCTTCCTTCATAAAATGAATGAAGGAGAGAACCTGGGAGCTGGTAATGCCAGCTTTCTGGGCTAACTCAACCGCATTCCCGGTGTTTTCTTCCCGTATGAGGCTTTCCAGCTTCTCCAAATGAATGCATATCTGTTGGATGAAGTCATTTTCTATTAGCATGGTAATTATTGGGGAGAGTTATTTAGTTGGTTTAGCACGTCAATTCACCAGCTTTTCCCGGTGCTGCGTAGTTGAATAAAAGCATCAATTCGTTGTAGTCGGTTAAGCAACTCAAACATAGAATTCATCTTTAGTTCTACTAAATTACCAACTCATGCTGCCAAATTTTTTCAGTGGAATATTAATATTACAGATGTGTTGGCATAAGTGATTATTGTAGAAGAGGGATGAACTGTGAGTGGTAAGTTGTGGGTACGTTTGCTTCGATAATAGATTTCCTACTCCGCTTCGCTCGTTCAAAAAGACAAAAGTCATATTATATATTAATGAACTCGCTTTTAGGAGTTTCCCCGGCTTCGGCACTAATGCGGGAGGCATTGCACCAGTCGATCAAAGATAATTCATATGTAGAAAGCACGCACATAAACTCATCATCGGCCCAATCGAATTGCTGCAAACATAAGGTTCGAATCAATCCGTTTTCCAAGATGCCATAGTAAGCATAACTATTACTCCGTACTGCAAATCCGTTTTGCACGAAGCCAGCATTATTATAAAAGATATTACCTTTCATAGGATTGATGATATGTGAACAAAACTCATCCAAAGAAATGGCAAGAGCCAACTGTAAACCATTATTCCTTATATATTGTAGTTCATATCCTAATAATGGATTGAGCTGGCCATTAAGGATAGCTTCGATAGTTTTTACAGCTTCTTCTATTATCTCCGATTGTGAGAGCGGCACAAACTCTACCTGCCGCCAATCGGAGTCTGTTATTTCGAGCGTAAAATCGTGGTACAAGCTGGTGGCTCCGGTGGCTGGTAAGTCACTGCAAACAGTAGGCAGGCTATATTTCAACTGCCCCTCACCAACGGTAGCAGCCTGCTGCACCTGTAAGGAAAGCTTTTTGGAGAACAGGAAATCATCGGCCAATACAGGGTCAGCCTGCAATACCCGCCAGTTGATATTGTCAATTTCCAGCGTAATTGGCCGATTGAAAGCAGCAGGTAGAAGTTCGGCGGGAATTTTGTATTTGCCCAGATAGTTGCCATTAGCGGCATCAATAAGGGTAACGTTGATCCGTTTAGGAAAGAGACCGGAAGCTGCTTCGAACATGCGGAGGTATTTCATCTTGAAAAAATATTTAGATTGTGATCTTGATGTGGGCTGCAACAAAGATCATTCATAGTCATGGGAAGGCCGAGTGGTAAGTGGGGTCACTTACCACTGGCTTTCTCCCTCCAATTTACATAGCGGTACTGCACCCATTGTGCAGTACTGTGTTATGATTCATGCACGGGTTAAGCAGACTTTTTAATAGCAGGTTTCTTGTCGTCTTTAGTACCGTCTCCATTGGTGGCGCGTTGAAAACAGATGATGAATTGCCCATCTTCACTGTAGTAATAAGTCTCCCGGAAAGGATCAAATTTGATGGGCGCTCCCAGGTCCTTCATGAGGTTGAGGTACTGGTAGATGTTTCTTTCAGACATTTTTAATCTGGCCGCCAGTTCTGCGGGGGTTCCGGTCCCTTTAATGCGGATAAGGCGGTCGATGCGTTCCAGGCGCTCAAGAATGTTCTTTCGCATGACACATTGGTTTAATGATTAACAGTATAGATTCAAAAGAATAGGCGATGGTGAATGGCTGTGGCGTGCTTCGACAGGTTCCTTTTAGAATAGCAAAGCCGGAGGCTTTGAAATAGCCGTCACCAGCCAGAGGCTGGCGACTGAAGAAGCGCTTCGACAGCTCTTCGACGGGTGAGCCACCCTGCACTTAACGTGACAGCGGCACCGCTTCCACAGCCGGTAAACGTCGTCGGCGCTTTTTCTCCAGCATGATGGCCCAGGCGCTCAGCAATACAAAGCCCAGGTTGAACACAATATGCGCTCCCCACGACATTTCTTCCAGGATGCCCCCGCAGGAACAGGGAATGTCCTTATAAAAAGAAAGCATCACAATAATGTACAAGGTAAACAGCAACATCAACACAAAGGAGGCATACAAGCCGGCCAGGCGCAGGAAAGGCAGCGATAACATAGCGGCAATAAGCAGTTCGGTAACAGGTACCGCCCATACGAGCAGGCCGGCAAAAGGAGCAATGATGGGCGATTCGCTGAGGCCAAAGCGGAAGTTGTAGTAATCATTGAGCTTGGCCATGGCAGCATATACCATCAACAGGATAAGGAGCAGGGATATGATCCCCACGATGAAACTTTTTTTCATTGATAGGTTCGATTTCTTAATGTTAGGGCGTTTTACATGGATACAGCACAGACAGTTCGCCTGTTCAACATGCAATACATCAATACCATACTTATAAGCAAAGTCGGGTGTTCACGGGTACGGTTAGTAACTAATCAGTGTAGCCTTTGTAGCAGTTGTATATAAGGGTTAAAAAGTGGGCCAGTGAGCAATTTCAGATAACCCGGACCGGCGAACTATACATAAGCTATCGTAGCATTCCCGTTTGTTCAGGAAGAGACGGCCCGGGTTATTGAAACTGCATAGATTTTCTCATGATCATATGGGCCTCTTGGTTTCCCAGTGGGGCCTCACTATAAATTTCGTGTATTTTTCCACTACCTTGTTTTAGATATCGGGAGTAAAATTTCCATAAATGACCATTATCTCAATTCTTAACATTGGGTTAAGGGTTTTCACCTATCGGTTTCGGGTTTAGCGTTTGGAGTTTCGGGTTGCTGCCGCGCTTTTAAAGCGCCTTATTATCACTTAGCAGCCTGCTATTTGAGATTAATCAAATGGTTACACGTAGTAATCCCGAACCCATCAACCAGCAATCCTGAAATTCATCAGCTTGCTACACCTGAAGAACCCGGAACACGAAACCTGAAACACGCCACAGTAATTATCCACCCCCTGTTACTAAGTTAGTTTGGCCTGCCCCGCCGGGAAGGCTAAGTTTGTATTCGCTCTTTTACAAAAAATTGTACCGGTATCCGGTCTATAGGGCTCATAAACAAGCATTTAGACCGGATTTAAAAGGGAACCATGTGAAAATCATGGACTGTTGCGCAACTGTGAATTCCGCCTCCGGCGGATAAAGTCAGACACCTGCCATACAATTGAGTGCCACACCTTCGCATCAAAGGTAATTGCACTGCTATACGGGCTCCACGCTGTTCCCCTTACCCCTCCGGGCAGCGCTGTGGCCAGGTACGTGTCGTTCCCTTTTGTAACGGGTGATTACTGGTTCCGTCCATAGAATATATTTCTGTTGGAGGGGAATTGTCGTCGGTATAACCGGCAATCGGCAGTCGGCAATGTGGAAGAGAAAGATGATATCAATTAAATACTTTGAATACCATGAGCAACGAAAATGAAATATTACTGCAGGAAAACAAAGACCGCTTTGTGATCCTGCCCATTAACTACCCCCGTGTGTGGGAGATGTACAAGAAGCATGAAGCCAGTTTCTGGACAGCGGAAGAGATTGACCTCAGCGGCGACATGAAAGACTGGGCCAGCTTAAACGACGGGGAACGTCATTTTATTTCACACGTGCTGGCCTTTTTTGCCGCCAGCGATGGCATTGTGAATGAAAACCTGGCCGTGAACTTCATGAGTGAAGTACAATTGCCCGAAGCACGCTGCTTCTACGGCTTCCAGATCATGATGGAGAATATCCATTCCGAAACGTATGCCCTGCTCATAGACACTTATATTAAAGATCCGCAGGAAAAGCACCGCCTGTTCCATGCCATCGACACCGTACCCGCGGTGAAGAAGAAAGCAGAATGGGCCCTGCGCTGGATCGAGAACGGTTCTTTCGCAGAAAGACTGGTAGCCTTTGCCGCCGTGGAAGGTATTTTCTTCAGTGGCAGCTTCTGCTCCATTTTCTGGCTGAAGAAAAGAGGCCTGATGCCCGGCCTTACGTTCAGCAATGAACTGATCAGCCGCGATGAAGGCCTGCATTGCGAGTTTGCCTGCCTGCTGTACAGCATGCTTCGTCAGCAAATGACACAAGAAGAAGTATATGCCATTATTGGCGATGCCGTGAAGATCGAAAAAGAGTTCATCACCGAAGCCCTGCCGGTAGACCTGATTGGTATGAATGCCAAACTGATGCAGCAGTATATTGAGTTTGTGGCCGACCGCTGGCTGAGTGAACTGGGCTATCCCAAGATGTTTAACAGCACCAACCCCTTCGATTTCATGGAGATGATCTCCCTCGAAGGAAAGACCAACTTCTTTGAGAAGCGCGTGGGGGATTACCAGAAGAGTGGGGTGATTGCGGGTAACAAGGAAGCGCAGAATTTCTCTCTCGAAGAAGATTTTTAATAGAATATTCATCACTTATCATAAATACTTACTGACCCATGTTTGTAATAAAAAGAAACGGCAAAAAAGAATCTGTCAAGTTTGACAAGATCACTGCCCGCATAGAAAAACTATGCTATGGGCTCGACAGGCGGTTTGTAAACTCCATTGATGTAGCCAAGAAAGTAATTGAAGGATTGTATGATGGGGTGACCACGACCGAGCTGGACAACCTGGCTGCGGAAACAGCGGCCTCCCTGACCGTAAAACACCCCGACTATGCCCTGCTGGCCAGCCGCATAGCCGTGAGCAACCTGCATAAAAATACCACGAAGAGCTTCAGCGGCACGATGAAACTGCTGTATGAATGCAAAGACAGCAAGGCCGGCAAGCTCGCTCCGCTGATTGCCGATGATGTATGGGCAATCATTGAGCAACATGCCGAGCTGCTGGACAGCACGATTATTTACGACCGCGATTACAGCTTTGATTATTTCGGTTTTAAAACACTGGAGAAATCGTACCTGCTGAAAGTAGATGGTAAAGTGGTAGAGCGTCCCCAGCACATGTACATGCGGGTGGCCATCGGTATTCACAAGGAAGATATTGACAGCGCCATCAAGACGTATAACCTGATGACGGAGCGCTGGTTTACCCATGCCACGCCTACCCTGTTCAACGCCGGTACGCCCAAACCACAGATGAGCAGTTGCTTCCTGCTCACGATGAAGGAAGACAGCATTGACGGCATTTATGATACGCTGAAACAAACGGCCAAGATATCACAGAGCGCCGGCGGTATCGGTCTTTCTATCCACGGCATCCGCGCTACCGGCAGCTATATCGGCGGCACCAATGGTACCAGCAATGGCATCATCCCCATGCTGCGCGTATTTAACGATACGGCCCGCTATGTAGACCAGGGCGGCGGCAAACGCAAAGGCGCTTTCGCCATTTACCTGGAACCCTGGCATGCCGATGTGTTTGAGTTCCTCGACCTGCGCAAGAACCACGGTAAAGAAGAGATGCGCGCCAGGGACCTGTTTTATGCCCTCTGGATCCCCGACCTGTTTATGCAGCGCGTGGAAAGCGATGGCCAGTGGAGCCTGTTCTGTCCGCATGAAGCACCGGGCTTGCATGAATGCTGGGGAGAAGAATTTGAAAAACTGTATCACCAATATGAGCAGGAAGGCCGCGCCCGCAGAACGGTGAAAGCGCAGGACCTGTGGTTTGCCATCCTCGACGCACAGATCGAGACCGGCACCCCCTACCTGCTGTACAAGGATAGCGCCAACCGCAAATCGAACCAGCAGAACCTGGGCACGATCAAGAGCAGCAACCTGTGTACAGAGATCCTGGAGTTCACTTCTGAAAATGAAGTAGCGGTATGTAACCTCGCCTCCCTGGCATTGCCCCGCTTTGTGAACAATGGCCAGTTTGACCACGAGAAGTTGTACGAGGTAACGTATGAAGTGACCAAGAACCTGAACAAGATCATTGACAATAATTATTACCCGGTAGAAGAAGCGCGCACTTCCAACCTGCGCCATCGTCCCATCGGGTTGGGTGTACAGGGTCTGGCCGATGCCTTCATCCTGATGCGCCTGCCTTTTGAAAGCGAAGAGGCGAAGCAACTGAATAAGGAGATCTTCGAGACGATCTATTTTGCAGCGATGACCGCCAGCAAAGACCTGTCGAAAGTAGAAGGCCCTTATGAAACGTTTGCCGGCTCCCCTGCCTCCAAAGGCATTTTCCAGTTCGACGCCTGGGGCACAGAACCTACCCTGCGCTGGGACTGGTACAGCCTGAAAGCAGAAGTGATAAAGCATGGTATCCGCAACTCCCTGCTGGTGGCGCCGATGCCTACCGCCTCTACCTCCCAGATCCTGGGCAATAATGAGTGCTTTGAACCCTATACTTCCAATATTTATGTACGCCGCGTACTGAGCGGGGAATTTGTAGTGGTGAACAAGCACCTGCTGAAAGACCTGGTAGAGCTGAACCTGTGGAATGATGAGATGAAGAACAGGATCATTTCACACAATGGTTCTATCCAAAAGATTGATGGTCTGCCCGAGCATATCAAGAATATCTATAAAACGGTATGGGAGATCAAGCAACGTACGCTGATCGATATGGCCGCCGACCGTGGCGCCTACATCTGCCAGAGCCAATCGCTGAACCTGTTTGTGGATGCGCCCACTACCGGCAAGCTCACCTCCATGCACTTTTATGCCTGGAAGAAGGGATTGAAAACCGGTATGTATTACCTGCGTACCAAGGCAGCCTCCCAGGCCGTACAGTTTACGGTAGAAAAACAAGGCGGCAAGATGACCGAGCCGCTCACCGATAACCATTCCTTGAAGGTAGTGGAAGGCGCCGATGGCGATGTGATCCCTGTGGGTGCTACGTGTACGATGGAAGAGGGTTGTGTGACGTGTAGTGCGTAGGGGAAGAAGCTGTTAGCTTTTAGCCGTTAGCTATTAGCGCCTTTGCCTCGATTAAAACAGCCGTTAGCGGTCGCTGATATTTTAAGGGCGCTTCCTGGATACAGGAGGCGCTTTTTTTATAGTATTCCGGCTTCTTTCCGCTTTCCGTAAACAGTTTTCCCAATTTAGCAAATGGCCCTTCCTATCTTGCAGCCATGTCTTTCAAAAAGATCATTGGTAAAGTGCATCTCTGGCTGGGGCTTACCTCGGGGGCCATTGTGTTTATTATAGCCGTTACCGGCTGCCTGTATGCGTTCCAGGCCGAGATACAGGAGATGACGCAACCCTACCGGTTTGTACAAGCGGAAAACAAACCCACTATCCAGCCCTCCCGGCTAAGGGCTATTGCAGAAGCGGAACTACCCGGCAAAAAGATACACAGTGTAGCTTATGGTAGTAAAACCGATGCCGTGCAGGTATCTTTTTATCAATTTGAGCCGGAGAACTACTATGATATTGTATACATCAATCCCTATAGCGGACAGGTGCTGAAGGCAAAGGATATGGAATCCGGCTTTTTCCCCTGGGTGCTGGACGGACACTTTTATTTATGGCTTCCGCCGGCTATTGGTCAGCCCATCATCGCTACCGCCACACTGATATTTGTGGTGATGATGATCTCCGGCCTCATCCTCTGGTGGCCTAAGAACAAGGCGGCCCGCAAACAACGCTTCAGCGTAAAATGGAATGCGCGCTGGCGCCGGGTGAATTATGACCTGCACAATGTGTTTGGTTTTTATATGACCTGGGTAGTGATCTTTATTGCACTGACCGGACTGGTATGGGGATTCCAATGGTTTGCCAAAGCAGCCTATTGGAGCGTGGGCGGGGAGAAATCGATCGTGTATGAAGAGCCGCTGTCGGATAAAAATGCCCAACCGCTCTATACCCAACCGGTAGATGTGATCTGGGAGCAATTGCGTAAGGAAGCCACCCATGCCGAGGTGATTGAAATGCACTTCCCCACCTCAGACTCCGGCGCTATTGAAGCTGCCCTGAATGCAGATAAAGACACGTACTGGCAAACGGATTACCGCTTCTATGACCAATACACCCTGAAAGAAATACCGGTGAAGCATGTGTGGGGACGAATAGAGGAGGCCCGTACAGCCGATAAGATCTACCGCATGAATTATGATATTCATACCGGCGCCGTATGGGGACTGCCGGGTAAATTCCTGGCCTTCTTTGCCAGTTTGATTGCGGCTTCTCTTCCTGTAACCGGTGTTATGATCTGGTTGGGCCGGAAGAAGAAGAAGTCCAGGGTTTCGAGTTCTGAGTTTCGGGTTGCTGCCGCGACTTGAGCTTACCTGCCTATTTTCAGCCTGCTGTTTTTGTAATGACAGTTCTACAAACCACCAAATCGCAACTTGTTACGTTGCTACACCTAAAGAACCCGAAACGCAAAACCCGAAACGCAAAATCAAAGATTTACTACGAGTACTGGTATTGTCAGCTCATGCCTTACCGAGTTGATCGTTTCGCCATAGAGCCAGTCTTTCACGCCGCTGTGGCGGTGGGCGCCAATGACCAGCATATCGGCCCCGTTCTCTTTTACCAGTCGCACAATCTCTTTGGCCCGGTCGCGGAAACCCAAGTGCCCCGTGGTGGTGAATCCCCGTTCGGACAACTGGCGGATGTAGAACTGCAGGCGCTCTTCATCGGCCCGCGTCTCAAAGTCGTCACTCTCCTGCCCCAGCAACCGCGCAGTAGGACTTTCCACAATATGGATGAGCACGTACTCCGTATCCGCTTTCCCCTGCCCGATGGCATGCGCCAGCAGGGCTGAATCACGCTCGCCAAATTCCAGCGCTACGGCAATCTTTTTATAGGTGGGCACTACCAACGGCTTCAGGCCCTCCACATCGGGGTGCATTTGTATGGATACCGGCTTCGCCCGCTTGCTGAACAAAGGATAGAAAACGGTGAACAGCAACAGGAGCAGGAATAAAAGTCCGCCTGCCACAATGATCACTTTCCAGAAAAGATTCCCTGGTTCATTAAACACTTTACCCGCCTCATTGATCACCATGCGGATGTTGAGGTATACCAGTACGGTGGCTATGAGCCAGGCAGCTATTTGTACAATGGGCTTGATAGCAAAAGCGCCCATGGCTTTTTTATCGCTCACAAAATGGATGAGCGGGATCACCGCAAAGCCCAGTTGCATGCTGAGGATGACCTGGCTCAGGATGAGCAGGCTGTCTACTTCCTTATCGCCGAAAATATAGATCACGATGAGGGCCGGAATAATGGCCAGTAGCCTGGTGAGCAAACGCCGTATCCAGGGATTGATGCGCAGGCGCAGGTAACCTTCCATGACGATCTGCCCCGCGAGGGTGCCTGTGATGGTAGAACTTTGTCCGGCAGCGATGAGGGCAACGGCAAATAGTATGGGGGCTATTTTGGTGCCCAAGGCGTCGGACAGCAGGGTGTGCGCATCCTTGATCTCATCTACAACAAGGCCTTGCTTAAAGAAAGCCGTAGCGGCCAGTATGAGTATGGCGGCGTTTACGAGGAAAGCCACATTGAGGGCGATGGCAGAGTCGACAAAGCTCCATTTCAGGGCCTGTTTGATGCCCTGCCTGGTGCGGTTGATCTTACGCGTTTGCACCAGGGCCGAATGCAGGTAGAGGTTATGCGGCATTACGGTAGCGCCAATGATACCAATGGCGATGTACAATGCTTCATCATTGGGTAACCGGGGTACCAGGCCGGAGGCCATATCCGACAGTGCCGGTTTTGCCAGCAGGATCTCTACCAGGAAGGAAAAACCTACCACGGCTACGAGGCCGATGATGAATACTTCCATTTTGCGCATGCCCAGCCGCTGCAGGTACAGCAACAGAAAGGTATCCAGCACCGTAATGGCCACGCCCCATAAGATAGGCATGCCGGTGAGCAGGTGGATGCCGATGGCCATACCCAGCACTTCGGCCAGGTCGGTAGCCGCAATGGCCACTTCGGCCAGGATGTATAAAAAGAAATTGATGGTTTTGGGATAGGTTTCCCGGTTGGCCTGCGCCAGATCGCGGCCCCGCACAATGCCCAGACGCGCGGAGAGGCTTTGCAGCAGCAGCGCCATGATATTGCTCATGAGCAATACCCAGATGAGGGTGTAGCCAAACTTACTGCCGCCGGCCAGGTCGGTAGCCCAGTTGCCGGGGTCCATATACCCTACGCTGACGAGATAAGCGGGTCCGAAAAAAGCCAGCACGCGCTTCCAGCCGATCGCCTTGTTATTGACATCTATTGATTCATGTACCTCGCTGAGCGACTGTTCATGTTTTAATCTATTCATCATACTTTACAAACACATTTTTGGCCACATGCTCGCTTACGGTAACGCCGGCCTGGTTCTTACATTTTAATTCCAGTGAGTTATCAAAAGCGAACTTCTTTTTTACTTCGAGCTTTGTTCCGAGCGCTATGCCTTTATGTCCCAGCAGTTCCAGCATTTCAGGACTTTGATCGCCAATGCTGCTTACCTCCGCTACTTTATTCAGCGGCAGGTTCAGCAGGTCTACCTGTTTGGGCAGGGTGAACTTGCCATTGCTGTCGGGAATGGGATCGCCATGCGGATCTGATTTGGGGAAGCCCAGGTATTCATCGAGCCGGTCTATTAGTTTCTTACTGCTGATGTGTTCCAGTTCTTCCGCAATTTCATGTACCTCATCCCATCCGAAATGCAGTTTCTCCACCAGGAAGTACTCCCACAGCCGGTGCTTGCGGATGATCTGCAGGGCTACCTTGCGCCCTTCATTGCTGAGCTTGAAACCCTTGTATTTTTCATATAAGAGCAGCTTCTGCGCCTTGAGCTTTTTGAGCATATCGGTCACCGAAGCGGGCCGGGTTTGTAACTCATTGGCCACATCATTGGTGGTTACAATACCATCACTCTTTTGCAGGTGGAAGATGGCTTTGAGGTAGTTTTCCGTACTACTGGAATATTTAACGGTTGTCATCATTTATGCATTGTTCTGTGCAGCGCCTAAATTAAAATTTAGACAAATCTAAAATTAATTCGTGAAACTTAAAACACAATCTTTTCAGTGAGTGAGGGGGATGTATTACTTTTAACCGTGAATGATTTAACCCGGTATATGAAACGATATCTGTCCTGGCTACCCATTCTCCTGTTGATCGTGGCCTGTAAAGGAAAAAAGACTTCCCTGCAGGATGATGAAACAGTGAGTATAAAAGAGTTTATCGAGTTTTTCCCCGAAAAGCCCCTGCCCATCCGCATAGCAGACACGACCCTGGTCAAAAAGAGTACAGATTCCCTGCAGATCGGGTATAAGATATTTACCCAATTCATCCCGGACAGCCTGGTACAAAAGGATTTTGGCAAAGGCGTTACCCCCAAGCTATTTCCCCTGGGCCGTACCCGCGAAGAAGACAAGGAAACCTACCTGTTCATCAAAGCCACTACCGGCGCCAAACGGGTGGCCTACCTGGCCTGCTTTGACAAGGATAACCAGTTCCTGCAAATGCTGCCCCTGTTAAAAACAGGATTTGACCAGCATTCATCGGCCTATGGGGTGCTGGACAGGAAATTCCAGATCACTACTTATTATGAGAAAAAACGGGGTAATAATGAAACAACTTTTAAGCGCAATGTGTACATATTTAACAGCGGCGCCAACGAGTTTACCCTGATCCTTACCGAACCGAATGAAGAGATCATTGCCAATGTTATCAATCCCATTGATACTTTCCCCGCCAAAAACAAGTACTCCGGCGATTATGTAAAAGACAAAAAGAATTTTATTGCCGTACGCGATGGGAAGCGCGCCTCCGAACCGCAGTTTTTTGTTCACTTTGAAAAAGGCGATTGCCGGGGCGAACTGAAAGGAACAGCCCGTTTTGTATCGCCTACCGTAGCCGTTTTCCAGGAAGGCGGCAATCCATGCACCCTGGAATTTAATTTTAGTACCAGCCGTGTGGTGATGAAAGAGACCGGTGGCTGCGGCTCTTACCGTGATATTAAATGTTTTTTTGAAGGCAGTTATCCGAAGAAGAAGGTGGTGAAGAAGAAGTAGGAGGAAGAATACAGAATTCAGAATTCAGAATTTGGAAAACAGCATTCAGAAGACAGCATTAGGAGTTGGAAGTAAGAAGGAAAACCGGTCCAGGCAATAAGCGTCTTTTTGTTTCGTTGGTATTGGCATTAAATGTGTTGACTGTTGTGAAACCAATGCATTTAGATTTTTACCAGTATATTGCACCCTTGTTGTGTAAAAAATACACAAATAGTGAGTTGTGAGTAGATGGGAATACGATTGATGATCAAGTATAACAGCATATGAGTTTTATTAACTTTAAAGTACCCTATCAGGCGGATGAGCGTTTCTCCAGGCGGGTAGCCTATTTTTCCATGGAGTTCGCGGTACACCAGCCATTGAAGATCTATAGCGGAGGATTGGGATTCCTCTCCGGCTCGCACCTGCGGAGCGCCTACGAACTGCGCCAAAACCTTGTGGGCATTGGTATTTTATGGAAATACGGTTATTATGACCAGGCGCGCAACCAGGACCAGACCCTGCAGGTAAACTGGATGGAAAAGCATTACAGTTTCCTCGAAGATACAGGCATCAAGTTCCAGATCATTATACATGACCACCCGGTATGGGTGAAAGCCTGGTACCTGAATCCCGAAACATTCAGGACGGCGCCCCTGTTCCTGCTGAGCACCGACCTGCCGGAGAATGACTATGTATCGCAAACGATCACCCACCGCCTCTATGATGCGAATGTAGCTACCAAGGTAGCGCAGTTCATCCTGCTGGGTGTGGGCGGCGCCAAGCTGATGGATGAGATAGGTTTCAACCCCGAGCGTTATCACCTCAATGAAGCGCATGCCGTTTCTTCTGTGTTCTACCTGTACAAAAAATTCGGTAATGTAGAAGACATTAAGAAAAGACTCGTATTCACTACCCATACGCCGGAAGAAGCAGGCAATGAAAAGCACGATATCAACCTTTGCCATAAGATGAGTTATTTCTGCGGACTGGGACTGGATGAAGTGCGCAAGCTTACCGGTTTACAGGACGACCAGTTTAACCACTCCCTCGTGGCCCTGCGCTTTGCCAAGCTGGCCAATGGCGTATCGGCCTTACATGGCGAGGTATCCCGGCAAATGTGGAGCAAGTATCCCGGCATTTGTCCCATCATCTCTATCACCAATGCGCAGAACTGGAGCTATTGGGCCGATAAACAGTTGTACCGCGCTTCGGATGAAAACAATGACACCTGGTGGGATGACCGCAAGAAGTACCTGAAGAAAAGAGCTTTTGAGATTGTAGCCGACCAAACCGGTAAGGTGTTTAACCCCAATGTGCTCACCATTGTATGGGCGCGCCGTTTTGCCGGCTATAAAAGGGCTGAATTCCTTACCCGTGATAAGGCGCGTTTTGAGAAATTATTGTCCAACACCAAATACCCGGTGCAGATCATCTGGGCAGGCAAGCCCTACCCGATGGATTACCCGGCGATCAATGAGTTCAACAACCTGGTGCACCTGAGCAAGAATTATAAGAACGTAGCGGTGCTGGTTGGTTATGAGCTCACCTTATCCAAGCGATTGAAACAATCGGCCGATATATGGCTCAATAATCCCCGTGTGCCGCGTGAAGCCTCCGGCACCAGTGGTATGACCGCAGCGATGAATGGCGCCGTGAATTTTTCTACCGATGATGGCTGGATACCAGAGTTCATGGACCATGCCCACAATGGTTTTGTAGTACCGAAGGCCGATTATGCGAAGATGAATGTGCAGCAGCAGGATGATTATGATTATAATAAACTGTACGACATCCTGGAGAAGGAAATACTCCCCCTGTATTATGACAATTATGACACCTGGCGCCAGGTAGCCTGGAACGGCATGCGCGATGTACGCTTCCGCTTCGAGGCCGGCCGCATGGCGACTGAGTACTACGAACTACTATATAATAGTAAATAGACTGAAAGTCTGAAAGATATATAGCCCGGAGCAAATATGTTCCGGGCTTTTTTATGTAATGGGACGGAGAGATGCATCCATGATAAGACTCACCAAAATGTCTCATTATGAAGCATATCTCCTTTTTAGTAGCTTTCTCCTTCGTTTTGTGCCTACCCACAATGGCCGGTGGAGAAAAGAATATAGTAGCTGCCGCCCTGAAAACCGTTACTGTTTACCGATCAGGTGCTGAGCTTACCCATACAGCCCGGGCAACACTGGATGCCGGCAATAATGAACTGATTATTGATGGCGTCAGTAACCGGATCAATATGAACAGCCTGCAGATTGGCAATGATGGCAATGTCACCATTCTTTCCTCCACCCTTTCCACTGACTTTTTGAAGCCTGTACAAAAAACAGCCCTGATCAGGCGACTGGAAGATTCCCTGGAGCTGGTGACCAAAGAACTGGCCAATGTACAGGTAGCCATTAAGACCGACCAGGAATTATTGGACTTACTGAAATCGAATAAATCTATTGGTGGCACGCAGACAGGATTAAGTGTAGCAGAGCTCACCAAAATGGTAGATTATTACCGGCTGAAAACACTGGAACTGCAGAAAGAAATGGGCCAATGCCGGGAGAAGGAAACCAAACTGCTGGACGTATTGTCAAAACTGCACCTGCAGATCAAAGAAGAGGAACAAAAGAATACCAAAACAGTAGGCAAGCTGCTGCTGCAGGTGTATTGCCCGGTAGGCGGCGCCTTTAATTTCACCGTTTCTTATATCACTCCCCTGGCCTCCTGGTCGCCCACATACGACCTTAAAGTAGAAAATATCAATAAACCGGTAAAGCTGGCTTATAAAGCGAAGCTGACACAAACCACCGGCATTGACTGGAATGATGTGAAGTTAACGCTGGCCACTTCTACACCGAACCAGAACAATAATGCACCTGTATTGAAAAGCTGGTTCCTGGCCTATCAATATCCTGCTACTGCTATGGCGCAGATACCGGGGCTGTCTGGTAAGCTCTCAGGGGCAACCGCCTCCATGGATGAAGTGGTAGTAGTGGGTTATGGCCGTTCCAAAGAAGGGTCCACTGATGAGACGAAGCAGTACCAGGAACCTGTGTATATATTGAATGGGAATACCATTACCAAAAAAGAATACAACAAGATCCATCCAAACGCTATTAAAGATGTGAAGGTATTGAAGGAGGGGGAAGCCACAGCCCAATATGGGTCCCGTGCCGCTGGTGGTGCGGTGGTGATAACGCTTAAAGAAGGGTTGAGTGATTATGTATCGGTGAATGACCATGAACTGAATGTAACTTTTGAAATTGACCTCCCCTATGATGTGCCTACCAATGGAAAAGAGCAACAGGTAGCCTTGAAAGACTTCACGGTGCCTGCCCAGTTTAAATATTTTACGGCCCCGCGTGTGGACAAGGATGCTTATTTGCTGGCAGATATTGCTGACTGGGAAAGCCTGAACCTGTTGCCCGGTGAAGCCAATATTATTTTTGAAGGCACTTATATCGGCAAGACGATGATTGATCCGAATGCCACCCTGGATACGCTGAATTTCACATTAGGCAAAGACAAGCGGGTAGTAGTGACGCGTGAAAAGCTGAAGGACTTCAGCAGTGTGAAGTTCCTGGGCAGCAATAAAAAGCAGGTGTTTACTTATGAGATCACGGTTAAGAACAATAAGAAGGAGAAGGTAAATATGATGCTGAAAGACCAATACCCCCTATCAACGAATAAAGATATTGAAGTGGAGTTGCTGGAAACCAGCGGCGCCGCCAACAATACAGAGTTGGGGATACTGAACTGGCAGGTAGAATTAGCGCCCGGAGAGTCCAAAAAGTTCCGGCTGAGTTACAGTGTGAAGTATCCGAAAGATAAGGTGGTGAATGTGAATTAGTTGTTCAATTGTTTGACATAGCTGTTATAGGTAGCGCATTCTTCGATGATCTCCCGGTAATAGTCTGTACCCATTTTCTTTTGCTTCAGCAGTTTGATGTAGGGGTTGGCGAATTTATCAACGCCGTTCCACTCATCTATATCCAGCAGGTAATTCCTGTAATTTTCCTGGCATATCCCTGCCATCATACAGCAAAGGGACGCGAGCTTTTTGTCTTTGGTTGCTTTTAATGCTTTGAGGTAGTATTGTTTGGCCCTTTCACAACCGTAGTAGTTACCATTGAAGCCGGGTACTACATTTTTCAGGTGATACTCATCGCCATCGCCGGTCGACCACCAGGGTTTTGATATTATCCAATGCTTGCCGTGGTAGGTAAAGTTGTAATAAGCATTGGCCAGCCTGAAGTAACACAGCGCCGCTTTTTCCGGCTCGCGCTGCGCCTGTTGTTTCAGTTTGATCATTTGCGCAATGAGCTGCGGTTTGCTGTATGTTTTTTCTGTGGTGTCTACACTATGAGGGTGATTGATGTTTACCAAAAAAGGATCGCCCTTCCCGTAAGGGTCGTAAGGATATTGTCGCCAGAGAGAGTCGGGAAGTTGCTTCAACACCTCCCAGGCTTTTTCCAGGCTATCTTCCCGGATGTAGTATCCTGCTTTCCCTTCTTTCAGCCTGTTGATGTCCCATCCTTCGGCATCGGGGTTGGACTCGTCTTCATACTCTTCATCATTGTCCCAGACATCTTTCAATACGCCGGCTGATACAAATTTTTCAAAGGCAGCAGGATGTTGGCGGGTAAGTATAGATACCATGCTGTCATAGTCGGCGGCGGTGGCTTTTTCCCAGATAACTTCATACACTCTTTTGAGTGTACTGATGGATAAGGTGCCCAATGCCCTGCGGGTTTTGCCCAATAACAACAATCCCCGTGCCCTGTCGCCTTTGCGCATCAACTGCCTGCCGGCATAGAGGATTAACTGATCTTTCATGATGGCCGGATCGTGTACGCCCAATTCTTCAGCAGAACTATTGAGCAGGCGCATGAATTTCACTTCAGCAGCCTTGCTCCAGCCAGGCTCTGTGGCAAGGTTAACCAATACATCGCTAACCAGTAACTGTGTTTTAAGGTTGGCTGGAAGGTGGGGAAAGGCGGCTGCCCTGGTAAGGTAATTGCGTGACGCTGCATAATATCCCTGAACAAAAGCGAGGTGGGCCGCACAAAGGTATAAAAGCGCTTTGTTGCTGTTCTTGTTCTCCGCAATCATTTTTTTTATGAAATCGTACAACGCTGCTGCGTAGGCCTTGTCCCTTTTGTAATTAGCGGCGCCCGGGCCTTCCAGGCTTATTTCATAGTCGTATAGCGCGGGTCCAAAGCCTGTTACGGCGGGTGTAAGCAGCCAATCTTCTACTTTATTGATCTCCCTCAGCAGGAGGAAATTGATCTCTTTGTAACCTGGCTCCATCCGGTAGATCTTTTCCAGGTCGTTCAATGCTTTGCCGGGGTAGGTAAATGCTTTCATGGCATACAGCACTGTTCGCTCATGTTTGTTGGTAGCCAGCAGCAAGGCTTTGTCCAGTTGGGAAGACCTGAAGTTGATCAGGCAATGCCCCCGGTTGTAGTCACCCCGGTCGAAGGCTTTGGAAAAAAGGTAATCACTTTGTGGCGAAGGTGTATGCAGCGCTTTTATGTACATGGCCGCCGTTTTGATCCAACTGGCCGAGTGTACCCGCTCTACTTTTTCCTTCCATATTGTATCAATATAATTCCGTTGTTGGTTATAGGCGTGCAGCCGCATGAGCTGGTAGGCCGTACGCAGGCGGATGGTTGTATTTTGAGTGGCATTATAAAGGGCATTGGCTTGTTTTATCGTACGGTCAATAACAGGATTGGGATAAATGCCTTCCTGCCAGGGATCTGGATTTTCAGCAATAGCCTCCGCTTTTTTGCTGAGCTGCATGTATTGGAGGTAATCCCTGTTTCCCGGCTTTGCGAGGAAGGCGGCAAATGAATTGATGCGGACCAGACTGTCCAGTTGTTCGAGAAATTCACCTGTACCAGTATGGTATAGAATGGTGTCAATGTCGGCGGCCTTTACCTTGTTAGCCGTCAGTGTGCGCCACTCTTCTATATTGGGGCCATAATGCCTGTTGTCCATCGACTGGTAGGTGTGCGGATACAGGTAGGAAGTGGCGAGGTAGAAAGGGCTCAATTCCTTTTGATTGGTAAGGTCGGGCTGAAGCATCCAGAAGCGGTATTCACCGGGCCACATATAAAAGCCACATCCCTGTGCTATTTTCTTGGGCGCTACCAGCAGGAAGCTAACGCTCAAAGCGAGTATATACCTGCTCAATGGTTTCATGGCGATAGTTTTGTATTTCAGGTGTGGAAAGATCGAAGAGGGCTACGGAGAAAGCGGCTGTGTTGATGGCCCTGCCAGCCATTTCGGCTGCCTGCAATAAGGTGGCTTCCTCTATTTTTTCCATTTTGATCTCATCGCCCGGACGTATGTATAAACCGCTCAACACTGTGTCGGCCGTCACCTGGTAGAAGCCATTGGGTGCGCGACGCAGGAAGGACATGTTTTCGAGGGAATCGCGGGTGAGGCCATTGTCGATCATGCTGAATTTCCCGTGATGGAAGAAGATGGCCCAGGAGTAGGCGGGAAGGGCAATGTCCAATGGCAGGTCATAGTTTTTTTTACGGGTGAAGTAAGGCTTCGCTTTTTCGTTATCATATATGGAGTTAACAGGCGTATATTCTGTAAGCCTGCTGATGTTGTATACCATGAGCATCCCCCTGTCGGCTGGCGGTATGCCTGTAAGATGAGGGTTTTTGAACTGGTGAAGCCGGATGGTAGCCGATATAGTTACCGGACGTGCGCCAAGTTGTGCTTTGACACAACGGAGAAAGTAAAAGTATTTTTCTTCGGTGGTTATAGTCCAGTCGCAATCGAATTGTACTTCTTCGGGAACTGTATAGTGATAGCTCCCATGCTCCGGAATGCTCAGGGAATCAAAGCCCGGTATGCATTTGCGCAGTATATGCGTAGCCAGCATGGGTATTTCCGTCGAATCAATTTGCAGAAAGGTCTTATTGGTCATAAAGACTACCGGAACCACCTTTGCATTCAGGGTATCATTATAATGGCTGAATCCGTATGCAATGTGGTGAACGTTGGTAATGGTAAGCGGATAAGCATGATTAATACTGTTCCAGTCAATATCGAGGCATTTGGCATAGAGCTTTGTAACGGCATGCTTTCTCAGGAATGCTTTTTCTTCTCCTGCTACCGTGGTACTGTTTTGCCAATAGTAATATGCGCGGATGACAACGGGTTTTCGCTGCCGGCAGGCTATGAACCCAGCTATGCACACCCATAAGTAGATGAAAGAAACGAGGCGGGAAAGGGTCATAAGGATGACAGCCACATTTTACAGGTTTGCCGTCATTATACCAAATATACTATAACGGGGGGCCCTTTTGCAAGTAGCCAATTGTTAAATGTTATGTAAAGACAAAATTTTTGCCGGGGCTATGGAAATCCCGAATCATTCTCTACCTTTACTCAACCAATTTTCCAATATGGAAAAAGATCACTGCAACAGCCACTACCTTTCTCTCTACCAATCTATCCGGTTTACGATCCATAATACTTCGCCTCCCGGTTCACGGTAATACCATTGTTATGATTACTTACTATCACTGTCATGGATGTTCTATTTCAACAACATCTACGGTTCATTATATACCTATTATGCACACTTAATCATCATTAAATTATATGGAATCCCTAACACTTATCCAGTGGGCCCTGCTCATTGGCCTACCCCTTCTTTGCCTTGTATTTTACAAGTTTATCCTTCGTGTTTTCTTTGGACTGGTCATTATTCCCGAAGACCGTATTGGCCTGGTGACCAAAAAGTTCGTATTGTTTGGAAAGCAGGAATTGCCGGAAGGCCGCATTATAGCTACTGATGGCGAGGCCGGCTTCCAGGCGCAAACTTTACCACCCGGTGTTTATTTCTGGAAATGGATCTGGCAGTATGAAGTTATTTTTCAGCCCTTCACCGTTATACCTACCGGAAAGATCGGACTGGTGCTGGCCAAAGATGGTATGGAACTGCAAACAGGACATATCCTTTCCCGTAAGGTGGATTGCGATACTTTCCAGGACGCCAAAGGCTTCCTGCTCAATGGCGGACGTAAAGGCCGGCAAACAGCTATTATTCCACCGGGCAGCTACCGGGTGAACACTTTCCTGTTTGAAATAGAGATCCATGACATGACCAGTATTCCCGACAATGCGGTGGGTATTGTAACCACCCTGGAAGGCACACCGCTGGAAGAAGGCCAGATTGCCGGTAAGCTGATCGGCAAGCACAATAAGTTCCAAGACGTGGATACCTTCCTCACCAATGGAGGCTATAAAGGTTTACAGGAACAGGTGATCCTGGCCGGTGCTTATTTCCTGAATCCCTGGTTTGCCAAAGTGGAAATGGTGAAGATGACAGAAATACCCATCGGTTATGTAGGCGTGGTCATTTCTTTTGTAGGCGCCGATGGAGTAGACCTGAGCGGTGTGGAATTCAAGCACGGCAATATTGTTTCCAAAGGTCAAAGGGGGGTATGGGCCGAACCACTGGGCCCCGGTAAGTACCCCATCAATTCCCATATTATGAAAGTGGAACTGGTACCCACCACCAACCTGGTGCTGAACTGGGCCAGCGCCCGCAGTGAAGCGCACCAGTTGGATAAAAATCTCTCTACCATTACGGTGCGCAGCAAGGATGGATTTACTTTCAACCTCGACGTAGCGCAGATCATTCACATCCCTAACACGGAAGCCCCCAAGGTAATTGCCCGGTTCGGTAATATGAGCAACCTGGTAACACAGGTATTGGAACCTACTATTGGTAATTATTTCCGCAACTCTGCCCAGGATGCAGAGGTGATCGACTTCCTGAAAAGCCGGAAGGAAAGACAGGAATCGGCCCGTGAACATATCGGCCATGTGCTGGACCAGTACAATGTGTTTGGCGTGGATACGCTGATCGGTGATATTGTACCGCCGGACTCCCTGATGAAAACACTCACCGACCGTAAACTGGCAGAAGAACAGAAGGTAACGTATGAAACACAGAAGCTGGCCCAGGAAACCCGGCAGTCGCTGGAAAAGGAAACGGCTATTGCAGAGATTCAGAAAGAGATCGTAAAAGCCGACCAGGGCGTTTTGATTGCCGAACGCATTGCAGATGCTTCTGTGAAGAAAGCCACTGGTGATGCGAACAGTGTACGTATCCATGCAACGGCCGATGCGGAAAGGCTGAAGCTGCTGGCAGGTGGTGAAGCGGAAAAGACAAGGTTGATGGCCAAGGCGGATGCAGAAAAGATTGAATTACTGGCAAAAGCAGAAGCGGAAAAGATATCACTGACCGGTAATGCGGAAGCGGAGAAGATACTGGCCATTGGTAAATCTTCTGCTGAATCCTATAAGCTGGCTGTAGAAGGTATGGGTGGTGATAATTTTACCCAACTGAAGGTGATGGAAGCGATCGGTGCGCAGCAGATCAGGATCATGCCTGAAGTATTGATCAATGGTGGTGGTGATGGCAATGGTTCCATTAGTGGATTGTTGGGACTGCAATTATTAGAACAATTACGAAAGAAGGCAGATAGTAATAACACTAATTAAAGTGTGAATAGTCCGGAAGTGCGCTTCCGGACTTCATTTTTACCCACATGCCTTAGCGCAAACAATTCTTATTTGACTTAAATTTAGGTATTAACCAAAACCAACGTCAGATGAGAAAGATCACACTACTCTTCGCATTAGTGTTGGTCGGATATGGCGCCTTGTCGCAACAAAGCGACTGGACGCCCGTGAATGAATCCGCCATCACGAAAAACCTCTTCACCAGGCACATCAAACCCGCTACCTACCAGCTTTACCGGCTGGATGAACCGTCGATACAAAGGGCCTTGCGCAGTTCACCTTCTGAAAGAAAAGTCAGCGCTGCCCAATCTTCCTTTATACTTTCCGTACCTGTTCCGGGTGGTCAACTGGAACGTTTCAGTGTAGTATTCGCCCCGGTGATGGATGCAGCACTGGCAGCCCGTTACCCGGAGATCCAATCTTATGCAGGAAAAGGAGTGGACAATCCCACTTCCACTATCCGCTTTGATGTTTCGCCACGGGGCTTTCACGGCATGATCTTATCTGCCAACCGGCCTACTATTTATATTGATCCGGTAGACCGCGACGATAAGTACTATGTAGTGTTCTCTCGCCAGGAAGTCATTGATTACCGGAACGTTTTCCAATGCTTCACACACGAAGGCAATAAGGTACAACAGCCTGCTGTGAGCATTCCCGGAGAAGGGCTCAGGGGCGCCGATGATGGCAGGTTGCGCACCTACCGCCTCGCGCTGGCAGCTACCGGCGAATACTCTACTTATTTCCTCGACGGTACCGAAACAACCGATGCACAGCGTAAAGCCAAAGTACTGGCAGCCATGAATACGCTGATGACCAGGACCAATGGTATTTATGAACGTGACTTCGGCGTTCGCCTAAACCTGATTGCCAACAACGATGCGATCATTTACCTCACTGCTTCCAGCGATCCCTGGACCAATGAGTACAATACCAAAACACAACAAACGATTGATGCCGTGATCGGCAGCGCCAATTATGATATTGGCCACCTGGTACACCGGGGTTCCAATAACGGCAATGCCGGTTGTATTGGTTGTGTTTGCGTAGCCGGGCAAAAAGGCAGCGCCTTTACCTCCCACACCACACCGGAAGGCGATCCTTTTGTGGTGGATTATTCGACCCATGAAATGGGACACCAGTTTGGCGCTAACCATACTTTCTCTTTCCAGACAGAAGGCACCGGCGCGAATATGGAACCCGGCAGCGGCAGCACCATTATGGGATATGCAGGTATTACCGGCTCCACCACCGATGTGCAACCGCATAGCGACGATTATTTCCATGCCAAAAGCATTGAACAAGTAACCGATTACATTAAGGGCACTACCGGTGGCGGCTGTGCGGTAGTAACGATTACCGGCAACTCCACGCCTACTGCCAATGCCGGCGCCAATTTTACTATTCCCCGGTCGACTCCCTTTGTATTAACAGGAACAGGCACAGATGCCAATGCAGGCGATGTGCTGACGTATACCTGGGAGCAGTATGATAATTATGCTTCCGGCTCTTCTACTGTTCCTTCTGCTACCGCTACTTCGGGACCGCAGTTCCGTTCGGTCAGTTATTCCACCAATCCTTCCCGCCTCTTTCCCAACCTGGCTTCTGTGCTGGGTGGCACCAATACCAACAAATGGGAAGTGCTGCCTTCTGTAGCACGCACGCTCAACTTTAGGTTTACCGTACGGGATAACCACAGCGGCGGCGGCAATAACAACAGTGATGATATGCAGGTGATCATTTCTTCAGCAGCAGGTCCTTTTGCGGTTACGGCTCCCAACACAGCCGTTACCTGGGCGCCGGGATCATCACAGGCCATAACCTGGAGTGTGAACAGTACGAATGCAGCGCCGGTAAACTGCGCCAATGTAAAGATCAGCCTGTCGACCGATGGCGGTAATACTTTCCCCATCGTGTTACTGGCCAGCACGGCCAATGATGGTACCGAAACCATTACGGTGCCGAATAATGTAACTACCCAGGCAAGGGTGAAAATAGAAGCTGTAGGAAATATTTTCTATGATATCTCTAATACCAATTTCACTATCAGTGGTACGCCACCCACCTGTACAGCACCTGCCGGGCTGGCATCATCGGCCATCACCGGCACCAGCGCTACGGTAAGCTGGACAACCGTGAGCGGCGCCAATAGTTATGATGTGGATTATAAAACTACTGCGGCTTCCACCTGGACCAATGCAGCTACCGCTACTACCAGCACTTCTGTGAACCTGAGCGGACTGACCGCTGCTACCACTTATGACTGGCGGGTACGGGCCAATTGCGCCTCCGGCAGCAGTTCTTATAGCAGTGCCCAGTTTACTACGATCACAGCACCCGGCTGTACAGCGGCCTATGAGCCTAATGAAACACAGGCTGCCGCAGCGGCTGTTGCCACCAACACCGCTCTTTCTGCCGCCATTGGCAGCGCTACCGATAAAGACTGGTATTCCTTTACCCTGAGCGCTACCAGCAACCTGAACATCACGCTTGGCAACCTGGCCGGTGATTATGATATTATCCTGTATAATTCAGCCGGCACCGAACTGGCCCGCTCTGAAAATGGCGGTACCACCAGTGAAACGATCACCCGTAATAATTCAGCCGCCGGCACTTATTATATCCAGGTATTTGGCTACAATGGCGCCTTCAGCACCACGGTATGTTACAACCTGAACATTGGCGCTACTACGGTTACCGGTTGTACCAGCACGTACGACAACAGTACCAACGGTACTTTTGCAGGCGCTCCGCAGGTACCGCTGAATACAAATATCACCGGACTGATCAGCCCGAGCGGGGATAATGATTATTACCGCTTTGTGATCACTACAGGCGGTACTATTACCATTACGCTCACCGGATTGCCAGCCGATTACGATATCCGTCTGTACAACAGTGCACAAACACAGGTAGGTATTTCACAGGCAGGCGGCACCAGCAGTGAGACCATCAATTATACAGCAGCAGCCGGTACGTATTATGTGCGCGTATACGGTTACAACAATGCCAATAACGCCACCGTTTGTTACACCCTGCGCGTAGCCACCGGTACAGCCTCCAGGGAAGGATCACCGGAATACACTGCCACTCCTAAAGTGACCGTATTCCCCAATCCTGTGGTCAGCACGCTGAACGTGAACATAGCAGGCACTACTTCCCGGTCGGTGATCAAAGTGCTGGATGTGAACGGACGCTTACTGATCAATAAGCCTGTAGCGGAAGGCAATACCGCCCTGGATGTGAAGCGCTATGCCAGCGGCGTGTATATGTTGCTGGTGACGGATGAGAAAGGAAGAGGGATTTATCAGTATAAGTTTGTGAAGGAGTGAGGTCCGAAGTCTGAGGTCAGAGGTCTGATTGCTGACATTTGTACCTCCTGCTTTGATTCTTACTTTCTAATACTTACTAACAGCATAAAAGCAAAGGCCCGGATGTTAATCATCCAGGCCTTTGTTTTTAATTTATAATCCAGTCTGCAATTAATCGGGAAGCTCAACTATCAGTTCAGACTTCCGATTTCAGACCTCAGACTTCTTACTGCTGCGTGGCTGGCTGTTGTACAGGTTGGTCCCCTTTCACAATTTCCAGGAGTTCCACTTCAAAAACGAGGGTAGAACCACCGGCAATAGGACCATTGTCGGCATCACCATAACCCAGGTCGGAAGGAATGAATAATTTCCATTTACTGCCTACCGGCATCAGTTGCAGGGCTTCTGTCCATCCCCTGATCACACCGCCTACCCCGAAGGTAGCAGGCTGGTTATTGGTATAAGAGCTTTCAAATTGCTGTCCGTCAATGAAAGTACCAACGTAATGGCATTTTACCTGGTCATTCATCGTAGGTTTGGGACCTGTGCCCTCGCGTAATACCTGGTATTGCAGTCCGCTGGGTAAGGTTACCACACCCGCCTTGGCTTTATTCTGCGCCAGGAATGCCTGTCCTGCTTTCTTAGCCCCGGAAGCTTTCGCACTGCGGACCGTCTGCATATGGCCCATAATACACGCGTTGGCCTGTTGCTCATTCAGCGCGGGTTTACCATTCTTCACATCATTGATGGCTTTGAGCATCATCTGATTATTGATGTCGGTAATCCCCTGCTGCTTATAGAAGTTGGCCATACTTAAGCCAAGTGCATAGCTGAAGGAATCTATGGAAGATTTCATAGCCACTGATGTACCACCGCCGGTTTTGGGTTTGGCGGTAGTACCCGGTTTTGCGGTGGCGGATTTGGTGGCAGGCTTACCCGCAGCAGGCTTTTGTGTTTGCCCGATAACGGTGGCTGCAGCGAAACAGGTCACTATAAACAAACTTGTTCTTTTCATTCAATTGTTTTTAAGGGCTCAAATTTAGGGGAAATTGTCTGAACCGAAATACCACCCCTATCTTGTGGAATAACCTGAACAAATTGGCTGTTTTTCGGCCTGGCCGCCTGGTAACTGGTTCCCCTTTACCTGGTTACTGTTGCTTACTGAGCTGGTTCAGCATGGCGATGGCCTGCTGGTTGCCGGGTTGTAGTTGCAATACTTTCTGGCAGCAGGTTTTGGCGGCGGTAATATCCCCCTTCTTTACATAGGCAGTTGCCAGGTAGTTGAATGCATCGGCCTCATTGGGATATATGAGCACATTGATGCGGTTAGCGGTGATGGCTTTATCGGTTTCTCCGCAGAAGAGCAATACCCTGCCGAAAGAAGCCAGCTCGCCCCAGGAGCGCAGGAAGGGGCGTAATTGTTCGGCCGTTTGCTCCAGGGTGGACAGTGTAGGCATCCACTCTGGTGATTGAAACAGGCTGATCAGGTAAGCGGTACCGGGATACTGGGGCCTGTAAGCTTTGTTCTCCAATATCGTCAGCAGGTCTTTCTCCAGCGATGCTACCGGCGTTTCTACGATCCTGCCCTTTTCTTTATCCTTGTCATATACCAGCAGATGGGGTACGCGGTGGATGTACAAGCCCCTTTCTTCATGGTTGGGACTTTGCTTATACATACTATCCCGGTTGTCGAGGTTGATCAATTCTATTTGCGCCGGCTTCACACCACAATAGTCGAGCAGCTTATACATACGTGGTACTTCGCGGCGGCTGTCGCCACACCAGGTGCCCATGAATATGACGAACTTTTTGTTCTTCACCAGGGGTTTCATCTGGTTGGCCGTGGTACTGTCTACAGCATAATCCGCATAGTTTTTGGTAAACCAGGCATCGAAGGGCGCCTGCATGATACGCTGGCGGGACGATCTGCCCAGCAGGTTGAGATTGCCACGGGCATCGGTGTACTCTATGTTATCCACTGCAGGCGCAGCGGAGGTGGAGGCTACGGTGCGGCGGTGGCAGGAGGTGGTGATTGCAATGATAGCAATAGTAAAGAGTAATATATTGATGAGTTTCATGATTGAGTGTTGAAATGTGTTATGCAAATAAATAGACGTAGCCTATTGAATATTTAGTATAGCGAGTGGCCAGTGGTAAATGGCTAGTGGGCAAAGCGTACTACTCGCCACTAGCTACTTGCCACTTGCTTTTAACTCAAATATGCAATAGCAGGAAAGGACCAATTACTACATTGGTATGCAATACTTCATTTAATATGGAATTTATGCCTTCGGAGGCTGGAAGATGGAAGCCGTATGATCGGCGGGGATCAGTGACTGGTAAAGGCTTTGCTTACTATTGAGATCAGCAATAATTACAGCGGGATTGGAGCGTAAAGCTTCGTGAGACAGGAATACTTCTTCGGCTTTTTCCTTGGCGATGGTCACCGGTGTGGGATGATCTTTATCGGTATGGTCCACCAGTTTCTTGTCGCAACCGCAATTCACCGGGGCAGCCAGGCGGCAATGCCAATAGCTTACTACCTTGCCATACTGGAGGGCAACAAAGGTGATAAGGCATAGTATGGCGATAAGCTTACGCATAAACGCACAGCGCGCATTCTAAATTAGAAAATAATTACCGTATAGTATAATTTTACCGGTAAGGTTTATAAAAAAATAATCATGAGCAGTTATATTAAAACAGTGGAAGTACGTTGGGCCGACCTGGATCCTAATTTTCACCTGCGCCACTCCGTATACTATGACTATGGCGCTTATTGCCGTATTGCTTTCCTCGAAGCACATGGCCTTACCGCCGCATTTATGGCGCAAAACCATTTCGGACCTATCCTGTTCCGGGAAGAATGTGTATTCCGTAAAGAGATCAGGCTGGACGATGTGGTGACGATTGACCTGCGGCTGTTGAAGGCCAGGGAAGACCAGTCGCGCTGGGGCATCCAACATCATATTTATAAAAACAGCGATACACTGGCCGCGATCCTCACCGTAGAGGGCGCCTGGATCAATACCCAACTGCGCAAATTAGCGGCCCCTCCGGAGCCCGTTTTACACGTTTTTAACAATATGCCCCGCGCCGAGGAGTTTGAATGGATGAAATAGGCGCTGCATTCGACATCCTTATACAACAACAACAAAGCCAGAGGCTTTGAAATAGCCGTCACCAGCCAGAGGCTGGCGACTGTAGGTGACAATGAATGAGATAGATTAAATGTGACATTAAAACCCTGAGGGTTAACAACTTTTTATAGAAACCGGCGTTACTTTTAACGAAATAATGTCGCTATGAAAAAATTATTACTACCTCTGTTATTGCTGACTTCCGTCATGTCCTTTGCCCAAACCGGCGGCCTGCTGAAAAAGGCCGGTGGTTTATTGAATAAAGCCAAAGGCGGTTCCCTGAGCAATGACGATATCGTGGCCGGACTGAAAGAGGCCCTTTCGATAGGGGCGCAAAACAGCGCTACGCAATTATCCTCCGTAGATGGTTTCTTTGCCAATGCTGCCATTAAAGTACTGATGCCTCCCGAAGCACAGAAGGTGGAAAAAACACTGCGCTCTGCAGGCATGGGCAAGCTGGTAGATGATGCCATCCTTTCCATGAACCGCGCCGCAGAGGAAGCTTCCAAATCGGCCGCCCCCATCTTTGTAGATGCCGTTAAGACGATGAGCTTCCAGGATGCCATGGGTATTCTGAAAGGCAGCGATACCGCCGCTACCGGTTACCTAAGGGGCAAAACATTACCTGCCCTCACCAATGCTTTCCGCCCGGTGATTGAAAGCGCGCTGGAAAAAACAGGCGCTACCAAACACTGGAAAACAGTGATGGATGCCTACAACAAAATACCCCTGGTATCAAAAGTAAATCCTGACCTTTCGGGTTATGTAACGGATAAAGCGCTGAGCGGCCTGTTCTTCCAGGTAGCTACAGAAGAGCAAAAGATCCGCAAAGACCCGGCAGCACGGGTAACCGACACGTTGAAGAAAGTATTTGGATCATAAGATCACTGCTAAGGCAGTCACTAATATTATAAGAAACATCCTCTATTATGGGGATGTTTTCTTTTTAGCCCGCGGCGATGCTTATTTTTGCGGCACTCATACTGTATAGCCATGCTCACCAGCACCTTGTCCCTGTATAGAAATGCTTACAGCGGTTTGTCGGCTTCCACCTGGTGGTTGTCGTTCATCATGCTCGTGAACAGGAGCGGCACCATGGTGCTGCCCTTTATGACCATTTACCTTACCAGTCCGGCTGTAGGATACAGTATTGGTGATGCAGGTATTGTAATGGGCCTGTTTGGCCTGGGCGCTGTGGCCGGCGGTTATTTGGGTGGCCGGTTAACGGATAAGTTTGGTTTCTTCCTGGTACAGATGATCGCACTCACGGGCGGTGGTATTTTATTCATATTATTGGGGCAAGCCAAATCCTTTACCGGCATCTGCACGCTGAGCTTTTTATTAAGCCTGGTGAATGAATCTTTCCGTCCTGCCAATGCCACGGCCATTGCCTTTTACAGCAAGCCGGAAAACCGCACGCGTTCTTTCTCCCTGAACCGTCTGGCCATTAACCTGGGCTGGGCGGTGGGCAGCGCGGCGGGCGGTATCATAGCAGCGCATGACTATGAATTGTTGTTCTGGGTGGATGGCTTTACCAATATTGCGGCGGCGGTATTGATGTGGTTCCTGCTGCCTCCTTCCAAAACCAAAAGTCATAAGGAAGTAACCACAGAAAAGCCTGACCCTGCACATTCCGCCTACAAGGACAAGGTATTCCTGTGGTTCATTGTACTCACCATCTTGTTTGCCGCCTGTTTTTTCCAGGTATTCAATAACCTCACCGCTTACTATAAAAATGAGCTGCATTTTTCAGAAGAGTATATAGGCTTTCTCAATGCCCTCAATGGTTTGATCATTACCGTCATTGAGATGGTATTGATCTTTAAGCTGGAAGGGAAGCGCGGGAAGCTCTATTACATCTCAGCAGGAGTACTGTTGTGCGGACTGGCCTATATGATGCTCAATGTATTCCATATGAATGCAGCGCTGGCCATCGTGATGATCGTATTGATCACCTTCGGGGAGATCCTTTCCATGCCTTTTATGAACTCCTTCTGGCTGGTGCGCACCGCCTCCCATAATCGCGGACAATATGCCGGCCTGTATACCATTGCCTGGTCAATAGCGCAAACCCTGGGTCCCTTCCTGGGATCGCAGGTAGCAGACCATGCGGGCTTTTCCCTGTTATGGTGGATCTGTGGCGGATTGTGTATAGTTTCCAGTGCAGGATTTGCTGTGATGCATAGAAGAAAAAGTGAGTAGTGAGTGACCTATCTTTGCCCCCATGTCTACTGATAAATTCGAAATGTTCAGGAACCGGCTTACGAAGGTGTACCGGCATATTGGTAAACAGGCCCGCCGGCAAGGCATTACCTGCTACCGGGTGTACGATCATGACCTGCCCGAATTCCCTTTTTGTATTGAGATCTATGAAGAAAATATTTACCTCGCCGAATATAAACGCCGCCACTCCCTGACGGAGGAAGAACATGAACAATGGCTGGAAGATTGTATACAGGTGATCAGTGAGATACTGGAGCTTCCTTCGGAGAATGTGTATATCAAACAACGTCAGCGCAAGCAGGGCCGCCTGGGACAATACCAGCGGGTAGCTACAGAAGAAGCTTTTTTCACCGCCAAAGAAGCAGGGCTTACGTTTAAAGTCAACCTGTCTGACTACCTCGATACCGGGTTATTCCTGGACCACCGCATTACCCGGGGCCTGGTGCGTGAAGAAGCAACCAATAAAAGGGTATTGAACCTTTTCTGTTATACGGCCTCTTTCTCCGTATATGCCGCCGCCGGTGGCGCCGCTTCTGTTACCTCTGTAGATCTTTCCAAAACTTACCTGAAGTGGGGAGAAGAGAATATGCAGCTCAATAACCTGTATGATCCCCAAAAGCATTTTTATGTACATGCCGATGTAAAGCAATACCTCGATACTTTATCACCCCACTCTTTCGACCTGGTGATCATGGACCCACCCACCTTCAGCAATAGTAAGCGGATGGTGGATTTCCTGGACATACAACGCGATCATGCGGAGCTGTTGAATAAAACTTTGCGGGCGGTTTCTCCCGGTGGTGTGATCTATTTCAGCACCAATTACCGGCGCTTTGTGATGGAGCAGGAAAAGATCCATAGCTCTTCTATCCGGGATATTACGAAAGCTACCACGCCGTTTGATTTTCAGGGGAAGTTGTTCAGGTGGTGTTATAAGATAACCGCAGCGTCCCCTTCGGGAGACTCTGCGGGGAAGTAAAAGACAAAATGTAAATGGTGAGCCGCCTTTGGAAGGCGACCCACCATTTACATTTTATAGTATTAACGTACAGCGTTTGGATCGAGGGGGATGTCCCTTTTCAGCATATCGTTACGGTTGGCCATGTCCCAGGCGGTAAAGAAGACCAGTTGGGCCCTTTTCGCCATCAGGCTATAATTGATCTTATCGGGGGTATCACCGGGACGGTGATAATCGGCATGGGTGCCATTGAAATAGAAAATGATGGGCACACCTTTGCGGGCAAAATTGTAATGGTCGCTACGGTAATAAATACGCTCCGTATCCTTAGGATCATTGAATTTATAATCCAGTTCCAGCTTCGTGTATTTCTTGTTCATCGCTTCACTGATAGGGCGAAGGTCGGAGCTGAGCTTATCATCACCCACTACATACACATAGTTGGTGGAATCGCCCACCTTACGCTTGGGATCAATACGACCGATCATATCTATATTGAGGTCTACCGTGGTTTTCTCCAGCGGGTATACCGGGTGATCACCATAATAAGCAGAGCCCCACAGTCCTTTTTCTTCGCCAGACACTGTCATGAATACAATGGAGCGGCGGGGACCTTTACCGGCAGCCTTGGCCTTTACAAAAGCTTCGGCCAGTTCAAGGATGCTCACTGTTCCTGAACCATCGTCATCAGCGCCATAATTGATAACACCGGCCGCTGTTTTACCAATGTGGTCATAGTGGGCTGTCAGGAATACATATTCGTCTTTCTTATCAGAGCCTTCGAGGAAGCCGATCACATTGGTGCTTTGCATTTCCACGATGGCTTTGCTAAAATCAACCAATACATTGGCAGCATATACTTTGGCCTGTGGATTACCCGCTTTCATCGCTTCTTTGGCGGCGGCATAATCTGCCCCCATAATGCTTTCAGCTACCTGATCAGAAATGCCGTACAGGTTGGGATAGATGGTTTTCCGGAAGCCACCTACGTACATGTTCCCTTTTGTTGCACCTGCTCTGCGGGGAAAGCCGGGTTGCACCTGGAATACCGCAGCGGCGCCATGCCTCAGCGCGGCATCAATCACCGGAGAGACGCCAAAACCACGACGCTGGCCGGCAGCAGGTTGTTGGGTAGCAGGTGGCGTACCGGCCAGTATGAGCACGATCTTACCCCTTGCATCAATGCCTTTGTAATCATCGCGGGCAGAATCGCTGATACCATAACCTACAAATACCACTTCACTGGCCATGAAGGATGAGGAATTGGCGGAGGATAGCGTAACGCCGAAATCGGCAAAAGGCAGGAACTTTTTGCCGTTTATGTCTATAGACGCTTTTACCAGTGAGTCCTGGTAAACTGAAAAGGCTTGCTGATAGCCGCCATTAATGCCAGGCGCCAGGCCCAGTTGTTTGAAATAGTTCTCAATATAAGCGGCTGCTTTGCGTTGCCCTTCGGTAGCTGTTTCACGGCCTTCCATTTCGGCGCCTGCCACAATATAGAGGTGCTTTTTAAGGTCTTCCGCTGTAATGCTATTGGCGTAGGTAACCGGATTGGCAGCTTTCTGGGCCATGATGCCACATGGCGCCACCAATGCCATCACCAGACATAGTTTTCTCATGTTATAATGTTGGTTTTTGTTTAGGAGGCCAAAAATAGGAGAACGCAGGTTGATTTACTTGCCACTGATGGAAAAGCATTGCCGGAAAGGCGGAAAGACGGGAAAAAATACAGCACGGACTTGCCTACTTTCGGTCTTTTTGACTATCCCTCAATTTCGCTTAATTCCAGCCAGCGCAGCTCTTTTTCATCCAGCAGGGCCGCGATCTCACCTATGCGAACGGATAACTGCTGCAGTTCGTCAAAAGGCGCACTGCCGCTGTTGAGCTTTTCGGTTACTGTTACTCTTTCTTTTTCAAGGGCCGCTATTTCCTGCTGCAGGGTCTCAAATTCCCGCTTCTCTTTAAAAGACAGTTTTCTTTTCTCTGCCGGTTTGGCGCCGGTTTCAGCCGCTGCCGGCGCTTGCCGTGCAGTGGTATCAGGCTTTGGTTTTGCAGCTTCCGGCTTCTCTTCCTTTTCTTTTTCTGCAATCCTGTATTGGGTATAGTTGCCCGGGAAATCACTGATCACGCCATCGCCTTCAAAAACAAACAGGTGATCTACCAGCCTGTCCATGAAATAACGGTCGTGTGACACAATGAGCAGACAACCCTGGAAATCATTCAGGAAGTTTTCCAGTACCGCCAGCGTGGGCAGATCAAGGTCGTTGGTAGGCTCATCGAGCACCAGGAAGTTGGGATTGCGAAAGAGGATGGAGAGCAGGTGCAGGCGCCGCTTTTCGCCCCCACTCAGTTTGGAGATATACGTGTATTGCTGATCGGGTGGAAAGAGAAAAAGGTCCAGGAACTGGGAGGCGCTTAAAGAGCCGCCACTGGCCAGGGGAAAACTTTCCGCAATATTCTTTACATATTCTATCACCCGCATGTCGTCCTTGATGATAAGTCCTGTCTGTGAATAGTTGCCAAAGATCACTGTCTCGCCAATATTGATCTTGCCGCTATCGGGTTGCTCCATGCCCTGCAGGATATTGATAAAGGTGGATTTGCCCACCCCATTCTTACCTACCACTCCTACCCGCTCACCTTTTTTGAATGTGTAGTCAAACCCTTTCATAATGACCTTTTCGCCATAGCTCTTGTACACTTTCTTCAGTTCGGCGATCTTGCCCCCCAGTCTGCTCATCTTCACATCAAGCTGCAGCTTCTGTTCTTCAATACGTTGTTTGGCTTTGGATTCCACTACATAGAAGGCATCCTGCCGGCTTTTGGATTTGGTGGTGCGCGCCTTCGGTTGTTTGCGCATCCATTCCAGCTCACGGCGATAAGTATTGCGGGCCTTGTCAATGCTGGCCGCTTCGCTTTCCATGCGGGCCGCTTTCTTTTCGAGGTAGTTCTCATAACTACCCTTGTATACCACCAGGTCGCTGCGGTCCATTTCCCAGATCTCTTCGCACACATTGTCCAGGAAGTAACGGTCGTGGGTTACCAGCAGTAAGGTTACATGCTGCTGGTTGAGGTAATGCTCCAGCCATTCCACCATTTCCACATCGAGGTGGTTGGTGGGCTCGTCCATGATGAGCAATACGTGCTTGTGTTCAAAACCGATATCTATGAGTGTTTTGGCAAGGGCCACCCGCTTGCGCTGCCCACCCGACAGGGTGCCGGCGGGTTGGTTCAACTGGTGAATATTCAGTTTTCCCAATATTTGCTTTACACTGGCATCGAAGTCCCAGGCGCCCAACTCATCCATTTTTACAATGGCCTCACTCACCTGCTCCGGCGTACCTTCTTCACTAACAGCCTCATATTCCTTGATAGCGTTGATGATGGGGTGATTGTGGTGGAAAATATTGTCCAGCACGGAAAGATGCTCCTGGAAAACAGGGTCCTGGTCGAACAGGGCCACGGTCACTTCCTTGTTGATCCACGCCTTTCCTTCATCGGCCGTTTCTTTACCGGCCAGTATTTTGAGCAAGGTGGATTTACCGCTGCCATTCCTGGCGACCAGTGCTATTTTATCCCCTTCTTCTATGTGGAATGAAATATTCTCAAAAAGTGGTTTGATACCGTATGACTTGGTAAGACCCTCTACAGAAACGTAATGCATGGCGCAAAGATAGGGGAAGAAATACAAGTTGCTGGTTACTGGTTGCTGGCAAATCCTGCGTGGATGGTGCATTGTATGCAGCAGGCTGCGTATTTTTTTATGCTGAAATCTATAATTGGTATGGAATACAGGTATTTTTTTCGCAATATTGTAGTCCAGAGCCTTTTGTTATGAAAAATCCACTGCCCTCCTCTGTAAAACTCTCACTGGCCTTTCTTGTATTCGGCACCGCCTGGATATTGTTTTCTGATTCCCTGACCCTCACCTTTACCAATAATGACCTGGATGCTTACAATAGATTACAGAATTACAAGGGCATATTATTCATGGTGCTGGCGGCGCTGCTCATTTGGCTGGTAAGCCGTAAACTGTATGGAGATATCGAGAGAGCCAACCGGCAACAGGAAGAGATACTTGAACGGAACCAATTGCTGGGCATGGCTACCAATGATGCGATCTGGGATTACAATATGGTCACCAAAGAGTGCTATACCAACCGCACCTTACAGGAACTATTTGGCTATACGGCCGATGAATTGCAGGACAATTATCATTGGTGGACCAATAACCTGCACCCGGATGATAAGAACCGCGTGCTGGATACCATTGATACCAAGTTGGATATGGGTGGAACCGTATGGCAGGATGAATACCGGTTCCGCTGTAAGGACGGCTCTTATAAAACCATTTTTGACCGTGGATTTATCCTGCGCAATAAATCAGGACGGCCATACCGCCTGATAGGCGCCATGCAGGATGTAACGGACCAACGGGCTTTGCAACAGCAACTGGTGGAAACGCAAACCAAACACAAGGATGAGCTGGCGCAAAGTGTATTACAGGCAGAAGAAGCGGAACGCAAGAAATTGGGGGAAGAACTCCACGATAATATCAACCAGTTGCTGGGCGTTGTTAAACTGTACATTCAGCATGCGCTGGTAAATCCGAAGATGCGGGAAGAATTATTGCGCAAAAGCTCCGGCTATATTACACAGACCATTGAAGAGATCCGGGGCCTCTCCCGTTCCCTGCTGCCTCCTGCCCTGAATGAGCAGAGCCTGCTGGAAAGTCTGTACCAATTGATTGACGACATACAGCAGGCAAAAGAGATCCATTTCAAGGTAGAACATGCAGGCTTTGATGAATCGCGGGTACCCGATAATAAGCAACTGGTTATTTACCGCATTATACAGGAGCAACTGAATAATGTGCTGAAACATGCCAATGCCACTACGGTGGTTATTCGCCTGGCGCACTACAATGACCGTGTACAGCTCACCGTACAGGACAACGGCGCCGGCTTCGACCCGTTACAAAGTAAACCGGGCATGGGCCTGAATAATATCCGTAACCGTATTGAAGTGTTTAATGGGGAGATGGAGATCCTGTCTGCACCGGGCAATGGGTGTACGCTGGCAGTGAAAGTGTAGGGGTTAGCTTTTAGCCTTTAGCTATTAGCGCTTAACGGATGACCAATGGTAGCTTACTTATATTTAGCAGGGCTATGGATATTTTTCGGGCTTACGCATAGCCTGCTGGCAGCCGATTGGTGGAAACGTTGGGTGGAACGCAGGTCGGGCACTTACTTCCCGTATTACCGGCTTATCTATTCTTTCATTGCCCTGCTTCTGCTGGCAGCCATCGTTATCTATGAACTACAATTACCGGCCACCTGGTTGTGGCGTGTACCCCTGGTATTACAGATCGCAGGTAATATCCTGGCATTGGCCGGTCTTACCATTATGGGTATCTGCATTCGCCGGTACTTTTTCTACCTGAGTGGTATTGATGTGCTGTTTCCGCAGCAACAATCCAACATGGGCCTGGCAACCCGGGGACTGAACCGGTATGTAAGACATCCGCTTTATTTTGGCACCTTGCTGGCATTGTGGTCGTTCTTCCTCTTGTTTCCCGTGCTTCACTACCTCATCACCTGCAGCATGATCACCCTGTACACCTGGATAGGCGCTCTGTGGGAGGAAAAGAAACTGCACAGGGAGTTTGGGGCCGAATATAAGGCCTATCAAAAGCGGGTGCCGATGCTTATTCCGTATAAGTTCCGGTTATAGATATTATCTACCATATTTACCTTCCCAGCCCATCATGCCACCTACCAGGTTCTTGGTGTCTTTGAACCCGAGTGTGTCGAGGATCATGGCTGCTTGTCCGCTGCGGTTGCCGCTGCGGCAGTAAACGATCACTTCTGTTTCTTTGAGTGGTTCCAGCTCATCTACCATCATCGTCATGATCTTTCCGAGGGGATATAAGGTACCTCCGATGTTGAAATCAGCATGTTCATGTGGCTCCCGTACATCTACCAGGTTCAGTTGTTCACCGGCATCCATACGTGCTTTTACTTCTTCTGCTGTAATGTTCTGCATATACTGGTTATTGATAATTATTGAGGTTGTTGTGTGGTGCTGTCCGGCGCTGTTGCCCTTACCGGCATGGTAGCCTGCAGCCATATATCTATCGACTGTCCCTGGCGTATCATATTGAGGCGGCCATCGGGTTGTACAGGTGCCGGCTGTTGTTTGAAAATATAAGCATTCGCGCTATCGCCCGACTCAAAGACCGTGGCGCCCACGCCGAAACCATAGGATTCCAGCAATACTTTGGCTTCTGTAAAGGTTTTTCCAAAGAGGTCCGGCACCGGGATCTGCTCCTGCCCCAGCCCATTACCCAATACCAACGTGATGCCACTGCCCATGGGTAAGCGGGTACCGGGCTTGATACGCTGGCCTTTATAATGCTGTTCCAATACCGCGTTCCTGGCAAAGTTGGGTTCATAGACCGTATCCTCCAGCTTAAGGCCATATTGTTTGATGGCCAGCTCGGCACTGCGGAAAGTAAGTCTTTCCAGGTTGGGCATTTCAATTTCCGGCGGCACTGCCCTGTTGATGGTGAGGTAAACGATCCGGTTTGCCTTTACAATAGCTTCCCCTTCCGGAAACTGGCGCAATACAGCGAGGGCTTTGGCCGTATCGTTATAGATGGAATCCTGGATCTTCACTTCAAATCCCTCCTCTTCCAGCAGCTTTTTGGCATCGTCGAAAGACCTGCCGGTAACAGACGGGATCACCAGCGTATCGCCATGTTTGGTGATCAGGTTAAGAGATTGCAAAAAAAGGAAAATAAGGATAATGACCAGGATGATAGCAAACAGTATGTTCTGCCACAGTGGTCGCTTCGTAATGAATTTGAACATTTGTAGAATTTAAAATACAGAATCCAGCATCCAGGATTCAGAATTCAGCATGGCTGCCGCAATTTACGCTTGCTGACAACTTATCGCTTGCTTTATTTTTTTGTTCTCCTGGTCAGTGCATCCTCAATCAGGGAGGAATAGAAATCCTTCAGCGTCCATCCCATTATCTTTACCTGCTGGGGAACGATACTGGCCTCGCTTTGACCTGGTATAGTATTGATTTCCAGCATATAGGGTGCATTTTTAGCTTCATTGTAAATGAAATCTATACGTACTACCCCCCGGCAATTGAGGATCTCATACACCTTACGGGCTGCTTTGCGAATGGTATCGGCCATTTGCTCGTCTATTTTGGCCGGTGTTATCTCGTCATTCTTCCCCTGGTATTTGGCTTCGTAATCGAAGAAGTCATTATGTGTAACAACTTCGGTAATTGGCAGCACAATGATCTCTTCTGGTGTTTTGAACACACCTACTGTAAATTCCCTGCCAGAAATGAATTCCTCGATCAGTAGCTGGTCGTCTTCCTTAAAGGCTTTTTCGAGGGCAGCGGCCAGGTCATCGGCTTTGTGCACTTTACTCATGCCAATGCTGGAGCCGCCATTATTGGGTTTTACGAATACCGGCAGGCTGAGCTGCTTTAAGATATCCGCGGGGCTTACCGGGCTGTGCTGGAAGATATGCAAAGATTTAGCCACATGAATGCCTGCAAAGGCTGCCACGGCCACTGTATAGCGTTTATTGAAGGTGAGTGCGGAGGTGGCCGCATCACAGGAAGTATAGGGAATGCCCAGGAGATCAAAATAGCCCTGCAGCTTGCCGTCTTCGCCCGGGGTGCCATGAATACCAATCAGTGCGGCATCAAAAGTGACCTTCCGGCCATCGGCGGAGATAGAGAAATCGCTGCGGTCTACCGGTATTTTGCGGCCGGTGGCCGTTTCATACCACCATCCTTCCGGGGTAATATCAATTTTGAATACTTCGTATTTGCTGGTATCTATATTGGCTTCAATGGTAACAGCGCTTTTATAGGAAATTACGGCTTCTGTGGAGTACCCGCCGGTAACAAAGGCAATAACAGGCTTCATTGATAAGTTTCGAATTTTCAGCAAATAAACGAAAAAAGCAGCGGGGCTGGTATGATTTTATTTCTTACCCCTATTCCTTTTTTTAACCCGGCTTCCCCGGTCTCTGCCGAATGATTTTTCCTTGTTCCACAACCCACATCCCCTAGTGTACTCTTGTCTATGATCAAGTTATGTTTTAATTATTTAACATATTTTTAGAATATCACAAGTGTTTGACTATATTGTAGTCAGAACCACATACGCTGAAACATTCGCCTAAAAGGCCATTTTCACTTCCAATTTCCACCCACGTTTTTCACTTTCCAATTTTCCGTCAAAGCCTTCACTATCAATGCCATTACTCTTTAATCAGTCCTCCATGATCCTTAGATAAAACCTAATGAATCAGGTTCAAATGATCAGTTTTGAGAGGGTTATATAACATCAAAACATGATGAATGAATGAAGCATATTTACTTCTTCTATTTATCGGTTGCATTTAATACCCATTGAGCAGGGCTCAAAATAACCCCCGTGCTGTAGACCTCTGTACAGGTATCATTCTGATAACTGTGTTCATGCTGTATGAAATCCACTTCATCCTTCCCGGTTTTCAATTAAACTGATCCAGGCTTATACTTTTCATGAAAGATAGGTTCAGACATATCTTTTCAAAGCAGCCCGTCACCCTCATTAACGATTTCATGCAAAACGTTAATCGTATTTGCATAACTGTAAGTGTATTATTGTGTGTTGCTACACCGTTCGTACTAAATGCGCAGCATCTAAACACCGGAAGGCGGACCGATAGCCTTGCATCGAAAGCAACCGTAAATTCCCTTCCTAAAAAAACTTCCCCCTCTTTTAGAATACTAATTCTAAACTTTACTGTAACAGGTGGCGGAACTTATTGCAGTGGTGGAACCGGCGTGCCGGTAGGATTGAATGGATCAGAAGCCGATACCGTTTACCAGCTTCAATTGAATGGTGTGGATATTGGGACTCCCGTAACCGGTACTGGTAACGCGATAAGTTTTGGGTTACAAACTGCGCCGGGAACGTATACGGTAGTAGCCAACACTGTAAACGGACCGATTGCCATGATAGGCAGTGTAGTGGTAACAGTAAACCCGGTTCCTGCTACGCCATCGCCAGGCAGTAATAGTCCTGTATGTGCGGGAAATGCCATCAACCTGTCTACCGGTTTAGTTGCCGGAGCTACCTATAACTGGACTGGTCCGAACGGTTTTACTTCAACTGCACAGAATCCAACCATTGCAGGAGCCACCGTAGCGGAAGGTGGAACGTATTCTGTTACAGTTACGGAGAATGGTTGTACGAGTGCTGCGGGTACAACCAATGTTGTAGTCAATATCCCTCCAACAGCAAACATCAGTTATACCGGTTCGCCCTTTTGTTCAAATGGCGGAACTGCTACCGTAACATTAACCGGAACAGGTGGCGGGACTTATTCTTCTACAGCAGGGTTATCGATCAATGCATCTACCGGTGATATCAACCTCGGAGCCAGTACACCAGGTACGTATACGGTTACTTATACCATACCCGCTTCCGGCGGATGTGCAGCCGTAACCACCACTACAATGGTTACTATTACTGCTGTACCTGTAGCAACCTTTAGTTATACCGGAACGCCCTATTGCCAGAATGCTGCTAATCCTTCCCCCACCTTTAGCGGAGGTGGTGTTGCCGGAACTTTCTCTGCTTCTCCTGCAGGTTTGGTATTTGTGAGTACCAGTACAGGCCAGATAGATTTAGCGGCCAGCACACCCGGTACCTATACGATCACCAATACAATTGCGGCTTCGGACGGATGTTCGGCTGTAACAGCCACTGCCAGTGTTACGATTACAGCAGTACCAACAGCAGCCATTTCCTACACGGGAACGCCTTTCTGTGCTACTGTTGCCAGTGCATCCGTAACATTAACGGGAACGGGTGCCTACACAGGAGGAACGTTTAGTGCGCCGGCTGGATTAACCATCAACAGTTCAACCGGTGCTATCACGCCTAATACCAGTACCGCCGGCACCTATACGGTAACATATACTACACCTGCCTCAGGCGGATGCGCAGCAGTAAGTACCACTGCACCGGTTACTATTACTGCTGTTCCTGTAGCAACCTTTAGTTATACCGGAACGCCATTTTGCCAGAATGCCGCGAATCCTTCCCCCACCTTTAGCGGAGGTGGTGTTGCAGGAACTTTCTCTGCCGCCCCTGCGGGTTTGGTTTTTGTGAGTACCAGTACAGGCCAGATAGATTTAGCTGCCAGCACACCCGGTACCTATACCATCACCAATACTATTGCAGCTTCCGGCGGATGTGCAGCAGTAACGGCCACTGCCAGTGTTACGATTACAGCAGTACCAAGTGTGAGCATCTCTTATGCCGGCAATCCTTTCTGCCGATCAGTAACAACTGCTCAACCCGTTACACTTACAGGAACAGGCGCCTATACCGGTGGCACGTATACTGCATCACCGGCCGGACTGACCATCAATAGTTCTACCGGGGCTATTACCCCCAGCAGCAGTACCGCCGGTACCTATACAGTAACGTACACCAAAGCGGCGGCAGGCGGATGTTCCGCCATAAGCGCTACTACATCAGTTACGATCACTGCGGTACCAACTGCAACCATTTCCTATACAGGAACGCCTTTCTGTACTACAGTTGCCAGTGCATCCGTAACATTAACCGGAACGGGCGCCTACACGGGAGGAACGTTTAGTGCACCTGGCGGATTAACCATCAACAGTTCAACCGGCGTCATCACGCCTAATACCAGTACTGCCGGAACCTATACAGTAACTTACACAACACCGGCATCGGGTGGTTGTGCGGCTGTTACAGCTACCACATCTGTAACGATTACGGCACTACCAACCGTGTCGATTTCTTATACCGGAAATCCATTTTGTGCTACTGTTAGTACTTTTCAGCCAGTAACCTTAACAGGTACAGGAGCTTATACAGGTGGAACTTTTTCTTCATCGCCGGGGGGACTTACGATTAATGCAAGTGGATCTATCAGACCAAGTACCAGTACACCAGGTACCTATACGGTAACATATACTACACCTGCCTCAGGCGGATGCGCAGCAGTAAGCACCACTGCACCGGTTACTATTACTGCTGTTCCTGTAGCAACCTTTAGTTATACCGGAACGCCATTTTGCCAGAATGCCGCGAATCCTTCCCCCACCTTTAGCGGAGGTGGTGTTGCAGGAACTTTCTCTGCCGCCCCTGCGGGTTTGGTTTTTGTGAGTACCAGTACAGGCCAGATAAATTTAGCGGCCAGCACACCCGGTACCTATACTATTACCAATACCATTGCAGCTTCCGGCGGATGTGCAGCAGTAACGGCCACTGCCAGTGTTACGATTACAGCAGTACCAAGTGTGGGCATCTCTTATGCCGGCAATCCTTTCTGCCGATCAGTAACAACTGCCCAACCCGTTACAATAACAGGAACAGGCGCCTATACCGGTGGCACGTATACTGCATCACCGGCCGGACTGACCATCAATAGCTCTACCGGGGCCATTACCCCCAGCACCAGTACCGCCGGTACCTATACAGTAACGTACACCAAAGCAGCGGCAGGCGGATGTTCCGCCATAAGCGCTACTATATCAGTTACGATCACTGCGGTACCAACTGCAACCATTTCCTATACAGGAACGCCTTTCTGTACTACAGTTGCCAGTGCATCCGTAACATTAACCGGAACGGGTGCCTACACAGGAGGAACGTTTAGTGCGCCGGCTGGATTAACCATCAACAGTTCAACCGGCGTCATCACACCTAATACCAGTACTGCCGGAACCTATACGGTAACATACACTACACCGGCATCGGGTGGTTGTGCGGCTGTTATCGCTACCACATCCGTAACCATCACAGCACAGCCAACCGTAAATCTGTTATATGCAGGTTCGCCATTCTGTAAATCTGTTACAACAGCCCAGCCAGCTACCCTAACAGGGACAGGAGCCTATACAGGAGGAACCTATACAGCCTCACCGGCCGGGCTGACCATCAATAGTTCTACCGGGGCCATTACCCCCAGCAGCAGTACCGCCGGAACCTATACAGTAACGTACACCAAAGCGGCGGCGGGTGGATGTGTAGCAATAAGCACCACTACATCAGTTACGATAACTACTGCGCCAACAGCAGCCATTTCCTATACGGGAACACCTTTCTGTACTACAGTTGCCAGTGCATCCGCAATATTAACCGGAACGGGCACATACACTGGTGGAACCTATAGCGCTTCGCCTGCAGGTTTGTCGATTAATTCAACAACCGGAGTAATTACTCCGGGCAGCAGTACATCCGGAACTTATACTGTAACATACACCATACCGGCCTCAGGAGGTTGTGCTGCTGTTACTGCTACCACAACTGTAACGATAAATAGTGCTCCAACAATTTCTGTAACTCCTGCTTCGGCAGCATTCTGCAGTGGCAATAGTGTTACCTTAACTGCAAGCGGTGCTACCAGTTATACATGGAGCCCTGCAACAGGATTATCTATAACAACCGGAAACATTGTGATCGCTTATCCCGATGTTACCACAACCTATACTGTTACCGGAACCGGTGCAAACGGATGTACCAATACGGCGAATGTTACTATTACAGTTACCCAGAGTCCGGAAGGTGATCTGTCATCGAGTCCGCCGGTTTGTCCCAATAGTAACAGCGGCACTTTGGTACTCACCAATTATACGGGCACCATTTTAAGATGGGAAAGCTCAACTGACGGGGGAGCAACCTGGACTACCATAAATAATACCACTGCTTCACAATCGTATTTGAATTTATCACAAACAACCATTTACCGGGTAGCACTTGAATTGAATGGTTGCAATACTTACTCAAGCATTGGTATAGTACCGGTAAATCCTCCATTTACGCCAACGGCTACTGCAACACCTCCGGTAATTTGTTTAGGTGAATCAGCCGTATTACATGCCAGTGATTATGGTCCACCGCCTTTCCCTGTTGAAGATTTTCAAAATGCCAATCCGGCTGGCTGGAGTGGAAATGATGCCAATAATAATAATAAAGATGATAATAGCCCATGGGGAGAAACCAACAACGGAAAAACTTATAACGGTGTATTGTACAATTCAAATGCACCTCCTACCAGTAGCAAATTCATGATTGTAAACGGAGATGGTGGCGGAAGCACTGCCAGTTTAATAACACCTCCGTTTAGCCTGGTGGGTGTAACTAATCCAACATTCAATTATTATACGGCGTTAAACTTTAACGCCGGCACCACCGGGTATGTTGAAATTTCAACCGATGGTGGTCTTACCTATACTACCATAAAAACCTATACCGGCCCCACCAATGTAGGAAATCCGAATAATGGTTTTATCCAGGAATCGATTAACCTGAGTGCCTATATAGGGCAGCCTAATATACAAGTCCGTTTCAGGTATAATGGCACAACAGGCAGTAACTGGGCGATAGATAATGTTGGTATTGCCGGAACGTATCAACCGGTAACCTATCAATGGTCGCCAACAACCTATTTAACTCCTGCAACAGGCGCAGGCCAAAATGTTACCACAACACCTACTACTGCCGGTACATTTAACTATTGCGTTGTGGCTACAACAGCAGCCGGATGTGCCAGCCCGCCGGTATGTGTTGATGTAACAGTAAAACCATTACCCCCCTGTTCAATTACCGGAAGTGACAGTGTATGTCCCGCTTCAACCAATATATATAGTGCACCTGCCGGTCTGACTGCTTATAACTGGAGCATCTCAGGTAAAGGCACTATCTCGGGTTCTAATACTGCTGAAACTGTTACAATAATTGCCCGGGGCTCATGTGGTACTTATACTTTGAATCTTACCACTACTTTAAACGGCTGTACCAGTACATGCAGCCGGACCATTACCATTTATGATACCACCAGGCCGGTGATTACAGTAACGGCTGCTGCAGCACTGGGTTGCAATCCGACTCCGGCTCAAATAGCTGCAGCCTTTGGCACAGCCACTGTTACAGATAACTGTGGGCAGACTTTTGTGGCCACTTTCACAACGGGTGCTGAAACCGGTGCCTGTACCCGGTCAATCACCCGTACCTGGAACGTAACTGACTCCTGCGGTAATACAGCGATTCCCGTTTCCCAAACACTGACTTTTAAAAGGGATACAGTAGCTCCTGTAATTACCATCGCTCCTGCATCAAACCTTCCCTGCAATCCAACACAAACTGAAATAGATGCTGCATTTGGAACTGCCAGCGTTACTGATAATTGCAGCACCGGGTTAACAGCGACCGGAACGGTAGGCGCAGAAACCGGCTCCGGTTGTACCTGGTCAGTTACAAAAAGCTGGACGGTGACGGACAGTTGTGGCAACACCGGTACTGCAACACAAATAATAACATTTACCAGGGATACACAAACACCTGTAATTACGCTCACTGCTGCAAATGGGGTTGTATGTAATCCAACTGCTGCCAACATATCTTCCGCTTTTGGAACAGCCAGTGTAACTGATAATTGCACGCCGGGTTTAATTGCAACAGGAACCATTGGACCGGAAGTTTTGGTATCCGGCTGTACGTATTCCGCTACAAAGACCTGGACAGTAACTGATAGCTGCGGTAACACTGCAACACAAACTCAGACGATTTCATTTACAAGAGATACGCAGGCGCCGGTGTTGACAGGTGTACCAGCCAACAGCACTGTTCAGTGTAACAATATACCTTCGGCCCCGACCGTGACTGCAACTGATAATTGTGACCCAACAGTACCAGTGACCTTTAATGAAGTGATTAGTGTAACGGATGGCTGTGGCACCATTACCCGAACCTGGACGGCGACCGATGTCTGCGGCAATACGGTAACTGCTACTCAAACGCTTACTGTTGTTGATAATACACTACCGGTACTATCCGGTGTTCCAGCCGATGCTACCGTGCAGTGTGGTAGCGTCCCTGCAGCAGCAACTGTGACAGCCACAGATAATTGTGATCCGACTGTGCCGGTAACCTTTGCTGAGACGAGTACTATTGTTGATGGTTGCGGCATTATCACCAGGACCTGGACTGCTATTGATGCTTGTGGCAATACAGTGACTGCTACACAAACGCTGACGGTACAAGACAATACACCGCCAGTACTTACCGGCGTTCCTGCTGCTGCCACCGTTCAGTGTGGCAGTATCCCTGCTGCAGCTATCGTTACTGCCACTGACAACTGCGATCCCACTGTTCCTGTAACTTATGCTGAGACAAGCGCTGTTACTGATGGCTGTGGCACCATTACCCGTACCTGGACAGCTACAGATGCCTGCGGCAATACGGTGACTGCGACGCAAATACTGACTGTGGTTGATAATATGCCGCCTGTGCTGAACAATGTACCGGCTAATGTAACGGTGCCATGTGATAATATTCCTGCTGCCGCAAATGTTACGGCCACGGACAATTGCGATCCAACAGTCCCTGTAACCTTCAATGAAGTAAATAGTGCAACTGATGGATGTGGCACCATAACCAGAACCTGGACTGCCACCGACGCTTGTGGCAATGCGGTTACTGCCACGCAAACCCTGACGGTAGTTGACATTACGGCGCCTATACTAACGGGAGTTCCTGCAGATGCCACTATTCAATGCGACAATATTCCTGATGGGGGGATAATGGTGACCGCCACTGATAATTGCGACAGTAATGTACCCGTTACTTATAGCGAGACAAACAGTGTTGTTGATGGTTGCGGTACTATTACCCGCACATGGACAGCAACTGATGCCTGCGGCAATACCGTTACTGCTACGCAGATATTAACTGTAGTTGATAATACAGCACCAGTATTGACGGGCATTCCTGCTGATGCGACTGTTCAGTGTGGAAGTGTCCCTGCAGCAGCTACTGTGACAGCCACAGATAACTGCGATCCGGCTGTACCTGTAACCTTTGCGGAGACTACTACCGTTGTTGATGGTTGCGGTACGATCACCAGAACCTGGACAGCTACGGATGCCTGTGGCAATACAGTAACTGCAACTCAAACACTGACCGTAGTTGATAATACACCTCCGGTGTTAACTGGTGTACCTGCCGATGCAACGGTTCAGTGTGGTAGTATCCCTGCAGCGGCAACAGTTACTGCAACAGATAATTGTGATCCGACAGTTCCGGTAACTTTTGCTGAGACCAGCACTGTTCTGGACGGTTGCGGTACGATTACCAGAACCTGGACTGCGACCGATGCGTGCGGTAATACGGTGACAGCTACACAAACTTTGACGATTGTTGATAATACGCCACCAGTGCTTAGTGGTGTACCAGCCGATGCGACTGTTCAGTGTGGCGCTATCCCTGTTGCCGCGACAGTGATTGCCACTGATAATTGCGACCCAACTGTGGCAGTGACAATGACCGAGACCAGCACCGTAGCAGATGGTTGTGGTACGATCACCCGCACCTGGACAGCCACTGATGCCTGCGGCAATACGGTAACTGCGACTCAGACTTTAACTGTAGTCGATAATACTCCACCTGTATTATCTGGTGTGCCCGCTGATGCAACGGTTCAATGTGGCAGTATCCCTGCTGCGGCGACCGTGACCGCAACAGATAATTGTGATCCGACAGTTCCGGTAACTTTTGCTGAGATCAGTAATGTTGTGGATGGCTGCGGCACGATCACCAGAACCTGGACAGCCACTGATGCCTGTAGCAATACGGCAACTGCAACACAAACCCTGACTGTTGTTGATAATACTCCGCCTGTATTAACTGGTGTACCTGCCGATGTCACAGTACAATGTGGTAGTATCCCTGTAGCCGCTACCGTAACTGCAACTGATAATTGTGATCCTACTGTACCGGCGACAATGACCGAGACAAGCACCGTAGCAGATGGTTGCGGAACTATTACCCGCACCTGGACAGCTACCGATGCTTGTGGTAATACAGTAACTGCTACGCAAACTTTAACTGTTGTTGATAATACTCCACCAGTACTTGCCGGAGTTCTTGCTGATGCGACTGTGCAATGTGGTAGTATACCAACCCCTGCCACAGTAACAGCCACGGATAATTGTGATCCAACAGTACCTGTGACCTTTAATGAAGTGATTAGTGTGACAGACGGCTGCGGTACCATTACCCGTACCTGGACAGCAACCGATGCCTGTGGGAATACTGTAACTGCTACTCAGACCTTGACCGTTGTTGATAATACGCCACCGGTATTATCTGGTGTTCCTGTTGATGCAACTGTTCAGTGTGGTAGTATTCCTGCTGCAACTACCGTGACTGCCGCTGATAATTGTGACCCGTCAGTACCGGTTACAATGACAGAAACAAGCACCGTGACTGACGGTTGTGGCACCATCACCAGGACCTGGACAGCCACAGACGCCTGTGGTAATATCGTGTCTGCAACGCAAACATTGACTATACAAGACAATATACCACCTGTATTAACAGGTGTTCCTGCTGCTGCTACCGTACAATGTGGAAGTATCCCTGCAGTAGCTACGGTGACTGCCACTGATAATTGCGACCCAATAGTTCCTGTAACCTTTGCAGAGACCAGCACTGTAGTGGAGGGTTGCGGTACTATCACCCGAACATGGACAGCTACTGACGCCTGTGGTAATATCGTGTCTGCCACTCAGACCCTTACTGTAGTTGATAATATCTCACCCGTCTTAACTGGTGTACCTGCAAATTCTACTGTTCAGTGCGGCAGCATTCCTGCAGCTGCAACCGTGACTGCCACAGACAATTGCGATCCGACTGTTGCTGTGACAATGACCGAGGTTAGTACTGTTTTGGATGGCTGCGGTACTATCACCAGGACTTGGACGGCCACTGATGCCTGTGGCAATACGGTGACGGCAACTCAGACTTTAACTGTTGTTGATAATACGCCACCGGCATTAACAGGTGTTCCAGCCGATGCGACTATTCAGTGTGGCAGTATTCCAACAGCAGCTACAGTGACTGCCACTGACAACTGCGATCCGACTGTGGCAGTGACAATGACTGAAACAAACACCGTGACTGATGGCTGCGGAACTATTACCCGCACCTGGACTGCTACGGATGCCTGTGGCAATACGGTGACTGCGACACAAACGCTGACTGTACAAGACAATACACCACCGGTATTAACGGGCGTTCCTGCAGATGCTACAGTGCAATGTGGCGCTGTACCTGCAGCGGCTACGGTGACAGCTACTGACAACTGCGACCCGACAGTTCCTGTAACCTTTAATGAAGTGATTAGTGTAACAGATGGTTGCGGTACCATTACCAGAACATGGACAGCTACTGACGCCTGTGGCAATACGGCGACTGCTACTCAGACATTAACTGTTGTTGACAATACACCACCAGTGCTCACCGGGGTTCCTGTCGATGCAACCGTTCAATGCGGTGCAATACCTGCAGCGGCAACAGTGACTGCCACCGATAATTGTGATCCGACTGTTCCTGTGACTTTTGCAGAGACCAGCACTGTAGTGGATGGCTGCGGTACGATCACCAGAACCTGGGCAGCAACAGACGCCTGTGGCAATACAGTGACTGCAACTCAGACTTTAACTGTTGTTGATAACACGCCTCCAGTATTAACCGGCGTCCCGGCAGATGCAACCGTGCAATGTGGAAGTATTCCAACCGCTGCAACCGTGACAGCCACAGACAATTGTGACCCGACAATACCGGTGACCTTTGCTGAGACCAGTACTGTAGTTGATGGATGTGGAACTATCACCAGAACCTGGACGGCAGCCGATGCCTGTGGTAATACGGTGACAGCTACTCAGACACTTACTGTAGCTGACAATATATCGCCTGTATTAACGGGTGTTCCTGTTGATGCTGCTGTTCAATGCGGTAGCATTCCTGCAGCAGCTACAGTGACGGCTACTGACAACTGCGATCCGACAGTACCCGTAACTTTTGCTGAGACTACTACAGTGGTTGATGGTTGCGGTACGATTACCAGAACCTGGACAGCAACAGACGCTTGCGGTAATACGGCAACTGCCACTCAAATATTGACTGTAACTGATAATATACCTCCGGTATTAACCGGTGTTCCTGCTGATGCAACGGTTCAATGTGGTAGTATACCTGCTGTGGCTACAGTGACTGCCACTGACAATTGTGATCCTACTGTGCCAGTTATTTTCTCAGAAACAAACAATGTTGTTGATGGTTGCGGAGCCATTACCAGGACATGGACTGCCACCGATGCCTGCGGCAATACAGCGATTGCAACTCAAACCCTGACTATCCAAGACAATACCCCACCGGTATTAACCGGCGTGCCTGCTGATGCTACTGTTCAATGTGGTAGTATTCCAACCGCCGCAACCGTAACTGCAACCGATAATTGTGATCCAACTGTACCTGTAACTTTTGCTGAGACTACTACTGTTGTTGATGGATGTGGTACTATCACCAGGACCTGGACTGCCACTGATGCTTGTGGCAATACGACGACTGCTACTCAGACTCTTACTGTAACTGACAATACACCACCAGTATTATCTGGTGTTCCTGCCGATGCAACGGTTCAATGCGGCAGTATTCCTGCAGCGGCAACTGTGACAGCTACTGATAACTGCGACCCGACTGTACCGGTGACCTTTAATGAAGTAATTAGTGTAACAGATGGCTGTGGTACCATAACCCGTACCTGGACAGCAACCGATGCCTGTGGTAATACAGTGACTGCGACTCAAATGCTGACAGTTCAAGACAATACGTCGCCAGTGATCTCCGGAGTACCGTCTGATGCAACTGTTCAATGTGGAAGTATCCCGACTGCAGCCACTGTCACTGCCTCAGACAATTGCGACCCAACAGTTCCTGTAACATTTGCAGAGACCAGTACTGTTGTTGACGGTTGCGGAACGATTACCAGAACCTGGGCCGCTACTGATGCCTGCGGCAATACAGTGACAGCTACGCAAACGCTGACTGTACAAGACAATACCCCACCAGTACTTACCGGCGTCCCGGCAGATGCAACGGTTCAGTGTGACGCTATTCCTGTTGCCGCAACAGTTACTGCCACCGATAATTGCGACCCGACTGTGCTGGCTACAATGACAGAGACCAGTACCGTAGTAGATGGCTGCGGTACCATTACCAGGACCTGGGCGGCTACTGATGCTTGTGGCAATACCGTAACAGCGACCCAAACGCTGACAGTACAAGATAACACACCACCGGTATTAACAGGCGTGCCTGCAGATGCAACCATCCAATGCGGTAGTATTCCTGCTGCAGCTACCGTCACCGCTACTGATAATTGCGATCCTACTGTTGCTGTGATAATGACAGAGGCCACTACTGTTTTGGATGGCTGTGGTACTATTACCAGGACCTGGACGGCTGTGGATGCCTGCGGTAATGCGGTAACTGCAACCCAAACCCTCACCGTACAAGATAATACCCCACCTGTACTTACTGGGGTGCCTGCTGATGCAACGGTTCAATGTGGTAGCATACCGACCGCTGCAACTGTGACAGCTACTGACAACTGTGATCCGACAGTTCCGGTTATAATGACCGAGACCAGCACCGTGGTCGATGGTTGTGGAACGATTACCCGCACCTGGACAGCAACCGATGCCTGTGGCAATACAATGACTGCTACTCAAACACTGACTGTACAAGATAACATACCACCGGTATTAACAGGCGTGCCCACAGATGCAACCGTGCAGTGTGGTTCGATACCAACTCCAGGTATTGTCACTGCTACTGATAATTGTGACCCTACTGTGCCAGTGGCTTTTGCTGAGACCAACACTGTCGTGGATGGTTGCGGAACGATCACCAGGACCTGGACCGCTACTGACGCCTGCGGTAATACGGTGACTGCAACTCAGACATTAACAGTAATTGATAATATACCACCGGTACTATCCGGTGTTCCTGCAGATGCGACTGTTCAATGTGGTAGTATCCCGGCAGCCGCTACAGTGACTGCCACTGACAATTGCGACCCGACTGTTCCGGTTACAATGACAGAAACGAGCACCGTGGCTGATGGTTGCGGTACCATCACCAGAACCTGGACCGCTACTGATGCCTGTGGCAATACCGTGACAGCAACTCAAACTCTGACTGTACAAGACAATACGCCACCGGTGTTGACCGGTGTTCCAGCAGATGCGACTGCTCAGTGTGGATCTATTCCTGCTGCAGCTACGGTAACTGCCTCTGACAACTGTGATCCGACTGTGGCAGTTATAATGACTGAGACCAGAACAGTAGTCGATGGTTGTGGAACTATCTCCAGGACCTGGACCGCTACTGACGCCTGTGGCAATACAGTAACTGCTACGCAAACGCTGACTGTACAAGACAATACCCCACCGGTATTGACTGGTGTTCCAACTGATGCAACCGTGCAGTGCGGCAGTATCCCTGTAGCGGCAACCGTTACTGCCACAGACAATTGCGATCCGACTGTGCCAGTGATTTTCTCAGAAACAAGCAGTGTTGTTGATGGCTGCGGTACCATTACCAGGACCTGGACTGCGACCGATGCCTGCGGCAATACCGTTACTGCTACGCAGATATTAACTGTAGTTGATAATACACCACCAGTACTCTCCGGTGTTCCTGCCGATGCGACTGTTCAATGTGAAAGTATACCAACCGCTGCTACAGTTACAGCGACAGATAATTGTGATCCTACAGTTCCTGTGACCTTTAATGAAATAGTTAGTGTTACCGATGGCTGCGGAACTATCACCAGAACCTGGACTGCCTCCGATGCCTGTGGCAATACGGTGACTGCTACGCAAACGCTGACTGTACAAGACAATATACCACCGGTATTAACGGGCGTTCCTGCAGATGCTACAGTTCAATGCGGTGCTATTCCTGCTGCAGCAACAGTCACCGCAACAGACAATTGCGATCCTACTGTGCCGGTGACTTTCGCAGAAACAAACACTGTTGTTGATGGTTGCGGCACCATCACCAGAACCTGGACAGCTACTGATGCGTGCGGCAATACCGTTACTGCTACGCAGATATTAACTGTAGTTGATAATACACCACCAGTGCTCTCCGGTGTTCCTGCTGATGCAACGGTTCAATGCGGTGCAATCCCAACCCCTGCTACAGTTACTGCCACAGATAATTGTGACCCGACAGTGCCTGTAACCTTTGCAGAGACAAGTACTGTGGTGGATGGTTGTGGTACGATTACCCGCATCTGGACAGCCACCGACGCCTGCGGCAATACCGTGACTACGACACAAACACTGACTGTACAAGACAATATACCGCCAGTACTCTCCGGTGTACCTGCCGATGCAACTGTTCAATGTGGAAGTATACCAGCCGCTGCAACCGTAACAGCTACTGATAATTGTGATCCGACTGTACCGGTAACCTTTAATGAAGTAAATGGCGTTACCGACGGTTGTGGTACCATTACCAGGACCTGGACTGCCACCGATGCTTGTGGTAATACGGTGACTGCCACACAAACGCTGACTGTTGTTGATAATACGCCACCGGCATTAACAGGTGTTCCAGCCGATGCGACTGTTCAGTGTGGCAGTATTCCAACTGCAGCTACCGTGACAGCCACTGACAATTGTGATCCGACTGTGGCTGTGACAATGACTGAGACCAGTACCGTAGCAGATGGCTGCGGTACCACCACCAGGACCTGGACGGCTACTGACGCCTGCGGTAATACAGTGACTGCAACTCAAACGCTGACTGTCGTTGATAATACGCCGCCAGTACTCACCGGCGTACCTGCTGATGCGACAGTGCAATGCGGTGCAATACCAACCGCCGGCACAGTAACTGCGACAGATAATTGCGATCCGACTATACCTGTGACCTTTGCTGAGATCAGTAATGTTGTGGATGGTTGTGGTACTATCACGAGAACCTGGACTGCGACCGATGCCTGTGGCAATACGGTAACTGCTACGCAAACTTTGACGGTTGTTGATAATACACCACCAGTTTTAACAGGTGTACCTGCTGATGTTACTGTTCAGTGTGGCAATATACCTGTTGCCGGCACAGTTACTGCCACGGACAATTGTGACCCGACTGTACCGGTAACCTTTAATGAAGTAAATGGCGTAACCGACGGTTGTGGTACCATTACCAGGACCTGGACTGCTACTGATGCCTGCGGCAATACAGTGATAGCAACACAAACTTTAACTGTAACTGATAATATACCACCGGTATTATCCGGTGTCCCTGCCGATGCGACGGTTCAATGTGGAAGTATACCAACCCCTGCTACAGTGGTTGCCACTGACAATTGTGACCCGACTGTATCAGTGACCTTTAATGAGACAACTACCGTAGTAGATGGCTGCGGCACTATTACCAGGACCTGGATCGCAACAGACGCCTGCGGCAATACTGTGACTGCTACGCAAACGCTGACGGTAACTGATAATATACCTCCTGTACTAACCGGTGTTCCTGCCGATTCCACGATTCAATGTGGTAGTATACCAACCGCCGCAACCGTAACCGCCACCGATAATTGTGATCCAACAGTACCAGTAACCTTTAATGAAGTAATTAGTGTAACCAATGGTTGCGGCACCATCACTAGAACATGGACAGCGACAGATGCCTGTGGTAACACGGTGACTGCAACGCAGACACTGACTGTACAAGATAACACACCGCCAGTACTCTCCGGCGTACCTGCTGATGCGACTGTTCAGTGTGGATCTATCCCTGCAGCGGCTGCCGTGACTGCCACTGACAATTGCGACCCGACTGTGGCTGTGACTTTTGCAGAGACCAGTACTGTTGTTGACGGTTGTGGTACTATTACGCGTACCTGGACAGCAACCGATGCCTGTGGCAATACGGTGACTGCAACACAAACCCTGACTGTACAAGACAATACCCCACCGGTATTAACCGGGGTACCAGCTGATGCAACCGTTCAGTGTGATGCTATCCCTGCTGCCGCTACAGTGACTGCCACTGATAACTGCGACCCGACTGTGGCGGTGACAATGACCGAGACTAGCGCTATTGTTGATGGTTGCGGTACGATTACCAGAACATGGACGGCTACGGATGCGTGCGGCAATACAGTAACTGCAACTCAAACATTAACTGTACAAGATAATACACCGCCCGTATTAACCGGCGTTCCTGCCGATGCTACTGTTCAGTGCGGCGCTATTCCAGCTGCCGCAACAGTGACCGCCGCAGACAATTGCGACCCGACGGTACCGGTAACTTTTGCAGAGACCAGCACTGTTATTGAGGGCTGCGGCACCATTACAAGAACCTGGACAGCAACCGATGCCTGTGGCAATACGGTGACAGCAACACAAACGCTGACTGTACAAGATAACACACCACCAGTATTAACGGGCGTTCCTGCTGATGCGACCGTTCAATGCGGAAACATCCCTACTGCAGCCACTATAACTGCTACTGACAATTGCGATCCAACTGTACCGGTAACTTTTGCTGAGACCAGCACTGTTGTGGATGGTTGTGGAACCATTACCCGTACCTGGACTGCGACCGATGCCTGCGGTAATACAATGACTGCTACTCAAACGCTGACAGTACAAGATAACATACCACCGGTATTAACAGGCGTGCCCACAGATGCAACCGTGCAGTGTGGTTCGATACCAACTCCAGGTATTGTCACTGCTACTGATAATTGTGACCCTACTGTGCCGGTGGCTTTTGCTGAGACCAACACTGTTGTGGATGGTTGCGGAACGATCACCAGGACCTGGACCGCCACTGACGCCTGCGGTAACACGATGACCGCAACGCAAACACTTACTGTAACTGACAATACGCCACCGGCACTTTCTGGTGTTCCTGTCGATGCGACTCTTCAATGTGGAAGTATACCAGCCGCTGCGACAGTTACAGCGACAGATAATTGTGATCCTACAGTATCTGTGACTTTTGCAGAGACCAGTACCGTAGCAGATGGTTGTGGTACGATCACCAGGACATGGACAGCTACTGACGCCTGTGGTAATACAGTAACTGCCACACAAATATTAACTGTAACTGATAATACTCCACCGGTACTCTCCGGTGTTCCTGCTGATGCAACGGTTCAATGCGGTGCAATCCCAACCCCTGCTACAGTAACAGCCACAGATAATTGTGATCCGACTATGACTGTGACAATGACAGAAACTAGCACCGTGGCTGACGGTTGCGGTACGATTACCAGAACATGGACTGCTACGGATGCTTGTGGTAATATCGTAACTGCTACGCAAACGCTGACTGTCGTTGATAATACGCCGCCAGTACTCACCGGCGTACCTGCCGATGCAACCGTTCAGTGTGGCGCTATTCCTGCAGCAGCAACGGTGACAGCTACTGACAACTGCGACCCGACAGTACCAGCAACCTTTAATGAAGTAAACAGTGTAACCGATGGCTGTGGAACCATTACCAGGACCTGGACTGCGACCGACGCCTGCGGCAATACTGCGACAGCAACGCAAACATTAACGGTTGTAGATAATACTCCGCCGGTACTCTCTGGCATTCCTGCTGATGTCACAGTACAATGTGGTAGTATTCCTGCTGCTGCTACTGTGACCGCCACTGATAATTGTGATCCAACAGTACCAGTGACCTTTAATGAAGTAATTAGTGTAACTGATGGTTGCGGAACTATAACCCGCACATGGACCGCTACAGATGCTTGCGGCAACACGGCAACTGCGACACAAACGCTGACTGTACAAGACAATATACCACCGGTATTAACGGGCGTTCCTGCAGATGCTACAGTTCAATGCGGTGCTATTCCTGCTGCAGCAACAGTCATCGCAACAGACAATTGCGATCCTACTGTGCCGGTGACTTTCGCAGAAACAAACACTGTTGTTGATGGTTGCGGCACCATCACCAGAACCTGGACAGCTACTGATGCCTGCGGCAATACCGTGACTGCCACACAAACGCTGACTGTTGTTGATAATACTCCACCAGTACTTACCGGAGTTCTTGCTGATGCGACTGTGCAATGTGGAAGTATACCAACCCCTGCTACAGTAACAGCCACAGATAATTGCGATCCGACTGTGGCAGTGACAATGACAGAAACTAGCACCGTGGCTGATGGTTGCGGTACTATTACCCGCACATGGACTGCTACTGATGCCTGCGGCAATACAGTGATTGCGACACAAACGCTGACCATAATAGACATTACGCCACCGGCACTCACCGGTGTCCCTGCAGATGCAACCGTTCAGTGTGGCGCTATTCCTGCAGCGGCAACAGTTACCGCCACTGATAATTGTGATCCGGCTGTACCGGTTACAATGACAGAGACGAGCACTGTCACCGATGGTTGCGGTACTATCACAAGGACCTGGACAGCAACCGATGCGTGTGGTAATTCCGTTACAGCAACTCAAACACTGACAGTACAAGACAATACACCACCGGTATTAACGGGTATTCCTGCTGACGCAACGGTTCAATGTGGTAGCATACCAACCGCTGCAACCGTGACTGCCACAGATAATTGTGATCCGACTGTGCCTGTAACCTTTAATGAAGTAATTAGTGTAACTGATGGTTGTGGAACCATTACCCGCACATGGACTGCGACCGATGCCTGCGGTAATACCGTGACTGCGACACAAACGCTGACTGTTGTTGATAATACGCCACCGGTATTAACGGGCGTACCTGCTGATGCCACCGTACAATGTAGCAGTATCCCTGTAGCCGCTACCGTGACTGCCACTGATAATTGTGACCCAACAGTACCAGTGACCTTTAATGAAGTGGTTAGTGTAACAGATGGCTGCGGTACCATTACCCGTACCTGGACAGTGACTGATGCCTGTGGTAACACGGTGACAGCAACACAAACTTTAACCGTTGTTGATAACACACCACCCGTATTAACCGGCGTTCCTGCAGACGCAACCGTTCAATGTGGTGCGATACCAACCGCCGCAACCGTAGTCGCCACTGATAATTGCGATCCGACTGTTCCTGTAACTTATTCAGAGACAAACAGTGTTATTGACGGCTGCGGAACCATTACCCGCACCTGGACTGCAATTGATGCTTGTGGCAATACGGTTACTGCAACACAAACGCTGACTATTGTTGATAATACGCCACCAGTGCTCATCGGCGTACCTGCTGATGCTACCGTTCAGTGTGGCGCTATCCCAACTGCCGCTACAGTGACTGCCACAGATAATTGCGACCCGACTGTGGCGGTGACAATGACCGAGACTAGTACCGTTGTTGATGGTTGCGGAACCATTACTCGCACCTGGACAGCGACTGATGCCTGCGGCAATACAGTTACTGCCACTCAAACACTGACTGTACAAGACAATACGCCACCAGTTTTAACAGGTGCACCTGCTGATGCGACTGTTCAGTGTGGAAGTATACCAACCGCTGCGACAGTTACAGCGACAGATAATTGTGATCCGACTGTACCAGTGACCTTTAATGAGACAACTACCGTAGTAGATGGATGCGGAACTATTACCCGCACCTGGACTGCTACGGATGCCTGCGGTAATACGGTGACTGCAACTCAGACATTAACAGTAATTGATAATATACCACCGGTACTATCCGGTGTTCCTGCAGATGCGACTGTTCAATGTGGTAGTATCCCGGCAGCCGCTACAGTGAC
>NZ_JAARML010000010.1 GCF_011759375.1 Paraflavitalea devenefica | reverse complement strand
GGCCATGCCAGATCATGCCACAAAAACAATACTAAACCCTTGAACGCATCACGTCTTTTTATACAGATATGTGAATAACCGTACTCCTAAAATAAAGAAGCCGCCTCAATTACTTTTGAGACGGCCTCTTCGCTTTTTAGGGTACAACCGTTGTCCCCGTATCATTTACCCGCTGTATTTGTGTCATAGGCGTTCGGGTGTCGCCTGTAAAATTGTTGCTGATAATAGATGTTCCATAGGTGGTATTGATATAAATACCATAATGCGTTCCTGTTCTGTAAAAGCCAGGCATATCACTGATGAATACGTTGTTCTTAATGGTGCAGTTGGCGGCATTGAAGAGCGAGATGCCGTGCTGCGAAAAGTTTCTGATGGTGTTGTTGAAGATGCGGATATTGGCATGGTCCAGGGAGGAGGGCGACATATTATCCACAAAATAGTTATTGGGGCCTGCGGAGTCAATCTTATTGATGCGCACATTGATGGAGCCTGCGTCAGCGCCCAGGTTGTCAAACCCGCTGTTCCTGATGTCGTTGTTGGTGATCCATATATCCCGGCTGTACAGTCCGTTGTACCACAAAGCAGCTTCATTGTACAGACTTATGGCCGGCGATGAGCAGCTATAATACTGGTTGCCCTCCACCACGCCTTTGGCAGAGCGTATGATAGAACCACGCGCCCTTACCGTGAAGCGGTTGTTGCTGATCATAAACCTTTCATTACGCAGGGAAGCATTGTACAACTGAACATTCTGCTGCAGGTCGGTAAGTCCTATATCAACGAGGCTGTCATAATCATTGGCGGGAATGGCAGGGGAGAACTGTACCCGGTAACTGCCGCTTTGCAGGAACACAGTATCTACCGTAAAGTTGGAGCCGACGATCTTACCAGTTTTGGGCGTGTAGATCCGGAAGATATGTCCCTTTTTCAGGTTCATAAATTCATTGTTGGTGACCAGCAGGGTAGTGTTGCTGACCTTTGATTTTACAAAGATGCCTTTGTTATACAAGGCCACGCCATCATCGGCATTGCCAATAAAAGTGCTGTTCTCTACCCAGGGGCCGATGGCATTGGCACGGCAATGCACCCCATCCGCATTGGCCGATACAAAACGGCTGGCATCTTTGAGTACCGACTGGCAATTGAGTATTTTCATGTCACTACCATCATAGGAGTAGTAACAGCCGATAGGACTGGTATAATTGATGATGCTGTCACAAACAAAGTCAACACAATTGCGGGTGCTCATCAGCGGGCCTACATTGTCCCTGGCTACAATAGAAAGCACATCGCCCACAACAAAGTATTTACCCGATTTGGATCCCGGATGATAGATATTATATACCGGTGTATCCTTACACGCCAATGGCGTTACATCGGCCGGCACGATACCAACAGCTCCGTTGTCTATCTTCTTCAGGCTACCGGGATCGGTGGTGTCAATCAGGTATGACCATGACCAATGATCGGTAAAGGAAGGATTGTTATAGATGGCCGGATAGAAGGGCGACGTTTGACCATTCACTTTTCTCAACCGCACATTCACATTCAGTGCCGTGCTATCCGTGTTGTTCACACTGATCACATCCAGCAGAGAGTGGGGCAGCGGGTCCCAGTCTACTTTCAGTCTTCGCACGGTTACCCGGTTGGAATTCTGTATGCGCATAAACCCTATATGCGGATGGTTCTTTATAAGGATATTGGCATTGTTGCCTTCTATGATGAGGTCATTGATATTGGCGGTGTCAATAGCAAATAAGCCAGTGAACCCTCCATCCAATTCATAGGTAGAATCAGCCGTGAAAGCAAGGATCGCAGGTGTATTCATGATGGCCTTGCGCATGGTGTCTTTGATCGCCTGCAGGGTGGCATGTGGTGGAATGGTGTATGTTCTGGGAGGAATGGCCACGGTATGTGTAAACGTGTCAGACCAGTTGCTTACGTCTGCGCCAGCTTCATCTTTTGCCTTTACCCGCCAATACACATTGCCGGCCGGCAAGGTACTTACCGGTACAAAGCGGGTAATGTACAGGTTGGTACGTGATGCGATGATATTGGTAAAGTTGGCATCGGTGGCCAGTTGTATATCATAGCTGTAACCATTGGTAAAGGCCTGCCAGGTGAAAGAGGGATTACGTACATAGCCAGTGCTGTTATGGAGGGGCGCCGACAAAACAGGCTGACCCTGTGCATGGCTTTCACCGGATATGAAGCCTGCTATCCATAGTAGGATGATTGCGTGCAGTATAGTTTTTTTCATGTGGAGGAGATTTGACAAATTAGTAGATGAACTTACGGGTGATGAGATCGCCGCGGAGGGAAATGAAGCTGGCGAAGTACAGGCCATGGGCATTGGCCGGCATATCCAGCGGATAACGATAAATGCCTTTGTCTACTGTCACTTTACGGGTATAAACAATGCGGCCGTTTTGGTCATAGATATTTATCATGCCCCGCACGGGCTCGCTTGCAGCGATCTCTGCCAGTACAAGGGGGCCTTTGCGGTTGGAAAGTACCCGGAAGCCGGTGGTGCTGTTGCTGGTTTTCAGGGCAGCTAATGGAGATACTGCCTGGGGAGCCATGCTCAGGTCTCTGAATACCCGGTTGCTGTCGGCCTGTACAAGGATGATGGGTTTAAGGTTGGCAAAGCTGGCATTATACCCGGTATTATCCGTGTATTGAATAATCTCACCACCGGTATCATTCCTGCGAAGGGCATAGAGTATCACATCGCTGCCCGATACAGTGCCGGTGAGTCCGCGGTATTTATCACCTGTTACACCGAGGGTACCGTTGGCAGTCCACGAGCCTGCTACCAGTGAATACTTTTTGAGCTGGTTATTATCGGCAATGTAGAGTACGTTGACCGTATCGCTGCCGTTCAGGCGTGCCATAAAGAACTGGAGCGGACTGCCGCCTGTGGTGGCATAACCGGGCAGGTTGGTCATCGTTTGTCCTGCAGTAGTGGGCAGGCCGCTGCCTACACGGGTCATGCGCAGGTTGGTGGCGGTGGAAGTGGCATACAGTTGCCCGTCATAAATGCCCAGGCATCGCCCGGTAGTGCTGGTGAGTAAGGTATTGGAAGTGCCGGTACTACCTGCAGTAGCATATACAATACCGCCATTACCGCCGGCAGCCCATACATTACTGCCATCGGTAATGGCCGACCGGATGGATACAGTACTGAAGCGGTTGCTGAAAGCGGTGGTTGTGTTTACATTGGCAGTAGCGTCTATGATACCTACTACGCGGTTGACGGTGGAGCTGGTACTGCCTGTAACGGCGGCGGTGCCGGTAGCAGCATCATAGCCACCCAGCGCGAGGTATTGGCCGTCTTCCGACAGGCTGATAAACCCTTCAGTGTAATCTGCTGATGCCGGCGGCAGGGTGAGCCGGCGATGACTGCCACTGACGGTCACCGGCATGGCGATGCTTCTGACCAGTTCTCCGCAGGGCGTATATTCATCCAGGTATACAGGCTGTGCAGTGCCTGCTGTCATGGGGAGGGCTCCGGTACCAATCCTTACTACTACAATGTTACCGTTGCCGAAAGATTGTGCACTGCTACGGGCAGCGCACGCGAACAGGAGAAAGAATAACAGGATTCTCATATTGGCAAGTGTTTGGTTTGTGCAATCGTTGTGTGCACAATCTTTGAATTACCGCTCACTTGTCAAAAGAAAAAGAACAGATTTTTTGCATGGGAACATTCCCGGACGCCGGGAATGTTCCCATAGCATTTATATAGGCTGGCGTGATCAGGCTTTTAGTTGCCGCCTCCCATTTTATGTTCGAGGTTTTTTATTTTTAAAGAAACTGTTTCTATAAAACGAGGGTCCATCAGTGTGGGTCTGCCGGCAGACTTCTTGTATCTTTTTTTGGCGTATTCCAGTTTCTTTTTTGCTAAAAACAGTTCATTCTTTTCTAACAGTATTTCAGCTTCGCAGGCTTCCAGTTCTGCTTCGGTGGTATTGGGAATGGGCAGATTGTGATAGGGGATATCTATTTTATCAATACAGTCTTTTAATTCGATCAGGTATTGGCGTCCCTTTTCAATATGTTCTGTGTTCTTTTCTATATCATATAAGCTAATGTAGGCATCACAGATCGAGTTGCATACGCCTATCATGTTTTTAAGAACGAGTTTGGCTACTACCGGCAACCTGGCGTCAATATAGATAGATTTATACTCCGGTAGCGATGACGCCAGGTAATGGATCGCTTTTTTTAACTGGCCGGGCGACTGCGGGTATTGTGTTTTGGTATAATACATGGATACCATGGCCAGTCCAAGCCCATGTAATATTCTTGGATCTGTAATGGTGTCCCGGTTTAGCTTTTCTTCCAGTTTGCATAAAGGATCATACAGCTCATTCCTTCTGTATAGCCATAGTAATATATAGGTAATTTCTCTCCATACGGCGCTCGGTTCCCTTGATTTGCTGTGTCGCTTTTTTTGGTGGATGATATTGCTCTTTTCTATCAGGAACAGTTGTTTTTCCAGTACCTCGATGAGTTCCAGCTCCAATGTCCGGTCATCTTCATGCTGTTCATCGGTATTGATGGCAAGCAGGTCACTGTAGGTCAGGATTAAAAACTCAATAATGTATTTGCCCGATCCCTGACCCATGGCCAGTTGATTGAGGTACTGGGTGATTTTTTTGCCCTGTATTTTTTCCTCGTTCTCCACCTCGCTGATGATGGTCAGGAAATGATACAGCGGTTCATATTTTTGGTGAATGGGGGTGTCATAAAGAAAGAGCAGGTAAGGCAGGTGATGGAAATTAAACCGTATAATGTCTTTCCCAAAACGGACTTTTATGGCTTCAATCCTTTTTAATTGTACCAACTGGTCAAGTTTGGCCACATTGTATTTTAAGTCCTGGTCAACCAGCCTGTCATCCTGCATGTGCAGGAATTCATTGAAGTTTTCCATTAGCTTTTTGTCGTTATTGTCAAGCACTCCGTCAAGAATATCCTGAAGTGTTTCCCGGTAATTGTCGAGTAAACCACGGTAAAAATGGTTTTCTATTTTTAAGGAATATTTATCCAGTAACTCATGCAGTCCTTTAGGTATATTGTCGCTGTCAATAGTTCTGCCATTTACGGCATTATTATGGTGTTTGGCGCTGATCTGTTTGATTAGCTCGAGTATGTTTAATGCTTCCGGTATTGATTGGGCGTATTCCCGGGAAAGGATAGAGAACAGGAAGACCTGGAATATATTTCTATGAATGCCTGTAGTAGCAGTGCTGAATTTTTTGTGAAAGGAAAATTCTGCCCTGTATTTATTGTGTACGATATCAAATAGTATTTTGGACTTAAAGGGAGCTGAGGATAAATAGTAGAATATTGTTTTGTTGAATTGCGGGTCCTGGTGGATCTTTTCATTGGCTATCAGTACCCGTTGAATGGCAATAATATCTGTAAATGTATTCTCAAGGTATTTATGGAGCCTTGCTTCATTGAAGTTTTTCAGAAAGTTAAATCCGTAATCTATAAAAGCATCATACAGCGTTTCGGTGATTTTTTTATTGAGGGGTTGTGAAAAAGACGCCTGGGCGCAATCATTAAAAGCGGCTGATTTTGTTTCAAAAGCATCTATGTGCATCTTCTTTTTCAGGAATTGGAGGAAGCTGATTTCCTTGATATTGTTGTGCCGCTTGGAGAAAATAAGGGATAGCATAAACAGCTCAAAGTTCTTGTTGATCACCTTGTGCAACCCTTCTCCGGAATTGATCAGCGTTAAAATTTCATTGATGAGCTCATTCTTGTTTTTGGTCAGTTCAGATGCATGTCTTATTTTTTCTAAAAACAGGTCTTTTACCAACAATAGCTCTTTTTTATACTCATCCAGCAGGATAATGGTGCTGTTGACGGTGTCGGTGAAAAAACTTTCATAGGCAATGGCCTCCTGGGCAAGCTGGCTGATGTGCTCTTCTGTAAAGCTTATTTTATTGAGGTAAGGCATGAAAAAGTGGACAAAGTCGTAAGTGTCTACTGCATAAAGGAAAGTAAACCCCTTTGCCTGTAGTCTCAGGTCATCCCCGATAGCATCTATCTCTTTATCTGACAAATTGAAGATAAAATTATTATTATATAGCGGGTTCGTATTCGTCATGGGTTGATTTTGGAGCGAATATTTCTTTTAGCTTTTTCATGGCCGTTTTGGTAAGATGGTCTGACCCTTCCGGGGGCGTTGTTCTCGTGGGAGCGTTTTGTGAAGGTCTTTTGGGGAACGAATTTCCCGACAGATCATGTTCCATTTGATAGGCATCCGTTAATTGTTGCTGGTTGAGATGCCTTTCTTCCAATGGTACAGCCGTCGGTTCGGACTGATGCAGCGATTTTGAATACAATATTTTACTGGCTATCTCCAGCCCGACCCTTTTTTCTGTTGGAATAGAAGCCAGGTACTCATTGATGATCGCTCCACCGCTGTCTATTTCGCTTATAAAGTCATCAATACTGCAACTCCAGCAATCAATATAAACGCCGGCTTTTTCAACGTATATAATTTCAGGCCAGGATATTTGCTCTTTTAAAAGGGCTTTCTTTTCTTTCCAATAAGCGATACTGTCTGCTATACGGCCAAACCCGGTTTCTGTAGTGAGTTGATCGCATTCAGGGGGTATTTCCGATAGATTGAATGCAGGGTCCCGCTTTTTATATGCTTCATTGATCGCCTCTATTAACATTCTCTGTTTCCCGTTAAGCCGGAAAAAATAAGCCAGTGATAACCGGGCAAAATGGTTCAGTTCGTTGCCCAGTAACAGCGCATACAATTGATCCTCTATCTTGCTGAATTCGCCTATAATCGGTTTTCTTACAGGAGAGAGATAACAGTAAACTGCTTCGTCAGATTTGGATCTGTAAATGTCGCGCCGGACAACCTCAACGGGCGCCTCTGCCTTGAGTTTGTAAAAGTCAACGATAATATGATTCTTGTTTTGTGATATATAGAACTCATTACCTTGCTGGTACACTACCGGAACAAAGTCTGTTACATCAAATGGCGGTATGGCATATCCATAAAATTTCACGCTATTGTATTTGTGGATGGATTAATGAACCTGGTAATTTGCTCATTGATGGCAGTGATATAAACCCTGGGGTTGCCTGAAGCAGCGTAGGGTAGTACCGTCGCTCCTTCAAAAGCCATTTCTACCTGGTCTGCTTTTCCCTCATTAGTGGCGAAGATGTGCGGATAAAGGACCAGGATGGGTTTTAACGGTACCTCTTGATCGTATTGGATTTCTACAGATCTGCCCTGTTGCCCGACCTCTGTAGATGTGTTTTTAACTTTTGAGTAAAACTGGTGAAGCACTTCCAGCTCGGGGAAGAGAAACTGTAATCTTTTGGCCAATTGTTCAAAGTCATGTTCGTATTTCAGGTAATTTTGGTTATTCCGGTATAGGAGAAATACCAGCTTAATCATATCTTCCTGGCACGGCCTGTCTATTTCAAACCGTGAAAGGGGCATTCCTTTAGGCAAATCATACCTTTCAAAGCCCCCGGAGTCGAACGGTAACATTCTTTTGGGTATAATGTCTGAAGGAGGGTCCATTACAAATACCATAGGGGGATACGCATCATTTTCAAGGTTTTTTTTCTCTTCCGGTATGTACACGTTTCTGCCATATGTGAAAAAGGCCAGCTCTTCATCGGGATAATTCTTATTTCCTTTAAAAGTCTTAAAATGACGATCCTTTTTAATCGCGCCGATTTTAAAAGAATCTGGAATATGTGTTATAGGAAGAAGGTCTTTGTCTTTCCTGATCTTTTCTTCCTTGAGGAGCTGAAGAAATTCCTTGAAATCGGTAACCACTACGTCATCTCTCAAATCATCTCTTTCCATGACGAATGCGTTTAAGGTTTTGGTTGTACACTTTTTACATTCTCATAGGTATTTTTCAGGTCTGCGTGCGCCCATGAATGGTATTCCATAGATTTGAATAATAACAGGATAACTAATCCTATTCCTGTAAGCAGGGAGAAGAGGCCAAACGTGCTGAATTTTATAAAGAAAAAGACAGTCAGGATCAAAATAGTGATGGCGAGTGTGGCGCTGAAGTTTTTTAATACATTCCACAGCTCAATATATTTCTGGTTTTCTTTGGCCTGTTCCCTCACCACCGTATACATTTTTGATTTTTTGACAGATGGCGGGTCAGTGGTTGGTTCTTTCGAAGCCTTTCGCGGTTTTAAGGAGAGGTATGCAACGAGCTTCTGAACAAGAAAAAGAAGATAATTACCGCATATACTCAATATAAATCCTGCTATGTAAGAACAACCAATAAACAGGATAACCTGGAAGGCTGGTACCTTATTGGTGAAAAATGAGCCATCGAACATCAGGTGAGGATGGAGCAGATCGTAACGTTGAATGTACAGAATACAGGAAAGAAAGAAAATGCCGGGCAGGGTATATACAAATAAATCAAATATCCCGTATTTAATGTTTGCCATCTCGGAAAAGGTTTAGGTCTCCACAAAGTGTTACTTAAATTTAATACCTGCTTTTTAGTTAGTACACCGTGAAAACACCCATATTCAGGCCCTGGCAGTTGATTTATGATAATTTTTAGTTAACGGGAATGTGATCTCATCAGGCCGGACAGAAAAGGATAGATCTCATATATTTAGTGCTCTAAACATGGCCAGGGAATGTCCTGAAAAGCGCACTGGAGTGCTCTAATACTGCACCCTTCTATAGTGTACCAGTGCAAGGTTCAGGCAATACTTAGGCCATTCCCTGAGCATCCCTCATCCATAAACTACCCATTCAACACCCAACTCAGCACATTCCCTCAATAATATTCCCCAATGCCACAATGACGCAGTGCATCAACGCGCCCTTCCCGATCACTTTTTAACCTGCATGACCGCCATCACCTTCACAAAAAATAGGGGTGATTTTTAAAGAATCCTTATAAATCAGGCAATTTGAACAAAAATACCCCCTTTTTTGGCCTATACATCCCACCCCCTTCGCGGCACATGATAGTACATTTGTTATGGATTCCGGTAGGATAGGATGAATTCATTTTTTACACGGCAATGCCATAATGGCGCCGCCGGTAAAGCAAGGATCAAACCTGTCCAATTAATAACGATTGCCGGTATAATCAGGCTTTACCAGTTTATCCGGATATCCCGGTCCTTCTTCTTAACATTAAAAACTGCCAGTATGAAACGAACATCCCTTCCAGGTCAGGTCCATTACCTGAATTAGCCTTGTAGTTAATGTAGTCAGTACGGTCTTTTCCGGTTCAGCAATGGACCCGGCCGGGTATTTTTTTGCCTGAATGGCCTAATCGATTAACCAGTATCAACATTCTTAAAGCTGTGGTAAAAAGGAAGATCTCCATACATGATATAGCCAGGCAACTGGAGGTTTCGGCTGCCACCATTTCTTATGTACTCAATGGTAAGGCCACTGAAAAACGCATCAGTCCCGCCATGGAACAGAAGGTATTGCAATATGTGGAGAGCTGCGGTTACCGGCCCAACCGGGTGGCCAAATCACTGCGCACCGGCAAAAGCAAGATCATCGGCATGCTGGTAGAAGATATCGCCGATCCGTTCTTTTCGAGCATTTCGAGGATCATTGAAAAATATGCCCACCGGCATGATTATAAAATATTCCATGCGAGCACAGAGAACGATGTGGCCATTACCCGCGATCTCTTACGGGTGTTCCGCGATACGCAGGTGGATGGATATATTATAGCGCCGCCACCCGGTATTGAAAAAGATATTGCTTCACTGATGAATGATGACCTGCCGGTCGTATTGTTCGACCGTTTCTTCCCGGAGCTCGAAACTTACAATGTAATTGTTGACAACCTGGGCGGCGCCCGGGAGGCGGTAGACCATTTTATTGCCAATGGCTATAAGAACATTGGACTGGTGACCCTGAATTCCACGCAAACACAGATGCATGACCGGCTGCTGGGATACAGCAATGCCATGGCGCAACAAGGCCTTACTCCTGCCGTGCTGAAGATACCTTATGAGATGGAGCGGGAAAAGCTGGTGGTGGAAAAGATTGCCAACTTCCTGCAAAGCAATCCTGCACTGGATGCCATTCTGTTTGCCACCAACTACCTGGCCATTAGCGGACTGGAAGCTATTCATACAAACGGATCACAGATACCAGATGATATGGCGGTGGTGGGCTTTGACGATAACACACATTTTTCCCTGTTCTCGCCTTCCATTTCTGCCGTGGCGCAACCCGTGGAAGAAATGTCGAAAGCAGTGATCGAAGCTTTGATGAATTGCCTGTCGGGAACAGGAAACGTGCTGGGAAAGGAAACGATTGTATTGCCTACGCGACTTGTCATCAGGCAATCATCGCATCAGGTGGTCAGGAATAAGCTAACGGTGTAAAGGTTTTTTTTATAGCCTGACACTTAATCGATTAATCCAATCCTGTGATACAAGCCTTAACCTTAAATAGAACAAATTTTTTAAGACCAAAAAATTGCCATTATGATCAATTCTCCGCGATTGCCACAAAGATGGGCTGCCATGTGCTCCCTTCTGTTGCTGCTGATGACCGTATGCAGCAATACAGCCTGGGCGCAGGCTACAAAAACGGTTACCGGTACGGTTGTAGATGCACAAACCAATGCGCCTGTTCCGGGCGCCAGTGTACGGGCCAAAGGTTCCACTTCCGGTACATCTACTGATGTAAAAGGACAATTCAAACTGACCATTGCTGCCGATGCAGCGCTTGTTGTCTCCAATATTGGGTTTGAAGAAAAAGAAATTAACCCAGGTGCTGATGGAACAGTAGTGATAAAGCTGACCAGCGCTAACCAGCAACTGAATGATGTGGTAGTAGTAGGTTATGGCACCAAGAAGAAAGCTACCTTAACCGGGTCGGTATCTTCCGTGGATTCAAAAGTATTCCAGGACCGTGGCGTGGTGCCTAATCCCATGTCGGCCCTGCAGGGCCAGGTACCGGGTGTGATTGTTACCCGCAGTTCGGCAGCACCGGGACAGGAAGGATGGGATTTCCAGATCAGGGGTGCCACTTCTATCAACGGTACTCAACCATTGGTGCTGGTGGATGGTATTCCCCTCGTTGGCCTCAGCGCCCTGAACTCTATTAACCCCAACGATATTGATAATATGTCTTTCCTGAAAGATGCGGCGGCTGCTATTTACGGGGCCCGGGCTGCCGGTGGTGTAGTATTGATCACTACCAAAAGAGCTAAATCAGGGAAGCCCTTCATTCAGTACAATGGTTCTGTATCACAAAAAAGAATGGGATTAAAGCCCGGTATCCTGAATGGTGACCAATATGGCAAGTATTTGTTAGAGGCCATCTCCAATGCCTCTGTCAACGGCACGGCCGATGAAAACTGGATATGGACCAAATATGCCAGGGCCTGGATCAACAGGCCGGATTCCCTGTATATTGATAAAACAACGCCAGGATATGTTGATAACATAGGTTTTACAGATGTAAGGGACTATACTTTTTTTGATACCAATCCTATAGACCTGCTATGGGGCAATGGAAGGGCTTATTCGGACCAGCATGACCTGAGCCTTTCGGCCAGGAATGATAAAATAGGATTCCGTTTGTCACTTGGCTATATGAATGACGGCAGTATGCTGAAATGGGGCAAGAACTCCAATAAACGCTATAATGCACGTCTGGCCCTCGATTATACCTTTTCTCCGAAGTTAAAAATAGAGACCATTATTTCACTGGAAAAGAATGATGTGGTGTATCCTACCAGGCAGGGCGAGATCAACTTTGGCTCTCAACCCGGCTTTCCGGTGGCTACGAAAAGCGGCAAACCCTATGCCTGGGGTACACAACCGGCCCGCAACTGGCTGCTTGAGCTGGGCGGGGAGAATATTACTTATAACAGCCGGGTGTTTGCCAACATAAAAGCTGATTACAGTATTTCTAAAGACCTGAAATTAATTACACAGGCTGGCTATAGCTGGGCTGGTATAGATATGGCGAATCAGTATAAATACATCCCGGAGATCTATAATTATGCTGAAACGTATCAATACCAGGGTAACCCCAGGCAGGATCAGTCATGGTATGAACGCGGATTTTTTAAAGACGCTTATTTCAACACGAATGCCTACCTGGAGTATAAAAAGACAGTGGCAGAAGATCATAGTATCAATGTTGTAGCCGGTGGAAGTTATGAGCGGGAAGAGTACGATTTCTATAGCACACGAACCACTTACCTGGCCAGCAATGATGTGCCTTCACTGAGTTTAGGTTTAGGCGATAATACTACCCGCACCAATAATCAAAGCCGCTTTCACTGGGCGATTGCCTCTTTCTTTGGACGTATCAATTATACTTATAAGGACAAATACCTTTTAGAGGCCAATATCCGTCGTGACGGTTCATCCAAATTTGATCCGGACAATCAATGGAAATTGTATTCCGGGGTGTCTGCCGGCTGGCGCATTACACAGGAGGGATTCATGCAGAATGTCCGGTTCCTGGATGAATTAAAGCTCAGGGGTTCTATAGGTACTGTGGGTAACCAGTCGGGCATAGGCTTGTATGATTACCTGCAATTGATCAATATTGGTACAGGAGGCCCTGTCCTCGGCGGTTATTCATCCCGTTCAGTAACAGCCGGACCGGCAGGTACGCTCGTAAGTACCAACAGGACCTGGGAGAAGATACAAAATACCAATATCGCGGTCGATTTTGCGGTACTCAAAAACAGGCTTAGCGGTACTTTCGAATATTTCTGGAAAGAAAATAAGAACATGCTGCTGCCCCAGGAATATCCTGCTGTATTGGGAGCTACAGCGCCTACTAATAACATCGGACGCCTGAAAGTATGGGGATGGGAAATGGCATTGAGCTGGAAAGACAGGATAGGTAAAGTGTATTATTATATTAACGGAACATTGACCGACAACAGCAATAAGCTGGTTAGTTATGGAGGCAGGAATGTGGTAACCGCCGGGTCGCCGATTGTGGAAGGATATGCGATAGGCTCTTATTTTGGCTATGTATACAATGGCCGTATCCAAACCGATAAGCAGGCGGCTGATTATGCACTGCTGGTACCCGGCAGCAGTATCTCCAATATGCCCAGCGCTACGCAGATGATCAAGGGCATTAACATGTATAAAGATGTTAACGGAGATGGCAAGCTCACCAATGCCGGCGCCAACCAATACCTGTTGGGTTTAAAAGATGCCAATGGCAAGGCCATACCCGATGGCGATGTAGTGTACTTAGGCAGAAGCGATCCCCGGTATACGTTTGCATTCAATATGGGTGCTGACTGGAATGGCTTTGATTTTTCAGTTGTATTCCAGGGAGTAGGAAAAAGGCTGGTCTACAGGCGTTCTGACTGGAGCATACCATTTGGTACCATCTGGCAGGGGCATGCCAACTGGTGGGTAGGAAAAACTTGGACACCCAATAATCCTAATGCAGAGCTGCCCATATTGACTACTGCTACCAATAACGGATTTGGCGGGTATGGCGCCTACAATTACCAGATATCCAACTGGTCACTGCAAAATGGCGCTTATGTGCGGTTAAAGAATATTGTATTAGGCTATACACTTCCGCAGGAACTCAGCCGTAAAGCGAAGATTGAAAGGCTGCGTGTGTATGTAGCCGGTAACGATCTCTGGGAATTGACCAAAGTGCAGGACAAGTGGGACCCCGAGCAAACTGCCGGCATAAGTGGCGGGGCGCAACGCTACCCCTTCTATCGCTTGCTGACCTTTGGTGTAAACGTTACTTTTTAATCCTGCAAAATTTTAAACATATGAAAAAGCAATTCAAATATATAGCGATCGCCCTGGCAGGATATATGCTTACTACCGTGTTTGCCGGTTGTAAGCGATCCCTGGAACTGGAGCCGCAAGACAGGGTATCCGATGCCAGCTTCTGGAAATCAACTTCCGAATTCAAATTAGCCGCCAATGGCTTTTATGGATACCTGCGCACTTTTGGTCAAACCAATACCTTGAATGATTCCCGTAATGCCACTGACCTGGGCGCCGACAGGGGCGCTTTTGTAAGAGGTACGAATACGACAGTTTCTGACGACGGGAATTATAATAACGCCTATGCCTGGATCCGGAACTGCAACTATCTGCTGGCTAAGGCCGCCAATTATCCCAAGCCGGAGGAGATTAAAACGTATGTAGCGGAGGCCAAATTCTTCCGGGCCTACGTTTACTTTGATAAACTCCTTACTTCCTATGGTGGTGTTATTCTCGTAAAAGATGTGTTGACCACTGAGTCGCCCGAGTTGAGTGCCAAACGCAATACGCGCGACGAAACCATAGATTTTATTATCCAGGACCTTGAAGCGGCTATTGCCGACCTGCCGCTGGAAAGCGCCATCCTGCCTGGTGATAAAGGACGCATCAGCAAGCAGGCCGCACAGGCTTTCCTGGGCCGTGTATGCCTGTATGAAGGCACCTGGCAAAAATTCAGGGCAGGGAATGCTACGCGTTATAATGCGTTGCTGGATAAATCCATCGCCAACAGCAATGCTGTAATTGCCACCAATGAGTATTCCTTATTTAAACCTGCTGCTTTGGGCGATTCGGCCCTCAAGTACCTGTTTATCCTGGAAAACCAGAAATCCAATCCTGCCAATATCACGAAAGCTGCCAACAAAGAGTACGTGCTGGCCGTTCGTTATGAATCGAACAACCTGTTGAGAACGATACCCGGGCAGATCTCCTTTGGCGCCCTGGGCGCCGATATGAGCCGTAAAATGGCTGATATGTACCTGTGCAGCGATGGGTTGCCTATTGATAAAACAACCACCTCCTTTAGCCGCGCTACCCTCACGTCTGAATTTGCAAACAGGGATAACCGCATGCGCTATTTTATGACCATGCCCAACTACCGTTACTGGCAAAATGCTGCCAACTGGCATATAAACTGGGATTGGAGCCCGGCCGACTTGGCGAATGCACGCCCCGCCCATGATACCTGGGCCAATGGTACTACCGGCTATGAAAACCAGCAATGGGCAGCCGAAAGACAGGTGCCCAATTTCCAGGAAGGGTACGACTATCCCGTTATACGCCTGGCGGAAGTGTACCTCAATTATGCCGAAGCAGTCTATGAACGGAATGGGGCCATCAGTGATGCCGACCTGGACATATCCCTGAACCTGGTGCGGCAGCGGGTAAATGCTTCCATGCCTAAGCTGAGCAATGCCCTGGTTACCGCCAATGGGTTGAGTATGCAGGAAGAAATACGCCGGGAAAGAGCAGTGGAGCTGCAGGGAGAAGGTTTCCGTTTTGATGACCTGAAACGCTGGTATATTGCCCACACTGAACTGACCAAGCCAATGCTGGGCGTTCACTGGACAGGTACGGAATACGAAACCATCTACTCTTATACCGGTACTGAAACACCGCCTCCTGGATTGAAGAAAAAACCTTCTATTACTTTAGATGCCAATGGCGATGTGGTCGTTGATCCGGTAACGCAAAGAAAATTTGCTGAAAAGAATTACCTGATCCCCCTGCCACTAAAACAGATCCAGTTAAATCCCAATCTTGAACAAAACAAGGATTGGCAATAGCATAGGTCGCTATAAACTTATCCAATTTCATTATGGGCAGCCTTGTTTTCCATCGGCAAGTGTACTGCCAACGTTCCATAGCACATCAGAGGGGCTGCCCGTAATGAAATTGATCTCACCGCATAAAGTTTAATAAACCAGGCATGAAGATTGGCTTTATCATATTGTTATTGCAGGTGTGGTGTGCCTTGCCGGCGCATACGCAACAGATCAAACTGCCGTCAACATTCCGGCAGGGACACCCCAGGCTGCATACAGCCATTCGTACGGAGGATGCGGCCCGTAGTGCTTTCGGTCAACTGAAGTCGGCTATTGATCCTTATGTAACCCGCTGTGAGGCAGACAGCGCCTGGCTGTTATCGCGGTTACAGCTATACTGGAAAACAAGATCAACCGGGGTATACATTAAGGGTGGTGTGTATGATCATGCGGAAGGAGAGGCCCCTGTACCCACGGTACGGTTTCCCGGCGCCAGGGATAATGTTACCATTTATGGCGCGCCGAAGCTGGAAGACATGCTGCCTTATGCCGATGATCCGCGTGGCGTATACCTGGTCAACAGGTCGAAGCCGGGGCAACCACTGGAATGGGCGGAGATATCCAAAACAGGCCGCACTATTGAAGGCATCAATACCATGATCATGGGCATGGCCCATAACGCTGCCCTGTTGTATTGGATCACCGGTGAGGAGAAATATGCCCGCTTTGCCTTTCCTGTTTTTGATACTTATATGACCGGCATGTATTATCGCAATACGCCCAAAGACCTTACCCATGGTCATCACGAAACCATTGCAGGACTTTCCACTTTTGAAGTAATACAGGAAACGGCCCTGCTCAATCATCTTACCGGCATCTATGATTTCCTCTATGCTTATTTACAGCAAAAGGCCGCTGCGAAAATGCAGGTATATGTAGATGTTTTGCGCAAATGGGCCGATGTGCAGATTGAACATGGTGTAGCATTTAATAACTGGGACCTCATTGAAGCCCGCAATATATTGAATATTGGTTCCGTGCTGGAAGACAATAACCAGTATCCTGATGGAAAGGGACGGCAATACTATATCAATTTTGTACTCAATAAAAATGCGGAACGTCAGTGGAGCATTGCCAAATTATTACAGGAAGGATATGATGACAGCACCGGCTTTTGGAATGAATGCCCCGGTTATTCCATGAATGTATTAAGTGATTTTACAGAGCTGGTTACGCTCTTCGACCGCCAGTACAATCATGATATCCTGCCGGATATCCCGGTGTTGAAGAAGGCCGTACTGGCTTCTGCACAATACTTGTTCCCCAACGGATACCATACTGCTTTTGGTGATTCCTACTATGGCCGTCTTTCCACCAACGGTGCTTGGCAACTGGTGGCCAATGCACAGCATCACCATAAAGCTGAACAGGAAGTAATCTATACCCGCTATATTAAAACGATCAACGGGCTGAATGAGCGCACCGGCTTGCCAACAACGGCAGGCAATAGTGTACAGGCTGGCAGAAGGGAAGGGCCGGGCGCTTTACTTGCCCGTGGTGGCAACACGGTACTGAAAGACGATATCGCCGCCGGTAAAATAGAAGAGTATGTAACGCCCGTTTTTTCCGCACCTCATGTGAGCTATTTCGCTTTGCGTAATGGCTTTCATCCACAGGATGGTTTAATGGTAGCCATGTCGGGATCGAAAGGGAACCATATGCATGCAGGCGGTATCTCGATGGAGATATTCGGCAAGGGCATGATACTGGGACCTGAAAGCGGCATTGGCACCAGCTATTTTCAACAGGACTATGCGGAGTACTATTCACAGTTCCCGGCGCACAACACCGTGGCAGTAGATGGTATCTCCGCTTATCCCGTCATGAAAAGCAATCATGGGTTTGACGTGAAAAGCAGCTATCCTGCCTCCGGTGTAACAACAGGTTTCTTTCCCCGTGTGAGCTTCGGCGACCTGTATTTTGTGGAGCCTGAAACACAATCGGACCAGGACAGGCTTACCAGTATTATCAGGACCAGTGATTCCACTGGTTATTATGTTGACATTTTCCGCTCCAGGCGCAGGGACGGAAAAGATAAGATGCACGATTATTTCTACCACAATATGGGCCAGCAGCTCACCGTAAGCCAGGTTGATGGCAAGCCATTGGATATGCAGCCCACACAGCAATTGTCTTTTGGTGGCGGACACCTGTTTGCCTATGACTACTTCTGGGATAAAAAAGCTGTTACCACCGATAAGGATGTACAGGCTGTATTTAACCTGTCTGTCCCCGGCAAAGAAGCCGTACAGATGAATATGTGGATGAAGGGAGAACAGGGGAGGGAGCTATTTGCCGTGAAGGCGCCCAAAGCAAAAGCCATAGAGCGCATGGGCCTGCCCAATGAAATCGCCACCTTACCACTGCCCACCATCGTGGCAAGGCAAAGCGGCGAAGCCTGGAATAAGCCTTTTGTGGTGGTGTTTGAACCTTCTACTACTGCACAGCCAGCCTCCGTACAATCCATTCAATCTTTTCATCCGGCCAGTACACCGCCCGGTTTCGTAGGACTGGAAATTACCGGCCGGGCAAGGGATAAGCAAATGGTATTTGCCGATGCAACGGGTAAAAAAACAGTCACCCACCATGATCTTTCCTGCACAGGCACCTATGGAGTGATCAGTGAGAACAACAAGGAACTGCAATACCTCTTCCTGGGACATGGAACGACCATCAGTAAAGGAGGTTATAGTATCAGAGCAAAAACAGCCGGCACTGCTGCTGCTTTGTGCCACGAAAGCAGTGGATGGTATGTAACGGCCTCACAACCGGTCACCATTACTGTTCCGCAGGAAATGCTGGCTGGTAAAACAACGATCAAGATCACCCTGAATAAGAAAACGAATACCATCCATGGAAAGCCAATGAGCATAGCCGGAAAAAAGGTCATTGCCTTTGATATACCCGCTATGCCTTATACCAAAATAGAATTGTAAACACACACATAACCGATTGCTATGCCCAAAAAATTACTTTTAAATACAGGCATCCTGTTCACGATGCTATTGCTGTTGCTGAATAACAAAAGCATGGCCCAGGAGGGATGGCTGAATGATAATTTTGCTACCGGGAATACTTACAACTGGGTAAGCGCTACCAGTGGCGCTTCTTTGGTCCCGGCGAACGGCCAGTTGGTCATGACCATGGCTCCCGCAAGCGGTGGTAAATACCGGGCAGATTTCCGCAAAGAAGGCGGCGCTGTTTTTCATGCCGGTAACTATCCTATTGTAGCCATCCGGTTCAATAAACCGCCGCGCTGCAATTTCTTTTTTGATACCAACCTCGGATCTTATAACGGGACCAACAACAATGCGGTGAAGCTGGTTACAGACAGTGGCAATATTTATTACTGGGACTTGTCTACCGGTAAATTAGGTACTACTACTTTATCCACTACAGCGTCTACTGCGGTTTCCCTCTTTCAGTTTAAAGTAGCCGATATTGTACTCACCCAGGCAGAACTGGCAGCCAGTGATTTCTCTTTTGAAATTGCCTGGGTCAAAACCTTTACCTCTGTGGATGCGCTGCGTGCCTACGCTGGTATGGTCAGCCCGCCGGCATTTGAATTTACCGGCGCCTTTACGCACCCCGGTTTACTGCACAGTACTGCAGATCTGGCCAGGATCAAAGGTTTTGTTACCAACCAGGTGGCACGCCCTTTTGAAAGCTATAAATTATTAGCGGCTAACAGTAAAGCGTCTGCCTCCTACACCAAGGGCGGACCGTTTACTTACCTCACCCGCGATGCCTCGCTCACCATTGATGGTGTTGGCGGCGGCGCCGTTAAAGACCGTGTGGAAAGCGATTTCCTGGCTGCCTATTACAATGCATTGATGTGGAATATTACGGGCAACCAGGCACATGCTGCAAAAGCTATTGAGATCATTGACGCTTATGCGGCCAAAACCCTGGGCATCATTGGCGCAGATGCTGAGCTGAACGGGTTGTATGGATTTATCCTCGCCAATGCTGCGGAGATCATGCGCTATACCTATGCAGGCTGGCCGGCCGATAAAATTGCCCAATGCCAGTCCATGCTGCAATCTGTATTTTATCCTACCCTGCAAAACTTCAGACCCTGCGCCCATGGCAACTGGGACATCATTTGTATGAAAGCCCTGATGGCCATTGCGGTGTTCAGCGATGACAAGCCCATGTTCAATAAAGTGGTCAACTATTTCTATTATGGCGAGGGGAATGGCAGTATCAATAATTATGTATTGACAGCAGCCGGCCAGTTGCAGGAAAGCAACCGCGACCAGCCGCATACCATGCTGGCCCTGGGTTCTTTGGCTGAGCTGGCGGAAGTGGCCCTGAAACAGGGCATTGATCTGTACAACGCCTCTACCAATGCCATTATGCGGGGCTTTGAATATACTTCCAAATACAACCTGGGGTATACAGTGCCTTTCCAAACCAGTTATGAGTATTGTGAAAAGAACTACCAGGACTATACACCCGAAGCTATCTCACCCAACGGACGGGGCAACTTGCGGGCCGTATTTGAAATTGCCTACAACCATTATGCTTACCGGAAGGGGTTGGCCCTGCCATATACACTGGAAGTATTGTCGGTAATGGGGCCCGAAGGCGCGCCTTTTGGGGCAGACAATCCCGGTTATGGTTCCTTGTTATTTTACCTGAGCGACTCTGCCAATCATCGTTTCGATACCACCGGCAACTACCTGAAAGGCCTGGTGAACGATAACTTTACCACAGGCAATGATGGTTGGGTGGCTGCTACCAGTGGCGCTACGGCCGTTGCGCAGAATGGACTGTTGACTGTAACACCGGCTCTCCAGTCGAACGGTTCCCGGCGCGGTGATATCCGCAGGAACGGCGGCGCTTCCCTGTATCCTAAGAACTATCCCATTGTGGCCATCAAAATGAAAAAGCCGGCTACCTGCAATGTTACCTTCGATACCAACCTGGGTTCCTTTGGTAACGGCAGCAACAAATGGACAGGTAAAGTAGGGGAGGATATTTATTATTATGACCTTTCCAAAACCGGGTTCGGCGCCGGCGCTGTTTTCCTGTCCACTTCCTTTCCTACAGCCCTCACTACTTTTCAGTTCAAGATAGCCGACATCACCAGCGGTGAAACCAGCTTTGGGGTAGATTGGGTAAAAACCGTGAAGAGTGTGAGTGATTTGCTGGCGATGGAACCTACTACCGGTTTGATCAATGATAACTTTAATGGCACTACGGATGGTTGGGTAGCTGCTACCACAGGATCAACCGTTACTGCAGACAGTACGCAATTAAAAGTAACGCTCGCTTTACAGTCGGGCGGCAAATACCGGGGCGATATCCGCAAAAGCGCCGGCGCTACGCTGTACCCTGGCAACTATCCCATCGTAGCTATCAAGTTTAAAAAGCCCGCCGTCGGCAATATCATCTTCGATACCAACCTCGGCTCCTATGGTAACGGCAGCAACAAGTGGACAGGTAAGGTAGGCGCCGATGTATATTACTATGATCTCACCAAAACAGGCTTTGGAGCAGGTAATACCATACTGACCCAGCCTGCAGCACTCACCACCTTCCAGTTTAAGGTAGCAGATATTACATCGGGTGAAACAGGGTATGAGGTAGATTGGATAAAGACCGTAAAGACATTGGCTGACTTGTGTAACTATGCCAACCCACCCATAACAGTAACCATTCCTGATGTGTATGCCATGAATCCAGCGGTGGATTTGAAGAATACCATTTACATAGGATATGGTCCTTCGTCGCTTACCATTACGGCGCAACCTTCCGGTGGCACGGCTCCTTATGCCTATACGTGGACTACCAGTCAAACTGCCTCCTCAATAGTGGTGGACGCAGCGGGTTCTTATGGGGTGACGGTTACTGATGCCATGGGCTGCCAAACCGTTGACTCTATACAGATAAATACAGTAAATGTACAATGTGGCAATGCCAATAACAAGGTGCAGATCTGTCACAATGGAAATAACATCTGTGTGGCATCCGATGCTGTACCGGCGCACCTGGACCATGGCGATAACCTGGGGGGATGTGCAGTTCCGGAAAAAGCGATACCCCAACAAGGAACAATAACAGAGGAAAGCATGATTGCCAACACGGTTATTTATCCTAACCCGGTCAGGGGAAGTCTGTTTTATATCAGGACTGCCAGGGACCTGCTGAACAAAGAAGTGTTTGTAAACATAACAGACCTGGGCGGGCGAATCGTATTTAAAAAACTGGTAAAGAAAAATAGTGGCAATATAGAAGTGCAATTGAATAAGCCACTTGCCGGAGGCATTTACCTGGTAAGGATGAATAACAACGTGGCCACAAAACTGGTAGTAGCAAAATAAACGGGTATTCTATAATATGAAATGTATGAAACAAGGGTCTTTATGGGTCACAGTCTTCCTGTTGAATGCAATATGGATTGCAGGCTGTAACCCTGCAACCACGGATAATAAGCAACCACTTGATTATTGTGTGGAGCAGGCCGGCAAAACGGCTGCTGTGCTCACGAATGATGACAGCATTCCGCGCAGCATTGCCCATGGGCAAACCAATTGGCGACTGGTGGATTATAAAGACTGGACCTCCGGTTTCTGGCCCGGCATTTTATGGTATGTATATGAATACACAAAAGATACTACCTGGAAAACCAAGGCCAATGGTTTCTCTCAAACGCTGAAACCATTGGCTTTTAGCCCCGCTTATGACCACGACCTCGGCTTCCAGCTATATTGCAGCTTTGGGAACGGTTTACGCCTTACCGGCGATACCAGCTATAAAAGGATATTGCTGGCCACCGCCGATACGCTGGCTACTTTATTCAATCCTACAGTGGGCACCATTCTTTCCTGGCCGAGGGAAGTACAAAATCTCGGCGGCCACAATACCATCATTGATAATATGATCAACCTGGAACTGTTGTTCTGGGCATCAAAGAATGGTGGCTCACAAAGGCTATACGATATAGCTGTACAACACGCCAATACCACGATGAAGAACCACTTCCGGCCCGATCATACTTCTTATCACGTAGTGGTATACGATACCATCACCGGGCAACCCATTAAGAAGCAGACCCACCAGGGATATGCGGATGCTTCGATGTGGGCTAGAGGACAATCCTGGGCCATCTATGGCTTTACGATGTGTTTCCGGGAAACAAGAAACCAGGAATACCTCGCTTTTGCGCAGCAGGTAGCAGATGTATACCTGAAGAACCTGCCGGAAGATGGGATCCCTTACTGGGATTTTAATGCGCCTGACATTCCGAATGCCCCTAAAGATGCATCGGCAGCAGCCGTAACAGCCTCCGCTTTATTGGAGCTTTCCACATTCATAACAGATACCGCTAAAGCTGATGGCTATCGGAGCAAGGCCGAAGCGATGCTGGCTTCCCTTTCTACTGCCCAATACCAGAGCAGGGAGGTGAACAGCGCCTTCCTGTTGCATTGTACCGGCCATAAGCCCAAAGGCGGGGAAATAGATGCCTCCATTATTTACGGAGATTATTATTACATAGAAGCATTGCTCAGATTAAAGAAACTAAAAGAAGGGAGTAAACTATGATGATCAGATCAACGGGTTGGCTGTTTGTGATGCTGATGGCTGTGGGCCATCTGTCGCTTGCTCAGTCTGTACTGAATGAAACGAAAGTGACCATTCAATCGCCCGATAAGCATATTACGGTCCGGTTTTACCAGAAGCAACGGGCCCCGGGTAAAAAATGCATGTATTACCAGCTACAATACAAAGGGAAGCCGGTGATCCATGAATCGGCCCTGGATATACAACTGGATAACCACCTTTCTGAGCAGGCCATGGCACTCAAAGTAGACAGGCATGCGAAATGGTGTGAGAACCTGCTGGTAAAAAACATCAGCACCAGTTCCTGCGATACCACCTGGACACCGGTATATGGTGAGCGGGCTGTTATCAGGGATCATTACAATGCCGCTACCATTGAACTGGTGAAAGATGACAATCCCATTTATCCCCTGCAGGTGCAGATCAGGGTGTATAATGAAGGCGCTGCTATACGGTACTTCTTCCCCGAAAATGAAAAAGGCACTTATTACCGCATTATGCAGGAGCATACGGAGTTCAGTGTACCCAAAGGCACCCAGGCCTGGCATACTGCCTGGGCGCAGGGGGCCTACACCTTATTGCCGCTTAGCAACTGGCCCGATGAAAGTGAAAGACCCCTGACCTTGCAACTGCCGGATGGTCTCTATGCCTGTCTGGCTGAAGCGGGTATGGTTGACTATGCGCGCACGAAATTCAAGCTCGGCACGAAGCCGTATACTATTTTGACCAGCATGTATACTCCTGCCGATCTTATTTCTCCTTTCTTTACGCCCTGGCGGGTGATCATGGTGGCGGAAAAGCCGGGTGACCTGATTACGAACAATGATCTTATCCTCAATCTGAATGCTCCTTCCAGGATTGAAGACCTGAGCTGGATCAAACCCGGTAAGATCATGCGGGTGATGACGCAAACTACCAAAGACGCGAAAGAGAATATTGATTTCGCAGCAAAGCATGGCCTGCAATACATTCTGTTCGACTGGAAATGGTATGGTCCTTCTTTTACATTTACTTCAGATGCTACCAAAGTAGCCATACCCAATTTTGACCTGCCCGGCATTATCCAGTATGGAAAAGAAAGGGGTATAGGCGTATGGCTCTATGTAAACCTGCAGGGATTGTATTCCCAATCCGATTCGCTCTTTGCCGTATACAACAGGTGGGGCGTAAAAGGTGTGAAGTTTGGTTTTGTACAGGTGGGTTCGCATCGCTGGACCACCTGGCTGGAAGAGATGTTTAAGAAATCGGCGGAGAACCATATCATGGTGAATGTGCATGATGATTGGCGGCCTACCGGTGAGCAACGCACCTGGCCCAACCTCATGACAGCAGAAGGTATTCGCGGCAATGAAGAAATGCCCGATGCCACGCATAATACCGTACTGCCTTTTACGCGCTATATAGCGGGTGCGGCAGATTATACCATTTGCTATTACGATAAAAGGATCAAGACTACCCATGCACATCAACTGGCATTGGCGGCTATTTATTACAGTCCGCTGCAAACCCTGTACTGGTATGATAAACCTGCTATGAGCAACAATGAACCGGAACTGGAATTCTGGGATCATATCCCGGTGAGCTGGGATGAAACGAAGGTGTTACAAGGCGCTCCGGGTGAATGCATCACTACCGCCAGGCGAAAAGGAGAAGAATGGTTTGTGGGCACCATTACCAATAACCAGGCAAGGACCATGAAGATTACTTTTGACTTTTTACCCAAAGGCAAAAAATACATAGCCCGCCTCTATTCCGATGATGCCACGGTAAATACGCCTACCAAAGTAAAAGTGGAAGAAAAAAGTATAGATGCATCAACCGTACTGGAAGTAAAGCTGTCGCCATCGGGCGGACAGGCTATCTGGCTCAAACCGAACATGAATTTCTAAATTAGCTTATCTATGAAAACAACTTATGTGACCGGTGTAGATATCGGAGGTTCGCATATTACGGCAGGATTAGTGAATATAGCCACCCGTTCAATGGTCAGTGATTCCCTGGTGCGTAACCCGGTTAACCCGCATGCAGGACCTGATGAGATCATTACTGCCTGGGGCCATACTATCCGGCAGGCCGCTTTTTCTTTAGGCGCTACTACTTACCAGGTAGGCATTGCTATGCCGGGGCCTTTTGATTATCCTAATGGCGTATCACTGATAAAAGGGTTTAATAAATATGAATCCCTGTACGGCTTAAATGTGAAAGCATTGCTGGCGCAGTTCCTAGGCATCCAGGCTGCGGATATTAAACTGAAGAACGATGCGGCCGCTTTCCTGCAGGGAGAAGTATTTGGCGGCGCCGCCAGGGGATACGCCAAAGCTGCAGGCATCACCTTAGGTACCGGCTTGGGCTCTGCCAGAAGCATGAACGGAGATACGGAAGAAGGAGCGTTGAACATTTTGCCCCTGCATGAGGGCATTGCAGAAGATTATATTTCTATCCGGTGGTTTATGAAAAGATATCACGAACTTACTGGTCAATATGCCAATGGCGTGAAAGCACTGGCCGAAAAAGCAGGGCAGGAGGAGCAGGCGGCACAGGTGTTCCGGGAGTTCTCCGCCAACCTCGCTCTTGTGTTGCAGCATTTTATGGCAGAAGAGCAACCGGACATTGTAGTAGTGGGTGGTGGCATTGCCAATGCGTTTGATCTTTTTTACCCCGAGCTTAAACGATTGCTGGCCGCTACTATGGGGGATACGGTGATTAAGCAGTCGTTACTGGGCGAACCGGCAGCCATGATCGGCGCCGCCAGCTTTTTTGGAGAAACAGCTACTATCATTTCTTCATTATAACAATCCATAGTAATATGCAAGTTCCAATTGGATCACAAACCACAGCAACACAGGATATAAACGGTCAATCCGCCTCCGGCAACCTGTTGGGCATTTCTTTGATAGCTGCCCTTGCCGGCTTTATTTTCGGGTTCGACACAGTGGTGATTTCCGGTGCTAACCTTCCCATTAAAGAGCTCTGGAATACCTCCCCCTGGTTTCATGGTTTCTTCATCATGTCAATGGCCTTGTGGGGAACCGTAGTGGGTGCTTTATTGGGTGGCATTCCCACCCAACGCTATGGAAGAAAAAAAGTGCTGCTCTGGATCGGTATATTCTTTAGTGTGTCTGCCTTGGGTTCCGCCCTGGCGCAGGACCCTTATACTTTTTCCTTTTTCCGTTTTATAGGCGGGTTAGGTATAGGTGTTTCCTCCGTGGCCGCCCCTACCTATATTTCAGAAATTTCCACACCAGCCACCAGGGGACGGTTGGTGGCCATGTACCAGTTCAATATCGTATTCGGTATATTGATTGCCTTCCTTTCCAATTACTTCCTCGAAGGAATGGGTGGCGCTAACGACTGGCGGTGGATGTTGGGTGTAATGGCCCTGCCTTCTGTGGTCTACACAGTCATGGTGATGGGCATCCCCGAAAGTCCGCGGTGGTTAATGTCGAAAAAGAATGATGAAGTGGCAGCGAAGAAAGTATTGTCGAAGCTGGGGGTAACCAATATTGACCAGGAACTTTCGGCTATCCGGGCAGGTATTCAGCATGAAACGGCTGCAGGACGTGGCGCTGGCTTCTTCAGTTCCCGGCACAATACCATTTTGTGGCTGGCATTTATGGTGGCCTTCTTTAACCAGTGGTCGGGTATCAACTTCATCTTATACTATGCGCCGGAGATATTGGAAAGGGCCGGACTGGCTGCCAAAGAATCCTTACTCAATTCCATTGCCATTGGCGGTACCAACCTGCTCTTTACGTTTGTGGGATTGTACCTGATTGACCGGCTGGGCAGAAAGACGTTGCTGATCATTGGCTCCATTGGTTACATCATTAGCCTGGCCATGGTAGCCTATGCATTTTATGCAGGCGCCGGTCCGGGATTCTTAATGACCTTCCTTTTACTCTTTATAGCAGCCCATGCCATAGGGCAGGGTGCGGTGATCTGGGTATTCATTGCCGAAATATTTCCCAATAAAATACGGGCCATGGGCCAGTCATTCGGCGCCAGTGTACACTGGGTATTTGCCGCCCTCATCACCCTCATCACACCCGTGTTCCTGGATGCAGACAATGGGATATTCAAAGACAATCCCTGGCCCATCTTCGCCTTCTTTGCTTTCATGATGGCCCTGCAACTCATCTGGGTATTCACCAAAGTGCCGGAAACAAAAGGCGTATCACTGGAAGACCTGGAGAAGAAATTAGTGAAGGAGTAAAAGGCCTTTGAGTTCAATGTTGTTTAGTTAAGTTGTCAGGCTGACAAAATAAAGTAAAGCACTCATGAAAAATGTATTGCTATTGCCACTGCTGTGCCTTTTTACCTGTTTAGCTGTACGGGCGCAAACAGGAAAGCGGGCGCATGACTTCTCGCCGGTAGAAAAAAAGATACAGCAATGGGTGGACAGCGGTTATTACACCGGGGCTTCCATCATCATAGCGAAAGACGATAAAGTTATCTATGAGCATTACTTTGGCAATTATACACCCGGCACAGTAGCCTATATTGCCTCAGCCGGTAAGTGGCTGGCGGCAGCTACCATCGCAGCGGTAGTAGAGGAGGGAAAACTTAGTTGGGACGATAAAGTTCAGCAATGGCTGCCTGAATTTACAGATATCAAAGGAGAAGCCACCTTGCGACAGTTACTCTCCCATACGGCCGGCTATCCCGATTACCAGCCTGCCGGTGCAAGGCCCGATAATTACCAGACTTTGCAGGAAGCCGTAGCACAGATCCTGCACCTGCCTGCCGACACCCTGCCAGGCGCTGTATTCAAATACGGAGGACTGGCCATGCAGGTGGCCGGCAGGATGGCGGAACTGGCTACGGGTAAGGACTGGGAAACTATTTTCCAGGAAAAGATTGCCCGCCCTTTACAAATGACCCTTACTCATTTTACACCTGTTGATGAAACGCCGGGCCATAATCCCATGATCGGCGGCGGCGCGCGGGCAGGCCTGCACGACTATGCCAACTTTCTTTCCATGATCAGTAATGAGGGTATGTTCCGTGGTAAAAGAATATTGTCTGTCAATGCCATCCGGGAATTACAGGCCGGTCAGGTGGGCAAGGCAACTGTCCCTGCCGGTGAGTATGTGGAGAAAGCAAGGGGAAGCCAACGCAAGGATATTTATGGATTGGGTGAATGGCGGGAGGAAGTAGACAAAAAAGGAGTAGCTACCCTGATCAGCAGTCCTTCCTGGGCAGGCGCTTATCCCTGGATTGATAAAACAAACCATGTATATGGATTCTTTCTTACCAGGGTAGCCAATATGAAGAATGGGTTTTCTTCTTTCTATGCCAGCCCGGTATTGCCCATGCTGGTAAGAAAGGTGCTCACTGCTAAATGATAATGACCGTGACAAAGAGCTTATATAATGCTGTGTATGCTACCGTGATCCTGTTGCTGGTGTGTGGGCCATTATTGTCCCGCGCGCAATCGCATTATCCCGGCCAGCATGCGGGAAAGTTTGCCCTGAATGACCGGCTGAAACCGGCGGTCTATAGTTTCGACCTGCAGGATGTGCGCTTGTTGGATAGCCGGTTTAAACAGAATAGGGAGCGGGAAGAACAATGGTTATTGTCTATACCGGCAGGCAGGCTCCTGCACAGTTTCCGTACCCAGGCAGGTATCTATAGTGGCAATGAAGGTGGCTACTTCACGGTGAAAAAACTGGCAGGGTGGGAGGCGCTCGATTGCGAGCTGCGTGGCCATTCTACCGGTCACCTGTTGTCGGGCCTCGCTTTGATGTATGCCACTACGGGCGATGAGTTGTACAAGCGCAAAGCCGATAGCCTGGTAGCAGGATTGGCCGAAGTACAGCAGGTATTGAACCAGGATGGTTTTCTCAGCGCCTGGCCACAGGAGCTGATCAACCGGAATATAGCCGGTAAGAAAGTATGGGCGCCCTGGTACACCTTACACAAGCTGTTGGCCGGCCTGATAGATCAATACCTGTATGCTGATAATAAGCAGGCTTTGCTAATTGCGGCTGGCATGGCGGCCTGGGCATATAAAAAATTACAACCGGTAACGCCTGAGCAACGTGCCCGTATGTTGCGCAATGAGTTTGGCGGCATCAACGAAACCTTTTACAACCTGTATGCTATTACCGGCGATCCGCAGTGCAAATGGCTGGGCGAATTCTTTTACCATAATGAAATGCTCGATCCGCTGAAAGCAGGGAAAGACATACTGGAACAAAAACATGCCAATACCTATATACCCAAATTACTGGGCCTTACCCGTCAGTATGAAATAGCAGGCAGTGGAGAAGGTGATACCATTGCCACCTTCTTTTGGAATACCGTGATTGATCATCATTCCTTTTGTACCGGCAGCAACAGTGATAAGGAGAAATTCTTTAAGCCCGATAACCAGTCGGCCCACCTTACGGGTTATACCGGAGAGAGCTGCAATGTATACAATATGCTGAAGCTGACCCGCCACCTGTATTGCCACAGTGGTGATATCAAGTATGCGGATTATTATGAAAAAGCCTTGTTCAACCATATCCTTGGTCAGCAGGACCCGGCCACCGGCATGATCGCTTACTTCCTGCCGATGTTACCAGGCGCGTACAAAGTATACAGCACGCCAGACAGTTCCTTCTGGTGTTGTGTAGGCAGTGGTTTTGAAAACCAGGCCAAATATGGGGAAGCGATCTATTATCACGGGGAGAACGATCTCTACATAAACCTCTTCATCCCTTCTGTAGTAAACTGGAAAGAAAAAGGGCTGCAACTGAAACAGGAAACTGTCTTCCCGCAAAATGGTGCTGTTACCTTTACGATAGAAGCTGCTCCCGTCACTGACCTTACACTCAAACTCCGTTATCCATCCTGGGCTGGTGCAGGCGCCTCCCTGCAAGTGAATGGCAAAGCCATCACGCTCAAACAAAAGCCGGGCAGTTATATCGTCCTGACCCGTAAATGGAAAAAGGGCGACAAAATAACTGTCCACTTCCCGCTGTTCCTGCATACTGTAGCTGCCAATGATAATCCCCATAAAGCAGCCATTGCTTATGGTCCCATTATACTGGCAGGGGAAATGGGGACTGGTGATTTTCGTGGCCGTCAGCCTTATTCAGATCCGCTGTTGTACAATGATTATTATACTTATGACTACCACGTACCGAAAGACATTAGTACGGTACTGGCGCTTGATACCCATAAGATCAATAATGCGATTGAACCGGTGGCGGATCAACCTTTAACTTTTAAAACCTTGAAGGAAGGCATTATTCTGCGACCGCTGTATGACATTCACCGGGAACGGTATGTGGTGTACTGGGATATCAAACAATAAACAGCCTGCTGCTATGAAGCGTTACTATTACATCTTATTCTTTCTATGCATGCTGGCCGGTATTTCCCTGCCGGCGCAGGTATGGCAATGGTCGGTACCGGTAGCCAATGCCCGTAACGCCGATGCCCATGCTTTCCTGTGGGTGCCGGAAAATTGTAAGCAGGTAAAAGCTGTGGTAGTAACACAGAACAATATGGAAGAGCTCAGCATTGTGGAGAATGATCACTTCCGGCAGCAAATGGGCCGGCTTTCTGTTGCCATCATTTGGGTATCTCCTGCATTCGATCTCTTCTTTAACTTCTCTGCAGTGTCTCACAAAGAAAACTTCCCCGCAGAGTCTCCCAAGGGGGACGCTGCGGTAAGGAAACCTGCAGGTGATATTTTCAATAGCATGATGAATGAACTCGCTGCTGTGTCGGGCTATACCGAATTGCAGTATGCACCCATTATTGGTATGGGACATTCAGCGGCGGCCAGTTGGCCCTATTACTTCGCTGCCTGGAATCCCGGGCGTACGCTGGCCTGTATTTCTGTAAGCGGGCAGTGGCCCTATGTGCGTCATCCGCAGTTTGCACCGGATATCTGGACAAAGGACCAACACATTGATTTCATTCCCTGTCTTGAAACCATGGGTGAATATGAAGCGGCCGATACCTGGAGTACGGAAGGGTTAAAAGAAAGAAAGGAACATCCATTTCTGCCGCTGAGCATGCTGGCTTGTCCGGCCGAAGGACATTTTGCCACTACGGAAAAAAAGATCCGTTACATTGCTTTTTACATTGCCAAAGCCGCCCGGTACCGGTTGCCGCATCCATATCCTGCTACCGGCGCTCCTGTATTGAAACGCGTTGATCCCACTACCACCGGCTGGCTCATGGATAAATGGCGGAAAGATCAGTTGCCCATTGTCCCCGCAGCGCCCGTAGGTAAATATACCGGTGATACGACGCAGGCTTTCTGGTTCTTTGATGAGGAAACAGTGCGCATCACCGAACAATACCAGGCTGCCTGGCGGAATAAAAAAGCCCAGCTGCTGGGCTATGTACAGGAAGGTAAAACGGTGAAGCAACGCAATAGCCACCTGCAGGCGGAAATGTCTTTTATACCACAACCTGATGGCATTACCTTTCACCTGAAAGGCGCTTTCCTGGATACAGTGCCCGGAGAAAGTGAACGGCCTAAAACCTGGACAGGGCTGCCGGTGGGCGCTGCTGTAGGACATGCACAAAACAATATCCCGGTAGTTGTAGACCGCATCATTGGCCCCTTTGAAAAGATCAGTGATACAGTGTTCCGGTTGCAATTGCAAAAGGGATTGCCTGCGCAACCTAAAAACTATGTATTTACCCTGGCTGCTACCCATCCGGGCGATGCAATATATAAACCTGCCGTACAGCAGGGACAAATGACAGCGCCTGTTGCCAACAAGGAAGGTGCTGAACAGGCGATCCGCTTTAATACTATTGGCCCCCTAAAGAAAGGAACGCGTTCTATCACTTTGCAGGCTGTTAGTACGGCCGGGCTGCCCGTTTCGTTTTATGTGCGGGAAGGGCCGGCACAGGTGAAGGGCAACAGGTTACACTTTACTAAAATACCACCGCGTAGTAAATTCCCCGTGAAAGTAACAGTGGTAGCCTGGCAATACGGGCGGGGCAACGAACCGAAAATTAAAACTGCGTCAACAATCGAACAAAGCTTTTATATTGTACCCTGAACAGGATCCATTATAAAACAGGAAACATGCAAATACTTTCTTTACAAAGGGCGGCAGCCCGGCTCATGGTCGTTGCACTGGCAATAACAGCCTGCAGTGAACCCAAACAACAAAAAGGACAACTGGTTATAGAAAATAAGGATGATGTTGACAGGCCCAATGAACTGGTGGTACTAAAAAGAAGTGAGCTGCAAAGCAAAGTGGATAGTCTTACACCCGGCAAATACATCCTCCTGCAGGAGGGGGGCAGGCCGGTGGTGGTACAGCATGACGATCTGGATGGGGATGGTAACTGGGACGAAATTGCTTTCCTGCTCCCGCTAAACTTCGAAGACAGAAAAAAGACATTGGACATTTCTGTATCTGATGCACCAGCTACTGTTAAAGCGGTGGTAAGGGCGCATGTACGACATATGCGCAAAAATGCCGACAATACCTTTGGCAATGACCTGGCGGTAGATTCCATACCGGCCGGTCAGCCCGCTACCGATTTTGCCAAACAACCTTATCCGCCTTTCCTCACCGAAGGTCCCGCCTGGGAAAATGACAAGGTAGGGTTCCGCCTCTACTTTGATGTGCGCAATGGAAAAGATATCTGGGGCAAAATTACTTCCCGTATGGTATTGGATGAAGTGGGAAGGGATACGGCAAATAATTACCACGCTATAGCCGATTGGGGCATGGATATCCTGAAGGTGGGTAAGTCGCTCGGCGCGGGAGCGTTGGCCCTGGCGGTGAAAACAAGCGCGGGAAAAGATACGCTGGTAAGGCTCGGCAATGTGAATATGGGGCCGGTAACTTACCAGAAGGTAGCCGATGGGCCGGTACGCGCCATCTTCCGGTTGCACTATCCTGCCTGGAAAATACTGGACAGTGTAGCGCCTGTTTCCCTTACGGAAGAGATCAGCATCTGGGGCGGACAATACTTTTATGAAAGCAAGGTAACCATCAACGGCGCACCTGCCGGCGCCAGGCTGGTAACAGGCATTGTAAACCTGCATAGCAAAGAAGCAAAAAATATAGATGAGCCAGGTTATAAAGTATTGTATACCTACGATGCGCAAAGCGAAAAGAAGGACAACCTGGGTATGGCCTTGCTGGTAAGCAATGAGGTGTTTGATGGTTTCATTACCACGCCCAATGCCAATACGGACATTCAGAATACCTACGCTGTAGCCTTGAAAACAGCCAGGCAACCCATCACCTTCCGTTTTTATGCAGGCTGGCAATCCAGTGATGGACAATTTGACGGAGAATCCTCATTCGTGGCATTTCTCCGGGAGGAAATTCAACGCAAGAACCCCGTATCTATAACTTATTAATCCATGAAGATAATTATAACGACTGCTTGCTGCATGCTGGGACTGTTTTGCCAGGCGCAGCACGAACCAGGATCTTTAATGCTTTGGTACGATAAACCTGCTACCCAGTGGGTGGAAGCCTTGCCGGTGGGCAATGGCCGCCTCGGCGCCATGATCTTTGGCGGGGTGGAAGAGGAGCTGATACAGCTCAATGAAAGTACCCTGTACAGTGGCGGCCCGGTAAAAAAGAACATCAATCCCGAAGCCTTTGCCTACCTGTCGCAGGTAAGGGATGCCTTGCTCAAAGAGGAAGATTATACCAGGGCCAATGCCCTCACCAAAAAAATGCAAGGCCTGTACACGGAATCCTATCTGCCAATGGGGGATATCATTATCCGGCAATCATTCAATGGAGCGAAGCCCACGACGTATCGCCGGTCGCTGGACCTCCTTACTGCCACCGCCTCTACACAATTTATGGTTGATGGCGTGCAGTACGAGCGTAAAATATTTACTTCTGCGCCGGACAATGTTATGCTCATCAAGTTCCTGTGTTCCGGAAAAGGGAAGCTCAATATTGATGTATCGGCTAAAAGCCTGTTGCGCTATAACCTGCTGGTAAAGGACAATGATGAACTGATCGTCAGCGGTAAAGCGCCTGCCCATGTGGATCCCAGCTATTACAATCCTAAGGACAGGCAGCACATCATTTACAAAGATACGGCCGGTTGTAATGGCATGCGTTTCCAGTACAGGATCAAGGCCGTGTCGGCTGATGGAAATATTACCACCGATACAGCAGGCATTCATATACGGGATGCCAGCGAGATTTCCCTGTACGTAGCAGCTGCCACCAGCTTTAATGGTTTTGATAAATGTCCGGACAAACAAGGCAAAGATGAAAATGCGCTGGCTGCCGCCATCATTGCCAAAGCAGCGGGGAAATCATTCCCTGAATTATTTGCGCCACACTTCAACGACTATTCGAAATACTTTAACCGGGTGTTCTTCCTGGTAAAAGATACGCTCAAGGAGAATCCGCAACACAGGCTGCCTACCGATGAGCGCTTAAAGGCTTATACGGCCGGCGCGTATGATCCGGAGCTGGAGATGCTGTATTTCCAGTTTGGCCGTTACCTGCTCATTTCCTCTTCCCGGCCGGGCGGCCCGCCTGCCAACCTGCAGGGACTGTGGAATAAAGAGCTGCGGGCGCCCTGGAGCTCCAATTATACCATCAACATCAATACACAAATGAACTACTGGCCGGCAGAGGTGACCAACCTGCCGGAAATGCACCAGCCTTTGTTCGATTTTATTAAGAACCTTTCTGTAGCCGGGGCTAATACAGCCAAAGAGTTTTACCATGCAAGAGGATGGGTGGCGCACCACAATTCAGAAATATGGGCTACTTCCAATGCGGTAGGTGATAAAGGCGCGGGCGATCCTGTATGGGCCAACTGGTATATGGGCGGTAACTGGCTTTGCCAGCATTTGTGGGAGCACTATGCTTTCACCCGCGATAAACAGTTCCTGGCCGAAAAAGCATACCCCCTCATGAAGCAGGCTGCCTTGTTTACGCTCGACTGGCTGGTAGAAGATAAAAACGGCTACCTGGTTACAGCGCCTTCCACCACACCGGAAAATAAATTCAGGGACAGTGCCGGTAAGGAGCAAGGCGTATCCGTTGCTACGACAATGGATATGGCCATTATCTGGGACTTATTTACCAACCTCATAGAAGCATCGCAAATATTAGGCATTGATGCGGCCTTCAGGAATGAACTGATCGCAAAGCGAAAGAAATTATACCCGATGCATATTGGCAGCAAAGGCCAGTTGCAGGAATGGTATAAAGACTTTGCAGATACCGATCCGGAGCACCGCCATGTTTCTCACTTGTTTGGCTTACATCCCGGCCGCCAGATCACCGCCAATGGATCACCGGCTTTCTTCAATGCTGCTAAAAAGACCCTCGCCATACGTGGTGACGCCGGTACCGGCTGGAGCAGGGGCTGGAAGATAAACTGGTGGGCCCGCCTGCTGGATGGTGATCATGCTTACAAGCTCATCCGCCAGTTGCTCACCTATGCCAATACCACCGGCGAACAATATGCAAGCGGGGGCGGCACCTATCCCAATTTATTTGATGCGCACCCGCCCTTCCAGATAGATGGCAACTTTGCCGGCACAGCGGGCATGGCTGAAATGTTGTTGCAAAGTCATGCCGGTTATATTCATTTACTGCCTGCACTGCCGGCCGCCTGGAAGGAAGGCAACGTAAAAGGATTAATAGCCAGAGGCGCTTTTGAAATAGCGATGCAGTGGCAACAGGGCAAGCTGACCAATGCAAAAGTGACAGCCCGGAAAGGTGGGAAATGTGTGATCAGAACAGCTACGCCGGTAAGCGTGAAAGGTGTACAGGCAACTACGGTGAAGGAGGGGAATGATTACCTGGTCTCGTTTGCCACCAAACCTGGTGTTACTTACCAGTTAATCAGTAGCTTAAAATAAGACCTGGCAGGTCTTTTGTGAGTCAGGGCTGAAGTCGCTGAAATAACCTAAATTACAAGTGCCTATACCCACGATTTGCAGAATGCAGGATTCCATATGACCGGTCTGAGGCTGCTGATGCTGAAAAAAAGGAAACGCTTCCGCTTTTTGCTGCTGCTGTTGCCTGTATTGCTGTTTATCCGCGCAGGCGCTTCGCCTTTTCCTCCCCTGACTTTCCTGGGCATTGAACATGGTTTATCCAACAATACGGTACGATGCATTTTCCGCGACCATAGCGGCTTCATGTGGTTTGGTACTTTCGATGGCCTGAACCGGTATGATGGCTATGGCTTTAAAATATTCAGGAATAAATTAAGTGATACCAACTCCCTGGTGCATAATATCATTTCCTGTATCACAGAAGACAGTCTGCACAATATCTGGATCGGCACCCGGCAGGGCATCAGTAAATTAGAGCCCTTACTGGGGCGGTTTACTACCATCCGGGGCAATCTTACTAATGGCAAGGTGACCCAGGTATCGAATACGGTGGTGAAGGATATCAGGGCCGACCGTGCCAACAATGTATTTATTGCTACAGAAGGCACGGGTTTATTGATATGTCCGAAGGGCGCTTCGCAGGCTCAACCCATTCCATTGGCGGGGGCTGTGGAAGGTTTCATTACGCAATACACGGTAAGGTCGGTGCGGATTGATGCCGCCAATAATACCTGGGCGTTGGTGCATAGATACGGCCTTGCGTTGTACAATCCCCGTACAAAAAAACTGGAACTGGTATACAAGGGCGTGCCCGATGCCAACTGGATAGAAGCGGCTGGCAATACCATCTGGATAGGCAACAACACTACGCTGTTCAATTATAACCATGCTGCCAGGCAACTTACCGTGGCGACAGAGGGCAAGGGCCTGCCATTCTTCGACGGCGTTATTGTATCTTTTGCCATTGACAAAGACAACCTTTTCTGGATTGGCACCAGCACCGGGAAACTGGTAACCTGGAAACCCGGTGATCCTGCTATGGAACTCCCGGCATTGGGCAAATATGAAAATGTATTGACCGGCGGAGCTATCTATTGCGTTTACATAGACCCGCAGTCAAGAAAATGGATGGGTACGGCAAGGCGGGGCGTCAATATCATCGACCCTCAAAAAGGACGTTTTCAAACCATTGCCCATGAGCCTGGCAATAACAACAGCCTGCTGGATAATGCAGCCTCCGCCCTGTACGAAGCGTCCGATGGTAAATTGTATATAGGCACCGATGGCGCCGGGATGAATGTATGGGACCGCAGCAACAACAACTTTCTTTTATTCCGGCACCAGCCGGGTGATCCTTCTGCACTGGCACATAATTCCATTTCTATGATCAGGGCCGATCATGCCGGCCATATCTGGATCACTACTTTTGGCAGTGGTGTAAACCGTTTCGATCCCGCTACTCAACGATTTGAACGCTATCCACTCATCAATCCTGTTACTCATTTTGAGAATAGGGTGGCGTATGCATTGCAGGAAGACAAGCAGCACCGGCTTTGGGTATCCACTTTGCGGCAGGGCAGTGAATATGGTGCCCTGTACCTGTTTGATCCGGCACTTAATAAATTTGACCTGTTCGATGCCAGCCTCTCCGATCTGTTTAGCTTATACGAAGACAGGGAAGGCAATTTGTGGGGTGGTAACCTGAACCAACTGGTAAGGATCGATCCGCGACACAAAAAGCACCAGTTTTATAATATAGGGTATTCCGTAAAAAGGATCTATGAAGACAGGATGGGCAATTGCTGGATCGGTACGGAAGGAGGAGGCCTTCTGCTGTTCGACAGGAAGAAGCAGGCAGTCGTTAAACGCTATACTACAGAGGATGGATTGTGCAGCGATGTAGTGCTGACGATCCTGGAAGACAATAGAGGACTATTGTGGCTGAGCACGTTTAATGGCCTCTCTGCTTTTGATGTGGCAAAGGGTCATTTCAAAAACTACTACCAGGCCGATGGATTGCAGAGTAACCAGTTCCATTACAACAGCGCATTGATCCTGCGTTCGGGTGAGCTGGCATTTGGAGGTATTAAGGGACTGAGCCTGTTCCGTCCGGCTGATATTACGGCCGATCATACCATGCCGCCTTTATTACTGACCGATCTTTTTATCAATAATGCATCCATAGAAGAAGAGGCTGATGATATCAGCTATGCCACTGCCGGCGCTATTGAATCCGTTACTGTTCCTTACAGCAAGGCCGTCTTTGGTTTCCGGTATACCGCGTTGGAATATACTGCGCCGGTTAAGATAGCTTATGCCTATTACATGGAAGGGTGGGACAGGGGCTGGAACTATACCGGCAATATCCGTACCGCTACCTATACGCACCTGGATGAAGGCACGTATACCTTCCGGGTGAAAAGCACTAACGGAGAAGGGGAGTGGAACCCGCAGGAGATCGCCATGCGTATTACGGTATTGCCTCCCTGGTACAGGAGCTGGTGGGCCTATACCCTCTATGCAGCTTGCATAGGAGGCGCTATTTATCTTTTTGTGAGCTATAAAATGCGGCAGAACCGGTTGAGCTATGAAGTAAAGGTGGCGCACCTGCAGGCCAAAGAGGCGCAGTTAAATGCGCAAAAGGAAAAAGAGATCAATGAAAAGCGGCTTTCTTTTTTCACCCATGTATCCCATGAGTTCAGAACACCGCTCACGCTCATCATTGATCCGGTGAAGGAAATGCTGGACGAAGAAAAAGAGACACCGCGGAAAGAGGGATTGAATATGGTGTACAGGAATGCACGGCGGCTGTTAAGCCTTGTAGACCAGTTGCTCCTGTTTCGCAAGGCAGATAGTGATAGCGATAGCCTGCACCTGACCGAGCTCAACGTAACCCACCTGTGCCGGGAAGTATTCTTCAGCTTTGTACAACAGGCGCGCATCAAAAGAATTGACTACCGGTTTGAGGGCGGCAATGACCCGCTGCTGCTTTGTGCCGACCGCGAGAAACTGGAGATCATTTTATTCAACCTGCTCTCCAATGCGATCAAGTTTACACCACCCGATGGCAGGATCAGTTTAGCCATCCGGGAAACAACAGATACAGTAGAAATACAGGTTACAGATAGCGGGCAGGGTATTCCGGCAGAAGTGGGTGATAAACTGTTCAACCGTTTTTACCAGGTGAAGGGAAGTCAGGCCCCGGCCAAAACCGGTTTTGGCATCGGGCTGTACCTCGTAAAGCATTTTACCACCCTGCACCATGGACAGATCAGCTACCAAAGCAAGCCCGGTGAAGGAACTTCCTTTTTGCTGAGCCTGCAAAAGGGCGCCGCTCATTTTAAAGGGGCGGGTATCTACCGCGATGAGCAGCCGGCGCCTGCTATGTTGGAAGAACTGGCCCCGGCAGTGGTAGAGAGCAGTGAGCCGGAGACAAGCAAAGACCTGGCTGCCCTGGTTACGGAAAAGCCTACGATCCTCATTGTGGACGATGATGAGGACCTGCGTAAATATGTGTCGCAGGTATTCAGCAAAGATTTCAGCATCCTGCAGGCTGCCAATGGACGGGAAGGGCTCACCCTGGCGCAGCAATACCTGCCCGACCTGATCATCAGTGATATTACGATGGAAGAGCTGGGCGGTGTGGAACTATGCCGCCAGGTGAAGGACAATCCCTCCTTATCCCATATCCCCGTTATATTACTGACAGCCAGCACTGCTTCAGAAACGAGGTTGCAGGGCATTGAGTCCGGGGCGGATGACTATATGACAAAGCCCTTCGAAAAAGAATTGCTGAAGGCGCGGGTAGTGAGCCTGCTGAAAAAGCGCAACGTGCTGCAGCAGTATTTCTATAATGAGATCACCCTGCAGCAAAACGACCAGAAGGTGTCGGTGGAATACCGCGAGTTCCTGGAAAAATGTATTAAGATCGTGGAAGACCACCTCGATGATGAGACCTTCTCCATTAAAACGCTCACCACCGAAATGGGCATGAGCCGCTCCAGCCTGTACCGGAAAGTCAACTCTGTATCGGGTCAGTCTATTGTGGGCTTCATCCGTTTCATCCGGTTGCGCAAGGCGGCCGAGCTCATGATCAATACCGAGAACAATGTGACCGAAATAGCTACCGTGACCGGTTTCAACGACATTAAATACTTCCGCACGCATTTCCACCAGCTTTTTGGCATGAACCCTTCCGAATATATCCGGAAGTTCAGGAAGCCGTTCCATAACAATCTACAGATCAATAAGAACGTGATTAAGCCGGAATGAGCAAAAACACCCCCTTTTTGTACCTGTTATACCCGCTTCCTTTTTCCCATACCGCTCTATTTTTGCGGCACTTATGAAGTATAGCAAATGGTTAAGCGCTTTACTGGCAGCGGTGGTGACAGGCCAGTCATTACAGTCCCAACAATTGGTTACTTATCCGGCTCCCCAGGCCGTCATCTATTCCATGCACAACGATGATTATACCGTACGGGTACGCAAGCCCGGCGGTGAATGGCAGGACCTCTTTGAGTACAAGGTGAAAGTAGACCTTGATAAGGTGCAGGAAGCTTCCATGGTGCATTTTGATTTCTCCGGGACCGTGGAAGTGATGGTAAGAAAAAATAATGAAAACGTCAGAACGGTGAAGGTAAGGCCGGAGGTGTATGGGGTGCAGCCGCAGGTAAAAGGCAATGTGATCACCTTTACCCTGCAGCAGCCGCGTAACCTGTCGGTAGAATTTAATGGCGATAAGCTGCATAACCTGCATGTATTTGCCAATGCCATAGAAAAAATAAAGCCTTCTCCTGCCGATACCAACGTTATCTATTTTGGCCCGGGTTTGCATTTGCCCAAAGATACTGCCGGGAAGGCCTTTCACATTCCTTCCGGCAAAACCGTATACCTCGATGGCAGCGCTATCCTGCGGGGAAAGCTGGTATGCGACGAGGTAAAGAATGTACGCATCCTGGGGCGTGGCATTATTGACCAGACGCCTGAAGGGATAGAAGTAAAACAGTCCGACAGTGTGGAGATAGACGGCATTACTTTTATCAATCCCCGGCATTATACCGTTTATGGGGGTGCCTCCCGGCACCTGACCATCCGTAACATCAAAGCATTCAGTTGTCAGGGCTGGAGTGATGGCATCGACCTCATGAGTTGCTCCGACGTAGTGATTGACGGTGTATTCATGCGCAATTCCGATGATTGTATTGCCATTTATGGTCACCGCTGGAAATTTTATGGCAATGCGCGTAATTACCTCGTCACCAATTCAACGCTCTGGGCCGATATTGCCCATCCCATCAATATAGGACTGCATGGCAATACCCAGGCAGAAGGCGATACGATTGAAAATATCGTGTTCAGAAATATCAATATCCTGGAACAGGATGAAGACGACCCGGACTATGAAGGTTGTATGGCCATTACCTGCGGTGATCTTAACCTCGTGCGTAATATACGGTTTGAGGATATCCGGGTAGATGATTTTGAGGAAGGCCAGTTGTTCAACATACGGGTGGTGTACAACAGTAAATACAACACCGGCCCCGGCAGGGGCGTACGGGATATCTATTTTAAGAATATCACCTACAAGGGAAGTAACTCCACCTACCCGCTGATCAAAGGGCTGGATAAGGACCATACGGTGGAAGGCGTTACCTTTGAGCGCCTCGTTATCAATGGGAAACTCATCACCAATGCAGCGGCCGCCAATATAAAGATTGGCCCCTTTGCCAGCCGCATCCTGTTTAAGAACTGATATACCTCAGTTATTCAAAGCAGGCAAAATCCTGTTTCGTGATTTAACAGAATAATTGTAATATTGACATTTAAACAGGTTATTCTGTAATTCGTTTGCATATGAAATCTTGCCTTTTTGCTTTTGTGGTATGCTGTGGGTGGCTTGCCCATACCTCCGCCGCTTTTGCCGGCAACAGTGCCCGGAACAATGAGCCCGACTCCGTTTATCTGTTCTCCTACGGTACTTCCAAAAACAATTATCATAATGGTCTGCACTTTGCCTGGAGCCGTGACCAGCAGCAGTGGCACCTCATTGGCAATGAGTACGGCTATGTAAGAAGCGACTATAGCCGCTGGGGCAGTGAAAAGAAAATGATCAACCCGTATCTCATACAGGGTCCCAATGGCGTATGGCAATGTGTATGGGGCCTTAATGACAGGGATAAATTATTCGCGCAGGTATCTTCTCCTGACCTGGTGTACTGGGGCCGCCAGAGCTACCCGCTGATGGCAGCGGGCGCCAATGTGCTGAAGCCGGTGATACAATACAATGCCCAACAGGCACACTATGCCATCACCTATACCGAAGCCGGTGGCAAATACTACCAGGTAACGACCAAAGATTTTAAAACATATAGCCCTGCTGTGGAAGTGCCCGCAGCAAAGTATACAGATGGCAGTCTCACTGTTAACCTGCCCACAGGAAAGGTCACCGGGCAACTGCACCGCGTACCCTGGACAATGGTGGATAAGCTGATTAAAACCTGGGAGATCAAACAATACAGGAATATTCAGTACGGCGAAAACAGCACACAGGATGCACAACGTTTTGCCGCACTAAAACCGGTAGAAGCAAAGATTACCGTGCAGGCGGCGCAAGCAAAACCTATTAGTGACTTGTTATTGGGCGTATTCTTTGAAGACATTAACTATGCTGCCGATGGCGGGCTTTATGCTGAACTCATCCAGAACCGTGATTTCGAATATGCACCGGGCGACCGCGAAGGACATGACAAAGCCTGGAACAGTACCCATTCCTGGACACTGAAAGGGGATAATGCCAGCTTTACTATTGACAGTGTGGCGCCTATTCATGTCAACAACCCGCATTACGCAGTATTAAATATAGAGACACCCGGCGCAGCCTTGGTGAATGCAGGGTTTGATGGAATTCCTGTAAAGAAAGGGTCGCCATACAACCTTTCCCTGTTTACCAAACAAGTGGCAGGAAAAGGAAAATTATTGGTACGCCTTGTCAGCAAAGAGGGTACGGTGTTGGCGCAGGCAACCATCGCAGCTTCTGCTGCAGGCTGGAAAAAAAGCAAAGCCATATTGACGGCCACTGCTGATGCGACCGATGCCCGCCTCGAATTACAACCACTTGTCAAAGGACGTGTGCTGCTCGACATGATCTCTCTATTCCCGCAAAAGACTTTTAAAGGCAGGGAGAACGGCCTGCGGGCCGACCTGGCACAAACCATTGCAGATATCCATCCCCGTTTTATCCGCTTTCCCGGCGGATGCGTGGCGCACGGTGATGGACTGGGAAATATTTATCGCTGGAAAAACACCATAGGTCCGTTGGAGGCCCGTAAGCCCCAACGTAACCTGTGGGGCTATCACCAGACTGCCGGCCTGGGTTATTTTGAATACTTCCGCTATTGTGAAGATATTGGCGCCGAACCCCTGCCGGTATTGGCAGCAGGCGTGCCTTGCCAGAATTCCGGGGTAGGTCCCACCGGCGGTGGTCAGCAGGGCGGCATTCCGATGGACCAGATGGATGAATATGTACAGGAGGTACTTGATCTTATAGAATATGCCAATGGCGATGTTAAAACTACCTGGGGTAAAAAGCGGGCAGAAGCCGGCCATCCCCAGCCGTTCAACCTGAAATACGTTGGCATAGGTAATGAAGACCTGATCACGGATGTTTTTGAAGAACGCTTTGCCTTGATCTATAACGCTGTGAAAGCAAAATATCCCGGCATCACCGTGATTGGCACCGTAGGCCCCTTCTATGAAGGAACAGATTACGAAGAAGGCTGGGAACTGGCTGATAAACTAAAAGTGCCCATGGTAGATGAGCATTACTATGTATCGCCCGGCTGGCTCATCCACAACCAGGATTATTATGACAGGTATGACCGCCACAAATCAAAAGTATACCTGGGTGAATATGCTGCGCACCTGTCCGGCAGACCTAATAACCTGGAAACAGCGCTGAGTGAAGCGCTGTACCTCACTGCACTGGAGCGTAATGGCGATGTGGTGAGCATGACATCTTATGCTCCCTTGCTGGCCAAAGAAGGACATACCCAGTGGAATCCCGACCTCATCTATTTTAATAATACGGAAGTAAAACCCACCGTGGGCTACCAGGTGCAAAAATTGTATGGCCTGCATGCGGGTGATCAATACCTGCCGGCTGCCATCAGCTTGTCCAATGAGCAGGATGGTGTAAAAAAACGGATCGCTTATTCCATCGTGCGTGATACAAAAAGCAAAGACCTGGTGGTGAAAATGGTGAACCTGTTGCCGGTAACCGTCAATACCTCCCTTGACCTGGCGGGTATTGATGTGGCAGGTCCGGAAGCAATAAAAACAGTATTGCAGGGACAGCCGGCTGATAAAAATGCTACACCCGTGGAATCAACAATAGCTGTATCGGGTATTTCCAAACTGGAATTACCAGCTTATTCATTCACAGTCATCCGCGTTAAAACAAAATAGTCACCATTCTTCACTCGCCATTCAAAATGCCCCCCTTTTTTGGTCATTTATACCCCCGGTCAAATTCATTTCCATAGCTATTTTTAAAATACAGCACTATCCAATGCTAATGCTATGAAAATAATGATGTATCCCAATCCTGCTTCCACCAACCTGTTCATCAGTGTTGACAAACTGGCAAAGCAGGCCATGCTTGAAATAACCGGCATCAACGGTCAGTTTTTCAGGGCCCAGCCCCTGACCAAACCTGTACAGGAAATTTCCTTACAGGGATTGCCCAATGGTGTTTATTTCATCAAGGTCAGCAACGGCATCCACATCAATACCAAAAAGATTATTAAGCAGTAAGAAGGCATCCAGGCATAAAGGCAACGAGGCATAGCGTAAAAAAACATTCCTTACCTCGTTGCCTTTATTCAATACACTCATTAAACTTGTCATTATGAAATTCACTACCACTCATTTCATGGGCAGCATCCTGCTGCTCCTGTCTTGCACACTCACAACATCATTAACGGCCCAGCCTTTTGTACATCCCGGCTTATTGCATACGGAAGCCGACTTTGCCCGTATGCGTGTTAAGGTCAATGCCAATGCCCAGCCCTGGAAAGGCAGTTGGGACCTATTGGTGGCCAATAGCCGTTCACAGCTTACCTATAATCCTAACCCACAGGATACAGTAATTAGAGGCGGCACCGGACAGAACTATGGCATCCTCTACAATGATATCGCCGCTGCCTATCAAACAGCGCTCCGCTGGAAGATCACCGGCGATGTAGCTTATGCCAACAAGTCCATCGCCATCATGAATGCCTGGTCGTCTACCTTACAACAGGTAACCGGTAATGCCGACCGGTTCCTGGCCGCCGGCATTTATGGTTATGAGTTTGCCAATGCCGCAGAGATCATGCGTACCTACAGTGGATGGGCGGCTGCCGATTTTACCCGCTTCAAAGACATGATGCTAAATGAATTTTATCCGCTCAATGAACAGTTTCTTACCAACCACAATGATGCCTGCATTACCAATTACTGGGCCAACTGGGACCTGTGCAACATGGCTTCCATCCTGGCCATTGGTGTACTGTGCGACCGGCGCGACCTGTACAACCGTGCCATTAATTATTTTAAAACAGGGGCAGGCAATGGTGCGATAACAAAGGCGGTATGGTACCTGCATTCATCCACCCTGGGTCAGTGGCAGGAAAGCGGTCGCGACCAGGGGCATGCCACGCTCGGCATGGGATTGATGGGCGCTTTTTGTGAGATGGCCTGGAACCAGGGCGATGATATGTATGGTTATGATAACAACCGCTTCATGAAAGGAGCGGAGTATGTAGCCCAATACAACATAGGCAATACAGTTCCCTATACCACCTATACCTGGGGGACGGGGCAGAACTGTGCGCAAATGTCCCAGACGGTTATAGCAGAAGCCGGCAGGGGCAATCTGCGCCCGGTGTGGGAAATGCTGTACAACCATTATGCAAACAGGATGGGCCTCTCTGTACCCGGTATGGCGGCGTATGCCACCTTGCACCGCCCCGAAGGTGGTGGCGGTAACTATGGCCCCAATAGCGGGGGATTTGACCAGTTGGGATTTGGTTCCTTAACCTTTACCCGTGACCCGTTGCCTGTCGCAGGCCCGGTTAATGGCACCTATAAAATATTTGCCCGGCACAGTGGTCAGTCAATGGAAGTGGCCAATAATGGCACGGCCAATGGTTCCGATGTACGGCAATGGCCGGCCAATGATTGCGCCTGCCAGCAATGGACGCTTACCAATACAGGCAGTAATCAATATACGTTGGTAGGAGTGGGCAGTGGTAAGAACCTCGATGTAAGTGGCAACAGCACGGCCGACGGGGCCAATATCCATATCTGGCAATCTACGGGTGGTAATAACCAGAAATTCACCTTTACCAATGCAGGCGGCGGCTTCTACCGGATAACGCCCGTACACAGCGGCAAATCTGTGGATGTGGATGGCGCTTCTCTTACCAATGGAGCCAATATTCATCAGTGGACCTATAACAACACGAAAAACCAGCATTGGCAGTTGGTGCAGGTCAGCAATCCTGGAGCGCGTACCGGAACAACACCGGCGGAAGTACAACCGGAAAAAAGCACGGATGACGTAAATAGCGACCTCATTACCTATCCCAATCCGGCACAGAAGAAAGTAACTGTTGTGATACCTGGCGATTTTAAGTTGGCAGTGGTATCATTAAGTGATATAACAGGAAAAGTGATTTATAAAGCGCAGGCCAAGAGCAACCGGCATACCCTGGAGCTGAATGGTATTACAGCAGGTGTGTACTTTATCAATATTATTAAGGGTGACAAGGTGATCACCCGGAAGTTAATAAAAGAATGATCGCGTTGCCATCGTTTTTACGATGCACTAAACATTGGTGTTATAATTTAGCAATCGAAATCAAACAAAGGGGGAGTGTCTACTCGCCCTTTTTATTTAAGGATAGCTAAGCTGATGCATTAACCAAGATCTGTATTGATCCTTTTGTTTAAATCGTCTTTATGCAGCAAAGCATAATTAATGGCAGTTTTCACAAAATCATTGAGTGAAATATTGAGAATGGAAGCAAACACGGCTGCTTCCTTATGTAAGGCTGTTGGTATCCGTACGTTAAAGGACCCTTTGTAGGTTTTGTTGGGTTCTTTACCCATCTCCTTACAGGTCTCTAAATAATCCTCAACAGCTACATGAAAAGCCTTTTTAAGTTCTTTCACAGAGGCGCCTTCAAAATTCACCAGATCATCAATGCCAAGGATCTTTCCAAAAAACACCTCGTCTTCAGCACTAAAGTGCACTGATGCATAGTAATCCTTGTATTGTAAGATGTCATTCATTCTTTATATATCCTTTTTCTGTTAACAGGTCAATTACCTGGATGAGTGCATATGTTTTAACAATGTTCCCCGGGTGTGGCTTGTGCAGGATAATCACATTCTGTTCGGCATCTGCAAATTTCCTTCTTGAGCCACCGGTCTTTCCTTTTTTTAATTCAAAGAATCCAAAATGATTTAGGATCTTAATAAGCTCATCCCAGGTAAAGTCCCGGGGTACAGATAGCAGGCGAAGCAGTAATTTTTCTGTCTTTGACATTACAAACAGTTTTGAATCGTCGGTTAATTTTGACTGCACGCATAGCAAAAAAATTAGGGTGAAAAAAGGATGAGGAGTCTTATTTGCAACTATATTTCAGTTGCAAATATAGCATTGTTTTTCCAACCTTTAAAATAATCCTTAATGACTCTGCTCATAGCCTTCTGCATTTATCCATATAGCCTCCTGTTTTGAAAGGAAAGGAGTATATTTCTGCCTGGTTTACAAAAATTTAGTTTGAAGCACATGAAACAACGTTTCCTTTTTTACCTTCTCCTGCTACTGGTTGTAAAAGCGGGCTTTGCACAAAAAACGACCAAACCTTATTTCCCGCCGAAGGGCGCCTGGGAACATCGCAGCCCGGCTTCATTGGGGTTAAGTCAGGCAATGATTGACGCTGCCATCGCCTACGCATGGAGTCATGAATCCAGGCAATCCCGCAACATGGATTCAGCTCAACGGCAATCCTTTGGCCGGGAGCCTTACAGCGATCCCGTGGGCACATTGGTTGACCGTGGTGATCCCTGCGGACTGATCATTTATAAAGGTTATGTCGTGGCGGAATGGGGACAGCCATCACAGGTGGATATTACCAATAGCGTAACCAAGAGTTTTCTCTCATCTGTAGTAGGCCTCGCTGTTGATCGTGGCCTCATCAAAAGCGTCAATGATACGGTAGCCGCTTATGTTCCTCCCATTGAAATATACCATCCAGGGGCCGCTACGGAAGTAATTACTCCTTTCGCCTCTGCGCATAATCGCCGGCTCACCTGGGAGGTGATGCTGCGACAAACGAGCGACTGGGAAGGCACTTTATGGGGCAAGCCCGACTGGGCCGATAGGCCGGACAGTAACTTCCGCACCTGGCAAACACGCCGCCGCCATGAACCTGGTACCGTATGGAAGTACAATGATGTGCGCGTGAATGCGCTGGCCTTGGCTGCTACCAGTGTGTGGAGGCAGCCCCTGCCACAGGTACTTAAAACGCATATCATGGATCCCATAGGCGCTTCCAATACCTGGCGCTGGATGGGTTACCACAATGCCTGGATTGTGCTGGATGGTGCACCTGTACAATCGGTAAGTGGAGGTGGCCACTGGGGTGGCGGCATGTACATCAATGCCTGGGATATGGGGCGCTTTGGATTGCTTACACTGCACAAAGGCAACTGGAACGGGACGCAACTGCTGTCGGAGCAGTGGGTAAAACAGGCACTCACACCTACCAGTGCCCAACCAACTTATGGTTATATGAACTGGTTCCTGAATACAGACCATAAAATGGCCGCCAAAGCCCCGGTCACCGCCTTCATCCACATTGGTAATGGCACCAATTTCATATACGTAGACCCTGAGCACGACCTGGTGGCTGTTGTACGATGGATAGAGAACAGGTACATGGGCGATATGATCGGTAAAATACTGGAAGCCTTGCCCGGTAAGTAAACCGGCTGATTTATTTTTTATCTACCGGATAATAGAACCCCTTTGGAGAACCAGGTTGAGTATTCAGATCAAGCTCAAGATCGGTGCCGTCAGGAAGCAAGGCGCCTATCGTAAAGGCTTCATAAGCGATCAGCGTGAGACTTGCAACGCCACTTGCATCAGGATTAACATAGATGACATTGTCGGGGTACTTGTACGTATCATGAATAAATATGGCTACGGGTGTTTCTAACCGGCCGGTATTGGTATCAGCTACCGTTATTTTTACATCATAAAAATCCTGCCAGCTATTAGGTACCACCTCTGCACTGATCTTTTTGTTGCTTTTGATAGGTACACCCCCCCAACGGTTTTTCTGTAAATCCTCCGTGTCCGTTACAGGTCTTTTGGCCAGCTCTTCTTTAACTTTTATCGTTAAGTCAGCCAATGCCTGTTTAAGCGGGTCGGGCATCGTATTTTCCAGCACAGGCAAAGACGTAACATCGCTGGCGTGCTCATTCTTGTCTATCTCTTCTTTTGATTTACTGGTTATAATAGTGTCTTTTACCTGTTCATTTTCTGCTTTTACCTGTTTGATTTCTGTTTTTACCAGTTCATTTTCTTCTTTTACATCTTTAATTTCCTCTTTGATCTGCGCGTTTTCTTTTTTTACTTCATTAATGTCATCATCAGTCTTTTTCATGATGGTGGTGAAGTCGGTCCTTGTCCAAAAGTAAATGATCAGGAATCCAAAAAGCAGGAAGTAAAAAGTAATAAATAAAGAGGCATTCCTGCCCCATACTTCCCCGCCGAAACTTTCCTTCAAATGGTCACCCAATTGCCCAACTTTGGCCGGGATCTTATTTAATTGCGTAAGTCCTACACCCACAATGATCTTAGTGAGCCAATCGCTGATCTGGACCAGGTTGTCATTGTATTTAAAGGTAGTAGCCTTTTCCTGGTTAACATTTTGGTTTTGCAATAAACTGGGTATACCAAATATAAATCCCAGGAATCCTCCCGCTGCCAGGCTGGCGCCTCCTAATAAGATCCCGCAACCGATCCTTGCCAGGAGATTGGGAAAGGCCGTCAAGCCACTGCCGGGGTTATTCAGGCTGGTGATAAAAACAACCAGCACACCTATCCATAATACCCATTTGATCCTGAACCAGGTTTTCGCGGTCAGCTCTTCTATTTTTTTATCTTCCAGATCCTTGTCTGTAGAAGGAGTGACTGGAATTGGAATTTCCTGGTTCATATAAGGAATATTTTTTCTTGACCTGTAAGCTACGACCAAAGTTCTGGCAGGTAAACGGGAAAAACACCTTTTTATCCTTCTATGGGTATCTTCACCTGCAGCATACAGCCTTTCCCGGGCGCGGAAATAATTTCAGCGGTCCCGTTACAGGATTCCACCCGGTTAAAGATATTGCTGATGCCGATGCCCTTGCTTTTTTGCTTCATATCGAAACCAACGCCATTGTCCCTGATCACTAAGGTAACCTGCTGCTCATCATTGCTGATGTTGATGCCGATCTCATCGGCCTTGGCATGCTTATAAATATTGCTGAGCTGTTCCTGTACGATGCGGTACACGGTTTCTTTCAGGGAGGAGGTCAGGTAAGGTTCCTGCATGTCACTCAACTCCAGTTCCACCAGTTGCCGGTAGTTGTAGTTTTCTATGAGCTGCCTGAGCTCATCCTGCAAGCTCCTTTCTGAAAAACGCGGCATGACCATGTGGTGGGAGAGGTTACGGGCCTCTTGTATGGCCTTCTGCAAGCTATCGCGGCAGTTTACAATAATACCCAGGTCTTTCGTATTGCCGGCGTTCTCTTCCAGGTAATATTCCAGCTTTAGGGCCACTGAGGCCAGGATCTGGTTAATATTGTCGTGCAATTCCCTGCCCAGTGTATTACGCTCCATTTCCTGCGTTTGCAGGATGGCGCGGGTAATTTCTTTTTGTTGTTCAATTTTGCTGGACAACATTTCCTGTGTCAGGCGCTTTTGTTCCGTAATGTCTACCAGTGCACCGATGGCCCTGACTGCTTTGCCGGCAGCATCTTTCATCACATAAGCCCTGTCGAGTAAGGTGCCATAAGTGCCATCAGTCAACTGAAACCTGAATTCCTCTTCCCAGTCGTCAATGTCATTGTTCTTTATTCTCTTCAACCTGTCAATCACCCGTTCTGCGTCGGCGGGATGTATGCGTTTTGTCCACTCATAAGCATTGGGAACAGGCTGCTGCGGATCATAGCCCACCATATGGTAGAAGTTTTCATTCCACCATACCTGGTCTGTCACCAGGTTCCAGTCCCACACAGCATCCTTGGTGGCCCTGGATAAGGTTTGGAACCGCTCATTGGAAACCCTGATCTCTTCAAGCGCATCCTGTTTTTCCTTCCTGGACGATTGTTGTTTGATGGCTGCTTCAATGGCTGCCGGTAACCTGGCGGGCCTGTCTTTTATAATATAATCATCTGCTCCAAGTTTGATAATGTCTGCCGCAAATTCTTCCGATACGCTGCCGGTAACCATAATAAAGGGGGTATGCGGATGTTTTTTCCGTACCATCTTCAAGGCTTCGCTGGCGCTGAACTGGGGTAGTGAATTGTCGGCCAGGATCACATGCGGATCATATTGGTCCAGGTCTTTCAGAAAGTCTTCTTTGTTCATCGCCAGCCTGAATTCAAAAGCCATTTTTTCTTTTCGTAGTTGCCATTGTACGATCTCAGCATCGGTACTGCTGTCTTCAAGCATCAATATTTTCAATGGATCGGTCATAACTATTCTTTATACAGGTGGTTGATTCAATAATAACCAGTAAAAACCAAGGTTGCGGATGGCTTCTGAGAAACCTTCAAAATTAACAGGCTTTACAATATAACTGTTCACGCCCAGCGCATAGCAGCTTTGTATATCGGGGTCTTCCTTGGAAGAGGTGAGTATCACAACGGGGGTTGATTTGGTACGTTCATCCGACCGGATGATCTCCAGTACCTGGATGCCGTTTACCTTAGGCATTTGAATATCCAGCAATACCAGTTTGGGCTGGTGTATGGCATCCCGCACGCCTTCAAATTGGCCAGTGCCGAAGAGGAATTCCAGTGCCTGTTCCCCATCCTTCAGGTGCATAAGATTGTTGGCGATGCGGTGCTTTTTTAATTCCCGTATAGCCAGTTCTGCATCATAGCTATTGTCTTCTACAAGTAGTAGGTCCACAGAATTTGGATTCATATCAATTTAGGTATTAGTTCATAGAATCAGTGGGCAGGGAAAAGTAAAAAGTAGCCTCCTCATTGATCACTGCATCAGCCCATACTTTTCCGCCATGCTTGGAAATAATTTTTTCTACCAGGGCAAGCCCTACGCCGGTACCTTCAAACTCATCATAACTGTGTAACCGCTGAAATACCCGGAATAGTTTGTCCTTATATTTATTATCAAACCCTACGCCATTATCCTTTACGAAGAAAACGGTTTGCCCGTTTTCTGTAAAGCTTCCTATTTCTACCCGCGGATATTCTTTATTACCGGAATATTTGACCGCATTTGAAAGAAGATTGATCCATACCTGGCGAAGCGTATTAAAGTCGCCTTTTACAGAAGGCAAAGGCTGTATATTCCAGTCAACTGCCTTGCCGGGCCTTAGGGTTTCTATGATATCATGCACCATTTTGCCGGTATCAATATGGGTCTTTACAATATCCTGGCGGGTCATACGGGAAAAAGTGAGCAGGCCATCAATGAGGTGACCCATCTTTAAGGTATTGTCCTTAATAACGGACGTAATGCGCTTAGCTTCCTCATCGAGCTGCGAGCTATAGTCTTCTTCCAGCATCGTGGTAAAGCCAATAATACCGCGCAGGGGCGCCCGCAGGTCGTGCGACACAGAATAACTAAAGGCTTCCAGTTCCCTGTTAACGGCTTCCAGTTGGGTAGTGCGTTGCTCTACCCGGAGCTCCAGTTCTTCATTCAGTTTGTACAATTCTGCTTCTACTGCTTTCAGCTTTGTAATGTCGGTAGAAATACCAAACGTGGCATGTGGTTGACCAGTGGCGTCGGGCAATTTGCTTTTTACGGATATATAGGTGTGCATCCCATCTTCCTGGGGAACTATTTCTTCCTCTGTGAGCGGATGATCGGATACGGCAGCCTGTTCATCCACTTGCCGTAAGGCGCTGGCTACTTCCCGGGGGAAAAGATCATAATCGGTTTTGCCTATAATGTCCTCATTGGTGAGCTTAAAAATCTCGCGGAAACGGTGGTTTACCATCAGGTACCGTCCATCCAGCTTCTTTACATAAATGACGGCTTCTGAATTGTCAACAATCGCCATGAGCAATTGCTGGCTTTCGCGTAAAGCTTCCTCTGCCCTGATCCGGGCTGTTACGTCATTCGACAGGATCATGCGGGCGGTGATACCTTCAAAGTTTATATCATGGGCAATGATTTCCACATCAATGATGGTCCCGTCTTTCTTCCGGTGCTTCCATAGGCCCCGGTTGTATTGACCGGGATTGATAGAAGGAGGATGATGGGCCTGTTTGAAGACCTCCACTTCCTGTGGAGGGCGGATGTCGATGGCTGTCATAGACAGGAATTCCTGCCGGCTGTAACCATAATGGGCAATGGCTGCTTCATTTACATCCAGGAAGCGGAACGTGGCAATGTCAATAACCCACATGGGCATGGGATTGTTTTCAAACAGGTGGCGGTATTTTTGTTCGCTTTTATATAATTCATGCGTGCGCTCTGCCACCCGCTGCTCCAGGGCGGTATTTAATTGCATGACTTCCTGTTCAGCTTTTTTTTGCAGGGTGATATCCCGGATAAAGCCAATGAAAATATGTTTGCCATTAGAAAGGGAAGGCGCAATGCTTAGGGCCACATCAAATTCTCTTGCTGACTTGTTAATAGCCTGGATCTCGATGGTGCGCCCCAGTACTTTGGCTTCTCCTGTTTGCAAAAAGCGCTTCAGCCCTTCCCGGTGTGCTGCCCGGTAACGATGGGGTATAATGGTATCATTCAAGGGTTTTCCCATGACCTCCGGAGCCGTCCATCCGAAGAGTGCTTCTGCCCGTGGATTCCAGTTTACAATATTGCCTGCTTCATCAATGACAATAACAGCATCAGGTGCGGCATTAAAGAGGGTTTGTATCTGATCCATACTGTTTAATTAAAATCATCTGACTCCCTGGTATGGGTGCTGGTAAAAAGGGGTGGTGTTGTAACCCAACCTGCAAAAGGGGAGCCGGGGCATCAATGCCTTGGTGCTACTATCAGGAGAGAACTGTTAACCAATTGAAAGTTGCTATACATCAGAAAGATCATACGGAGCAGAAAAGCGGATACCCATGCTTTTCCAGGTATGACAAGGTATTTTGCAATTAAATATAAGGCTTAATTCAGTCTTATGGATAAAAAATATATTAAAAAGCTGGCATAGGTTAGCTTTTTGAACTGAAAATGGGTGCCGCAGTGACAATTTGGTAATCAATCAATTACCGGCAACCCATATCCTTTGGGGGAAGTATTTTTATAAAAAATAGGGGCGAAACTGTGATATTTTGATTGTCCGGGAGAATAATTAAGCAACAATTCTAAAACAGGTTGCATTGAAAAGAGATACAGAAGCCTTTCTGGCGGTCATAGCATCCAACAAAGGCATTATTTATAAGGTGGCCAATGCTTATTGCAAAAATGAGGAGAGCAGGAAGGACCTTATCCAGGAGATCATTATTCAGCTATGGCTGTCTTTTCATAAGTATGACGAAACGTATAAGCTGACAACCTGGATGTACAGGATTGCACTGAATGTGTCCATCTCATTTTACAGCAGGGAAAACCGCAGGCATGCGATCAATCACCCTTTACCCGATGATATTCTTTACCTGGATGATGGGAGTGTGGCCGCCGCCAGGGATGCCGACCTGGACCACCTGCACCGGTTTATCAGGGAGCTCCGGGAAATTGACCGGGCCATCATCATCCTGTACCTCGAAGGGAATAGCCAGCAGGAGATAGGTAAGATACTGGGATTAACGGCAACGAATGTTTCTACCAGGGTGGCCAGGATAAAACAACAATTACAACAAAAATTTTCAACCGTAAAATAGTATAGCCATGCAAGACACAGAAATGATGAATCTTTGGAAATTGTACGACAGGAAGCTGGAAGAAAACCTGTCGCTCAACAGGCAAAATGCCGCAGACATCACCCGGCTCAAGGTGCAGTCGTTTTTATCTTCCATGACACCCTGGAAGATCTTTACGGTAATCCTGGGCATTATATGGGTAGGCTTTATTGATGTATTGATCATTGGCCTGTTTTCCGTAGCCAGCCCCTTCTTCCTGGTTTCAGCCGCCGCCATCGCTTTGCTCAACAAACTGGCCATCGGTATTTACCTGTATCAGCTCATTCTCATCCACCAGGCAGATGTGAATGAGCCGATCCTGGCCACGCAGGAAAAGATCGCCCGTTTAAAATCGTCCACCTTATGGGTAGCGCGACTGCTTTTCCTGCAGTTGCCTTTCTGGACTACTTTTTACCTGACCGTCGCCACATTTAAACATGGGAATATTGCCCTGCTCATCCTGCAGGTACTGATCACCCTGGCATTCACCTTCCTGGCGGTATGGTTATTCCGCAATATCCGGTATGCCAACAGGGATAAAAAGTGGTTTCGCCTGATCTTCAGCGGAAGGGAGTGGGACCCGGTTTTGAAATCCATGGACCTGCTGGGCCAGGTGCAGGAGTATGCGCGGTAAAAATAACAGCCGCTTTACAGAAATTTTGGTGTGTTCATGTTCAATGGCCCCTGTTCCGGCCATGGCTGGTCCGGGACCTTCAGCCCGATATGTGGCCAGGAGATCCACGCTTCGCGCGGGAATGAAGTGGCTGTTACCAGGTTCTGCAAAACAATATGCAGGTCCTCCCGGCACCAGACGTCATCATTAGGATTGTCTTCCCGTCCTTTGGAAGCAGTAATGGCTTCCTGACCAACTCTCGATAACACTACGGTGGAGCAGGGCGGGCTCCAGCAACCCAGTCCGGAAAATATAGCATGTATCCTCGCTGCTACTTCTATACCGCCTACAGAATCCATGGTCACTGCGCAGGCAACAGGCTTGCCGAAGAAGGCCGGGGAATTTTCAAAAGCGGTAACTACTTCAATGAACCGCTGCAAGGAAGAGCTCCAGTTATTCCAGTACGCACCGGTAACGACCAGCAATCCATCATGATCGTTGATCATCTCATACACTTCCGGGATGGGAGGTTTGGGATCGGTGAGCGTAAAAATGGAAGCTGCGGTATGCAGGTTGGTGCGCAGGTAGCTGGCGGCCATTGTTGAAAGCGCCCAGCAGTTGCCTTCTGTGCCCCTGATGGAGCCATTAATGATGAGTATGCTTTTTTGTTCGCTTGCCATAGGGCTGCAAAATAAAAAGATTGGGTCACCCTGCCGTGTTTTCCGGAGCCTGGGCTTTCCTTTCAGGTATTACCATGTTGTCCCCATTCAGGCCTTCAAAATCCTAAACGCCTGATAATCTTATATTAGCTCGCCAGTAGTAAGTAGGATAATCCAGAGATACTCCACATATAAAGCAGAGATATTCCAGAGATATACCACCTCCTATAAATCTGGAATATCTCTGTATTATTTGAATAATAAGTATTTAATATATATAAAATAAATCTTAAATTAGGTACGGCTAAGGATGAGTGTACTAAGGGCTTAGGTGGAGTAATGCCTAAGTCTGGATTTGTTGTATGAATGCGGATGCTTGAAAAAACTGGCTGTGGAAACGATCAAGCTTTTAATCCCCGCTTGCTCAAATGTTTGCACATCTTTAAAAGAATAATAGAATAATCTGTAAAAAATAACGCAGTTTTGATTACCTGATTCCTTTTGTGGGGACACTTCAATAACTGCGATGAGGCCCGACTTGCTTTATGATGAAAATGCCTTGCTGCGTCAACTCAAAGCTGGCGACCCCGCCGCATTCACTGCCTTGTACCGCCACCACAGTGAATCCTTATACGCCGGCATCCTTCGATTGGTGAAAATCAGCCAGGTAGCCGAAGAAATGGTCCAGGAAATTTTTACCCGCATCTGGCATAAAAGACATGAATTGACCATCGAAACCAGCTTTGCCGCCTACCTGCACAAGGCAGGACAAAACCAGGTCATAGACTTCTACCGGAAACTACAGCGCGACAGGCGGCTATTCAACCATTTTAAAGCGATAGCCACGGAGAATTATTCCCACATTGAAGAGCAATTAACCTACAGCGAAAAAATCGTTGTATTGCAAAAAGCCCTCGATACATTGCCCCCGCAGCAAAAAAAGGTCTACCAGCTATGTAAAATGGAGGGGTTTTCTTACAAGGCAGCCGCCTCCGAACTGGGCATTTCTCCCTTTACGGTGAAAGAATACCTGACCAAGGCCCGGCACACACTCAAGTCATACTTTCAAAGTCACCCGGATGCCCTGCTGGTCCTGCTCCTGGCTGCCATGAGTGAGGCGCATTAATATGCTCCACGGTGTTATTTTTAAAGAAAGCTGAAAAAAAGTCAGCTTCATCCCCCCATTTTTCCCGGTTCTACGTCTTCCGGAAATAATACGTATGCATAGTGGAAAAGCAACAACCCGATTATCAGCGCCTGTTTGAAAAGCTGATCAATAACCAATGTTCTCCACAGGAAGTGGACCTGATAATGGCCTGGCTTAACGAGCAGGAGCAAAAAGAGGTGGTGGAGCGCCAGGTATTGGAGCAGTTGAGCCGTCAATATCCCACCGGCCAGATAGACGAGGCAGTAAAGGCCAGGCTGGAAAGTAGCCTGCAACACATCCTGGCTTCGGAAAAGAAGATTGCTCCACGGGCACAAGGTCGAAGAAGCTTTATGGCCAATGCGGGGCGCTTTGCGGCTGCCGCGGCAGTATTGCTGTTGTTCCTCGCAGCCGCCTGGATATTGATTGCCAGGCAGCAGGGGACGAAAAAAGAGGTCACCGTGGTGCCTGTCCCCCAGGATGTGCGGCCCGGGCAAAACAAGGCTGTATTAACCCTCAGTGATGGCAGGAAGATCCTCCTGGATAGTACCACAAAAGGGCAGTTAGTCCTGCAGGGTAGTACACAGGTAGATTACAAAAACGGACAGGTTACTTACCACGGCATTCAACAGCCAGGTCAAAGTGATATGGTATACAACACCCTGTCAACCGCAAAAGGCGAAACCTATTCACTCACCCTGGCAGATGGAAGCCGTGTTTGGCTCAATGCCGCTTCTTCCGTTCGCTTTCCCGTTGCCTTCACCGGCCGGGAAAGAAGAGTGGAAATTGCCGGCGAAGCCTTTTTTAAAGTAGCAAAAGACCGCGCCCGGCCATTTATTGCGTCGGTCAATGGCATGGATGTCCGGGCATTGGGTACCGAATTCAATATAAATGCTTACCCCGATGAGCCCGCCATTAAAACCACCCTGGTAGAAGGCGCTGTGAAAGTGACCACGCCCCAACGCTCACGTATTCTCGCTCCCGGTCAGCAATCATTATTCACCGGAGACGGCCACCTGGAAATGGATAAGCATATCAACATAGAGGAGGTCATCGCCTGGAAGGAAGGCGTCTTTCATTTTGAAAGTGCCGACCTGAAAGCCATCCTGCGGCAATTTGCCCGTTGGTACAACGTAGAGATCATTTATGAAGGCCCCGTGAAAAACCGGAAGTTTTTCGGGGTAGTGAACCGCAACAATACTTTAAAACAAGTGCTTGAAATGCTCAGGGATAATGAAATTATCTACAGCATAGAGGGCAGAAAACTCATTGTAAAAGCCGGATAAAAAAAGCTCCTGCTGTAACAGGAGCCTGGTCAGATAAATTAATAAAGGCGTCGAACCTTTTTATTAACAAACCTAAACAAGGCAAAAGTATGCAATTAACTGCTATTGTCTCCCGCCATAGCTGGTGGGGAAGACATTGTACCAAAAAACTGCTAAGGGTCATGAAATTGTCTGCAATCATTTTACTCGCCACTGTTTTACAGGTGGCCGCCAGGACCGAAGGCCAAACAGTAACCCTCCGCGTCAGAAATGAACCTGTAAAAAAAGTACTGTTACAAATACAAAAATCAACCGGCCTCGATCTACTCATAGATGAAGCCCTCCTGGAAAAAGCGGGCAGGGTAACCTTCCAGGTAGAGAACAGGCCTGTATTGGAAGTGTTGGAGCGCTGTTTTCAAAAAGAGCAGGTTACCTATGCTGTGATAAATGGCCGCATCGTGATAAAGCCGGTTGTAATCGATCTCCCACAGGCCGCAAAGACTTTTGCCAACAGCAAACCGCTACCACCCGTTATTATTGTGAAAGGTAAAATAGTGGATGAGCAAGGCAATCCCTTATCCGGCGCCTCCATAAAAATAAAAGGCTCCAATAAAGGAACTTCCTCCGATGACAATGGCAACTTTTTACTGGAAGTACCCGACCAGGAAGCTGTCCTCCTCATTTCCTTTGTTGGCTACCAAAGTATGGAAATGCCGACTTCCCAATCCGGTGAACTCAGGATAACCCTTAAAAGGGACGATGGCAAAGTAGAAGAAGTGGTAGTGGTTGGATACGGTACCCAAAAGAAAGTTAACCTCACCGGTGCTGTCGCTTCTGTAGATGGCGATGTGTTGAAAAGCAGGCCCATCGTAAACCTCGGACAAGGGTTACAGGGTTTCCTTCCCAACCTGAATATTACACTGGGCAATGGTTCGCCGGGTAGGGGAGCTACTTATAACATAAGGGGTACTACCTCCCTCAATGGTGGTGGCCCACTGGTGCTTGTTGATGGCGTACAGATGGATCCTAACCTCATCAATCCTGCCGACGTTGAAAATGTAACCGTATTAAAAGATGCAGCTTCAGCAGCCATCTACGGTGTCAGGGCAGCTTACGGCGTTATACTCATCACCACCAAAAATCCTAAGAGGAATGCGCCCCTGCGCATCAGCTATTCCACCTCCTATACCTTCACCAGGCCTACCCGCATGCCGGAATATGCCAACTCCCTGCAATATGCAGCTATGCACCGCGAGGCCGACTATACAGGAAGCATTTCAGGCGGAACCCGGGCGGGTGAAGCGGTTACCTTGGAGGATTCCACCAACATCGCAAAATTCTTTAACGATCCTGTCAACAACCTGCCTGTATATGTTGATCCCGGCAATCCCTCCAAATACCGGTATGTAGGCAACACCGATTGGATCAAAGAACTATATCCCGGATGGGCGCCCATGATGGACCATAACCTATCACTTTCAGGAGGCCAGGGCAAAACCGCCTATGTGGCTTCCCTGGGTTATTTTAACCAGAAGGGGCTGCTGAAGATCGGTAACGAAAAAGTAGAAAGGTATAATGCCGGTTTAAAATTAAATACAGAAGCAACGACATGGCTCGACCTGAACTTTAGAATGAGTCTCAACCGTACGCAAAGCAACAAACCCAACGTAGCCAGTCATGGCGGGTTATCCACTGGTTGGATATCCGGCGACCTTCGACCTACCATGCCCGTTTATCATCCCGATGGCCATTACTCCGGCCAGGGAAGTTATACCAATATGGTAGCGCTAGCCAATCTTAATGGGAGGATCAAAGAAGTGGCCAATGATCTCTGGCTTACCGGAGGTTTTGTAATAAGACCATTTAATCATGTAAGGGTGACCGCCGATTATACCTGGAATGGGTATAACCGCAACTATACCCAACACTACAAGGAGTACAAAGAATATGGTGTGAATGGTGTATTGCTGGGTACTTTCCCCTGGACAACGCCCAGCAGGGTTATAGAAGTCAATAACAATGATTACTACCAGGCCCTGAATGCGTATGCCGATTACGAAAACACTTTTGCACAACGGCATTATGTAAAAGCAACCGTAGGTTACAACCAGGAACTAAAGCAGTTTAAAAGCTATACTGCCTCTGCCAAAAACCTGATCGATCAAACCGTTCCGGCTATCAACCTCAATAGCGATAACCTGCCCACCGTTGGCGGAAGTGCCGGCGAATGGGCCTTGAACGGCACCTTCTTCAGGGTCAACTATGCCTATGATGGAAAATACCTGTTGGAAGTGAATGGCCGGTATGATGGTACCTCCCGTTTCCCAAGAGGAAAAAGATACACCTTCCTGCCCTCTGTTTCTGCCGGTTGGAGAATATCAAAAGAAAAATTCTTTGATCCCTTACTCGGTATAGTAGACGACCTGAAATTAAGGGCCTCCTGGGGCACGCTGGGCAACCAGGCCGGGGATGTATTGGGCAATTATCCGTACCTGGCCACCATGCCGGTGGGAACAGTAGCCCATGTATTTACCAACCAGTTGGGCGTATTTGTAGGTGTGCCCGGTTTGATCAGCCCCGATTTTAGCTGGGAAAAAGTAACTACCCAAAACTTTGGACTCGATGCCGCCTTCTTCAAAAACAGGTTGACGCTTGGCTTTGATTGGTACATAAGGGCCACAAAAGACATGATTGTGGGTGGTACGCCACTTCCGGCTGTATTGGGTACCACCTCACCCAACAGGAATGCAGCCGACCTGGAGACCAAAGGATGGGAACTGAGCCTTGGCTGGAAAGATGTGCTCAATAAAGACATTTCCTATGATGTTAACCTCGTTCTGTCCGATTACAAAGCAAGGATCACCAAATATGACCTGAATCCACAAAAAGTAATTGGTAGCCGCTACCCGGGTGAAAACATTGGAGAGATATGGGGCTTTGTGACGGATGGCTTTTTCCAGACCGATGCGGAAGCGGCGGCTGCCAATCAATCCAACCTGTGGAACGGTAAATGGCTGGCGGGTGATATCCGCTTTACCGACCTGAATAAGGATGGCAAAGTTGATTTTGGCAAATCAACAGTTGATTCTTCCGGCGACAGGAGGGTCATAGGCAACAATACCCCGCGGTACCAATTTGGCCTGAACCTCTCCGTTGCCTGGAAAGGAATTGACCTGACGCTTTTCATACAAGGATTATTAAAAAGAGACGTTGTGCTGAGTGGCAGTCCATTTTGGGGGTATACGGATGAGTGGTCCATTCCCTGGAAGCACCATGCCGACTCCTGGAGGCCTGACAATACCAATGCTTATTATCCGAGATTACGATTTGGTGGTGGTGGTAATTTCCAAACCCAAACCAAATACCTGCAAAATGCAGCTTATGCCCGGATGAAACAGATCACAGTAGGATATACCCTGCCTCGACAACTACTGGAAAAAGTAAAATTGAAATCTACCCGGGTATACTTCACGGCGCAAAACCTGTTTGAAATAACGAAGCTGCACAAGGCCTTTGACCCCGAGGTATTGAACGGACAGGATTACCCCTTGAACAGGGCGGTCTCTTTTGGCCTGCAGTTGGGCCTTTAACCAATACCATTATGCTTACAAATAATAAGATCATGCGAACTACTCTAATCTATATACAACTACTCCTGGTAGTAGTCATCCTTGTATCTTCCTGCAAAAAAGAAGACTTCCTCGACAGGTTCCCGCAAGATGCGATCAGTGAACCCACCTTCTTTAAAAATGAATCGGACCTCAAGCTCTATTGCAACCGTTATTACAGCCTGCTCACCACACAATCCTTCAGCCTGGACCAAAATTCCGATATTATGGTGCCCAGGAACATTGATCCCCTGCTCGGCGGCCAGGTCATTGTTCCTGCTTCGGGCGGCGGATGGACATGGACCAATGAAAGAGGGTTGAACTTCTTCCTGCAGCGCTACCAACGGGCGGCGGAAAACGATGCCGTGAAAAACAGGTATGCTGGTGAAATCCGCCTCTTCAGGGCTATCAGCTACTGGCAAAAAGTAAAACGTTTCGGTGATGTGCCCTGGATAAGCAAAGACCTGAACGACCAATCTCCCGAATTATACAACCCAAGAGACCCGCACAAAAAGGTGATGGATTCTGTACTGGCCGATCTTGATTTTGCCGTGGCCAATCTTCCTGAAACGGTTACCGGTGTGGATGCCGACCGCCTTCACAAATATGCCGCCCTCGCTATTAAATCAAGGATATGTCTCTGGGAAGGAACCTTCCGAAAATACCATGTCCTCGGTGATGAAACCAAATCCTTACGCGAAGCTGCCAACGCCGCCGAAGCGGTGATCACTTCCGGCAAATATGATATTTACACCACAGGTAATCCGGCAAGAGACTATTACAACCTCTTCATCGTGGAAGAGTTGAATAGCAACAAAGAAGCCATCATGCCCAGGCGGTATATCAAAGATGTTTTGATGCACAACATTACCAGGCAGGTGGGTGAATCCAACAACGGCTGGAGTAAAAGCTTTGCCAAGTCTTTTCTTTGCACCGATGGTCTGCCGGTTGCTGTAAGCCCCCTGTACAAAGGGGATGATTCATTGGATGCCGAAAGGACAAACCGGGACCCGCGCTTTACGCAGTTGATCGCTACCCGTGGTTTTACCTTCCAGGTAAGCCTGGCCGGCGTGAGAGATACCATTGCACTGCCCAGGATAGGCACCAATGTGACCACCACCGGCTACCAGATCATCAAAGGCCGCTCTGCCGACATCACACAATGGAATGCCAACCAGTCTACCTTAGACCTCTTTCTTTGTCGTTACGCTGAAGTGCTGCTCAACTATGCCGAAGCAAAAGCCGAACTGGGCGAATGCGATCAGGCAGTGCTGGACAACACCATCACCAAATTGCGTAGCAGGGTAGGCATGCCTGCTATGACCATTGCAGGCCTTACAAAAGATCCCGATTCCGACTTTCCCACACTGCCCGTATTGATTGATGAGATCAGGCGCGAAAGGAAAATTGAACTGGCGGGTGATGGCTTCCGCTTCGATGATCTCCTGCGCTGGAAAGCCGGGAAACTCATAGAGAACCCCGCTACTATTCTCGGTATGAAACTCCATCCCAATGTGAAAGCCCAATACCCGCCGGCGCAGGTGAATGGGATACCCCTCGATGCCAACAACTACATCAGGGTATATACCAATATCACCGCAAGGGTATGGAATGATAAATATTACTTATATCCTTTGCCCACCCAGGAACTGGCCTTAAATCCGAAGCTGGCGCCGCAAAATCCCAACTGGTAAACTACTTTTCCATAGGCAGTTAGCACAGGGTTTGAAACCCACAAAGGCCCCTTTAAGCAGGGGCCTTTTATTCCTTACCACGATAAAGCAACTTGAAATCTATCATGAATATGAATACGAAGATTCTCGCAGCAGTAGCCCTGCTATCGGTTCAGGCAGGTATAGCGCAACAAAAAAAGAACCACGTACTCATCCATCCCGGTGATACAGAAAAAGACATCATTGCCAAAGCCGCCAATATTGTTCCTTCACCCCGGCAGTTGCGCTGGCAGCAACTCGAATTGACCACCTTCTTTCATTTTGGGGTCAACACCTTCACGGATAGGGAATGGGGGAACGGAAAAGAAGATCCTCAGCTCTTTAATCCCACTGCGCTCGATGCTGCCCAATGGGTGAAAACAGTGAAAGCCGCCGGCTTCAAGCAGGTCATCATTACAGCCAAACACCATGATGGCTTTTGCCTGTGGCCTACCAATACAACCAGCCATTCCGTAAAAAGCAGTCCCTGGAAACAGGGTAGGGGTGATGTGGTGAAAGAAGTAGCCGAAGCCTGCAAAAAATACAAAGTGGGTTTTGGTGTTTACCTTTCTCCCTGGGACAGGAATGCTGCAAGCTATGGAACAGATGCTTACAATGATTTTTTTGTGGAACAACTGACCGAGTTGCTCACGCAATATGGACCAGTAGATGAGGTCTGGTTTGATGGCGCCAACGGTGAAGGCCCCAATGGTAAAAAGCAGGTATACGACTTCAACAGGTATTACGGCGTTATCCGCAAACTACAACCCGCGGCTACCATAGCCATCATGGGGCCTGATGTAAGATGGGTGGGCACCGAATCGGGGAAAGGACGTGAAATGGAATGGAGCGTGGTGCCTGCCGATGAAAACATGCTTCAGAAAATTGCCGATGAATCCCAACAAGAGGTGGCCTTTGCTCCCGCAGGCGATAAAACAGCACAGGATCTGGGCAGCCGCGAGAAGATCAGCACGGCCAAAGGCCTCGTATGGTACCCCGCCGAAACAGATGTTTCTATACGCCCCGGTTGGTTTTATCATGCCAAAGAAGATGATAAAGTAAAATCACCCCGCAGGCTCGTAGACATCTATTTCAGTTCTGTCGGCTACAACAGTGTATTACTGTTAAACATCCCGCCTGATAAAAGGGGCCTCCTGGCCGATCCTGACGTCAACAGCCTCGAGGGGTTCAGGCAACTCATTCAGCAAACTTTTGATCGCAACCTGGCCAAAGGCGCCACGATCAGTGCGCAAAATGGAGTGAACACAAAAGCCTTGCTCGATGGTAAATACAATACTTATTTTACCACCCGGTCCAATGATACTACTACCAGCATTGAATTGACTTTGCCCGCAGCAATTACCTGTAACATCCTGAGCCTTCAGGAAAACATTACCGTTGGTCAGCGTATAGAAAAATTCAGTGCTGAATACTTCGATGGCGCCCAGTGGAAGCCATTCACTGCAGGCACTACTGTAGGGTATAAGCGGCTTTTACGTTTTGATGCTATTACAACAAAGAAGATCCGGTTGAAAATCCTGTCATCCAGGCTTAATCCAGCCTTGTCCGAACTGGGGTTGTATAAGCTGGCGCAATAGATGATTTGCTATATAGCAATAGCCATTTATTAAGCAGGTGAGCATATATGTAAAACGATTCGTATTTTGTTGTTGGAATATTTGTCAACTAACAACAATCAAATAACGAAAGCTATGGGAATATCCATTAATCTTTACCGGGTTGGTAAGGCAGAAAAATTAGACGACTTAAAAGACCTGGAAACGCAAATTGCCAAGACTGCAGACACCAAAGTTGACTTGTATAAAATTGCAGGAGACCTGGCCGTCATTTTCTTAAATACAACAGATCCTTATGGCGATATAGATACGATACCTTACAGAATGCTTTATGGTGAACAAGCCCAAAAAAGTGTTAGCGTAGGAGGAATTGGTGGATTTCTTTCCAGTGCTGAAATTCCTGCAATAACAAAATGGATAAAGGATAACAAGATTGAAACGTTTGGTGGTTTTTCAAAAATATATGATAACTTATCAATAGAAGTAAAAAAAGAGTTAGAAGAAATGGGGACAGACGATAAAATTTCTTTATTTAATGGTTATGTAAGGCCGCTTGTAGTTTTATATTTTACGGCTCTTGAAAATCAAAATTCGGTAGTATTCATCGGACAATGAAGCTGTAGCTGGATTAGAGCCAGCGAGCCCAAAAGCGCGGGATTCCATGAGGAGAAAGGGCATAATTGACTGGTTGAGGAGGAATGGGCAGGCTAAATAGGGGGAATGGGTGCTAAAAATCAACATTTTTTGAACTAAAAGCGGTCTGATTTCGGGAAATATAATTTTTTGCTTTACATTTGCACCCCCATTCCTAACTACTTGCTGGTGAAGCCGGTAGTTGTGGTTTACAGGTCAGTTCGGGTGGTGGCGCAGCCCGGTAGCGCACTTGCATGGGGTGCAAGGGGTCGCTGGTTCGAATCCAGTCCACCCGACGAAAGAGACAAAGCCCTGGCGACAGCCAGGGCTTTGTTGTTTAACTCCCCCTTTAAGGATCGCCGAAGGCAATCCAGTCCACCCTACCCAATTGCGCAATTCCCCTATAATATGTCGCACTTGCCCCTTGTTCAATAGATATTATTATTCCATTTTCGCAATACTGACCTGCTGAAAATGTATCATGGGGCAAGCAGGGCAACGTTACAATCAAAGAAAGAAATTATGAAGCTTCTTCTCACTGCCGCCGGCATCAGCAACCCGAGCATCCACAGCGCGCTGGTTGACCTTCTGGGCAAACCAATTGCTGAAGCGAGCGCCCTTTTCGTACCCACCGCGATATATGCTATACCCGGTGGTGCCGACATAGCCCGAAGGATGATTCGCGGATCAATAGGTGATCCCTTCTGCGAAATGGGTTGGAAATCGTTGGGAGTGCTGGAGCTCACCGCACTGCCCAGCATCAAACAAGAACTTTGGGTTCCCATGCTCCAGGAAACTGACGCCTTGCTGGTTGGTGGGGGCGATTGCCAGTATCTGACCTACTGGATGCAGCAATCCGGACTGGCAGACCTCTTGCCGTCGCTGCTGCACAAGACGGTCTATGTGGGCTTGAGCGCAGGGAGTATGGTGATGACGCGCTTTGGAACGACCTACGGTAGTCATACGCTGCCAACTGAAAGCGATAAATCGCTGGGACTGCTTGATTTTGCAATTCATCCGCATCTGGATCATGAGTGGTTTCCGAAGAACTCCCTGACTAACCTGGAAAAGTTGGCCGCCACGATACCCGTGCCGTCCTATTTGATTGACGATCACACCGCCATCAAAGTGACCGACGGCACCGTGGAAGTCGTCTCTGAGGGACACTGGAAACTGTTTACCCCCTAATAGTCTTTAGCAAAAGCCTGCCCGATTGACATTGTCAATATGCATGGAGTTAAAAATTAAAAACCAACACTTAATAACGTACACTACCTGGTTATGGAAAGCTACCTTATTTGCATCTCCTTAGATCCAAATATTCATATATTAACTTCACACAATGCATATTGCTGCACGAATTTTCATGTTGCCTGATTTCCCTGCCTGTAAAATGATAAAAAAGGCTTTCCTGCCCATTGTTTTGTTTTGCTGTTTGGTTTGCTCCATGATAAAATGTTATCCCCAGGCGAATGGGGCTAACTCCCGTTTTCAGATTTTTGGCCAGCTGATCGGTAAGGATACCGGAATTGTTTTTATACGGTATTGGGATGCATTCAATGAATACCATGCCGATACCATCACGCTTGATCACGGCCGATTTACTTTTTCCGGCACTGTCAGGCGCGCCTGTGAAGCTTTCATCTGGACTAACCCGAAGAACCGGGATATGGATGACCAAAGCATCATCAGGTTTATACTTGAACCCGGCGTCATTCATATCTCGAAAATTGAAGGTGTAAAAAAGTCAACCATCAACGGCTCCCGCGCGCAGTACGAAAAGGAGCAATGGGATAGTGTCAAATCCTCGCTGATCGAAGCGCAAGACCAACGAAGGGAAACCGCCGCTTCCCTAAGGAAGCTTGAAAGACAAGCCGGCCAGCAGCTCTTTACAAATCGAATTGATTCCCTGTACCGGCAAATTGACTCTATCAGGGCAGTTTGCAAACAATTGGATATAGGTTATGCGGCGAAGCATCCCGAATCGTATTTGAGCGGATATCTTTTGTGGTACCAATGCAGAAATATGTCAGTCGATTCGGTGATGCTGTTGTATACGGCTTTAGCTGATACTGTGAAAAATAGTTGGTTAGGCTATATGGTATTGAAATACATATATCCTTTGACAGATGACCAGGCATTCAGGATGAAATACCCATTGGTCGACCAGGAGTTCAGTAAACGACTTACCGGTATCAGGTCAATACATGAATTCAAGCTGAAAGATATGAATGGGAAAATGGTAGATTTCACCACTTTCAGGGGTAAATACGTGTTGATAGATGTATGGGCGAGCTGGTGTAGTCCCTGTATTAAAAATATTCCTGCCTGGAATGAACTGTTAAAACAATATGACCCTAACGTTATTCAATTTGTTTCCGTGTCATTAGATCAGGATGCTGATGCCTGGAAGAAAGCTGTAAAGCAACACAACCCCGGCGGTTGTAAACTGATCGAACCTGCTGCTTTCACAAGCCTGTTTGCTGTGTATTGTAAGGTATTGTGGGCACCAACATACATTGTTGCCGACCCGGCAGGCCATATTGTAAACTATGACGCACCTCAACCGGTACAATCTGAATTGCGAAGTTTGCTGGACAACCTGATTAAAAAAGGGAACTGATAGCATTGAATGATTGGCCGGCTACCAAATATTTAAAAGTTTATTGCTTTCTTGCAGCAACCAATTTCTCTAAAAACTTTAGGTATACATCCGTTGAAGTTTGCCTGCCATAGTCATATTTTGTTTTGAATGCGACTACCATATCAAGTTTTGGTAAAACAGTTATAAATTGTCCATATGCACCTGTAGCAGAATATGCATTTTGATAAGCCCCTTTATTATAAGGTTCATCCCAAATCCACCATAAGTAACCATAACCAAAATGATAATAAGCTGTCTTTTCTTCAACCGCTTGCTTGCGGGTTGAAACAACAGCCGTTGTCTTTTTTATCCAGTCTGCCGGAATAATTTGCTCATCTTTCCACCGTCCGTTTCTCAACATCAAATAGCCGATCCTTGCCATGTCTCTCGTTGAAAACCAAATATGATAAGCTAAGTATTTTGATCTTGTTGTGTCGCCGGTTTTGCGTTGCTCATTTATATTCCAGTCCTGCATTTGTAAAGGTTTTGCAAACATGGAATCTATGAGTTGATAAATAGTTTTGCCTGTCCGTTGTTCCAAAATATAGCCTGCAACATTAAAATCCCAGTTGTTATATAGCCAAAAGCTACCTGGTTCAACACTTCCTCGTTTTGGCGCCATTGCTGATGCATCACCTTCATTGCTTGCGGCATGATAAACACCTGAACGGGCTGTAAGCAAGTTTTTTATAGTAGCCTTTTTTTCTTCTGGCAACAAACCTCCAACATCATCAATATGCAACTGTTCAATTGAGGCAGCAAGATCTATAGTCCCATCTTCCACAAAAGGTCCATATAACATCGATAATATGCTTTTTCTGCATGATGCTATATAGCTTGTTTCTTTGGTATCGCCATACTCAAAAAGAATTTTTCCTGATTGGATTACAACTACGCCCGTTGAGTTTGTGCTGTCAATAATAAATAACCTTAATTTATTCAAACTGTCATTGTTCCAACCATTTTTTGCTATGTTGGTTACTAACTGCCACGAACTGTCAGGGTAGGTATAGTTGTCATTAGAAGTCGTTTTTGTTTGTTGACCAAAAGAGAGGTAAGGAATAAATATTGTCAACATTAAAAGTCTTAGCATAAGCTTCCCAAAGATGTGGTTGTTTGTTAATTGAACCGCAGCAATTTACAAAATTCATTGACTTAATTGACCATTAATGATCCCTAATTCCATATCCCGTTATGGATGATTCAAATAACCATTATCGTACCAACATCACGGTTCCTTTTTCTTGTTGTATGGGAGCACCTTCAAATTGGTAGGTGCATCTCCATACGTAAGCGCCCGTATTTTGTGGCTGGCCGGCCAAATTCCCATCCCAACCGGCATTCCAATCGGAGCTTTGGAAGATTATCTGTCCCCACCTGTTAAAGATGAGAAGCTGGTATTTCACCACATTGCCCAGTAAGACGGGTTTGAAGGTGTCATTCTTCCTGTCGCTATTGGGCGAGAAGGCAGAGGGGGCAAAAAATCCCTGTAAACATTGCTTTGGCAGTACAAAGATGCTGTCGCGGCCGGTACAACCGGTTGCATCCTGTACCTCCAGCCAATAAGTACCTGGTTGCTGAACAGTGATGGAAGCAGAAACAGCATTGTTATTCCACCGGTAACTGGAGAATTTATGTAAGGGCTGAATATTTAATTTAGAAAAACTGCACAATACGGTATCGCCAGGCAAAAACGCAGTGGGCAATGGAATGATGCGGGTTATGGCGGTGGTATCGCTGGCCTTACAATTATTGCGATCTGTTACCTGCACCCAGTACACGCCCGCATCCTGCACCACCTGTTGGGAACCCGTACTTCCATCCTGCCACAAATACTGCGCAAATCCATTACCCGCATCCAATACGGCACTTTCACCCGAACACAATGCTGCATCCGGCGGTAAAGTAGCTGTGGGATTGGTATACACTGTCACACGTACGGTGTCATAGGATATACAACTATTAGTGGCGGTAGCAATCACCGAATAGGCGCCGCTACTGTTTACGGTAATAGATCCATCCATGCTACCGGTGCTCCATTGCTGCTGCTGAAAGCCGGTTCCCAGGCTGAACGTTGCGGCGCAGCCTGCACAAAAACTGGTGTCGTTGCCAATATGCAAAGGCAAAGGATGTTTGACCGTGATACGGATAGAGTCATAGCCAAAACAACCCGGCGTTTTCTCAACCACAACCCGGTACATGGTATCAACTTCAGGAGAAAGGGTTACTGCATTACTATTGGTGTTATCAATGTTGTAATCGGGTGTCCAGGTATAACGCAGGAAACCAGTTGGCGCCGCTACCTTCAGCTTGTTTTGCACACATAAACTGGTATCGTTACCAATATCGAACACAATGGGTGGGGCCGCTGACACAACGAGTGTATCACTCAATTTCACGCCACAGGCATCTGAAACAGTCACATAATATTTTCCGGGCGCAGTTACAGTATAATTGGTCACGGTAGAGCCGTCCTGCCAGGTATAATCTACAAAACCGGGGTTGGCTTTCAGCACTATCGAAGTGCCGGTGCACAGCACGGTATCATTACCCAACTCAAGGTTATTCGCTACAACAGATGCCTGCACCTCTACACTGTCTTTCACCAGGCGGCAACCTGAAAAAATACCGGCATAGATCTTTGAAATGCCGTTTCCTATGAATTGCACTTTCAATAAAGAATCACTGGTGGATATGGCTTTCACCATCCTGGTATTAAACTCCCAACTTACAGGCGCTGTACACGCCGCATTTCTTTTTACCCGGTATTCATAAACAGGTGCTGCACTACAAATGCTGGTGGGGCCTGTCAACTCAGGATCTAAACAAACGATAGGCGAGCTGCATACCAACCTGTTTTGCTGCAACGAATACGCTTCTTCCGAATACGGAAGCGTTATTAATGTAAGCGGCGAAGTAGTGGTATTAAAAGCAATCATTGTATTGTTGAAGGTAGTCGTCTCTTCCAGGTATCCATAGCTTTCCGTCATACAATTGCCCATGGTGCCGTCAAAAGCGTATTTTTTGAGGTACATATCAGCAGTGTAAGGATTGTTATAGAAAAAGTTACCCACCTCATACAAGCCGCCATCTGTAGCTTCGGCTACATTGTAAGGAGAGCCGGCGTCCATAGCGAATATGCGCTTGCTGTGCAGTAACTTGCCATTTGCATCCAGCCGGAGAAAAACATTGAATCCTCTATAAGGGCTTAGAGAATTATCATACATAAACCCACTCAATACCAATTCATTGTTTTTTGTAACCAGGGCAGTAGCCGAAATGGACTGATTATTATAAGAGAAAGAGGTAGTAGATAGCTGGTTGCCGTTCTTATCGAGAAACAGGATAGCCGTTACACTTCTGCCAGTGAGCTCAACATAACCCGACAATACCAATTTATCCTGCAGCAGCTGTAAGTTCCTATCCAACGCAATAGACTGTCCAGGTCCGGTGATCTTCCTGGCCCATACCAGGTTACCGCTGGCCTTTTCCATTTTGAACAGCATGGTACTGGCGGAATTGGGCATAGACATTGTACAATATAAATATTGGTCATCCTGGATCATACTGCCCGTTGTGCCTGTCATAAAACCGTTGCCAGGTTTGTAATCTTTCCTCCACAACAGGTTCCCGGTAGCATCCAGTTTGATAAGGGAAAGCTGTTCATTCCAGGTATCGGGATCGTTTTGGAATAACAGGTATATGTTGCCATCGGCATCTTCTACCAGGTCAAAAAAATCATTATAGTTGTCCAGCACAGGCCAGGCTTTATTCCAAAGCATATTGAGGTTATCGGTGAGTTTGCTGACCGTGAAATACCCTTTTCCGTTATAACCAGCGCTGCCCATTACCAGCAGGTTGCCATCTTTCATTTGAAATTGCTTTCCTAAATACGCGCCATCGCCCAGCAACACTTTTTTACGGTTCACCAATTTTCCCTTTGCATCAAATTTTACCATGATGGCATGTTGCGTACCTGGTGTATAGCCATCATCGCGCATGGAGCCGGTAACCATTACTTCGTTGTTGGCATTGACCGACAGATCAGACGCCAGATCAGCAAAATGTGTACTTCTAAAACCCCGGTAAAAAGTATATACACAGGTGTCTTCTATTGGTTTCGGCGGACAGGTGAGCTGCCGGCAGGTAAACTGCGTATCGATGAGCGCAGGTTGAAACGAATAGGCCGGCGTCATTACAGGGGGCACCAGGGCTGCCGCAGTATTCGATACCGATTGTGTTGGATAAGTAAAACCGATTATGCGGGTAACGGTAAACGCAGTGCCTCCGCACCCACCTGCCAAACCTGCTGTATCGGTTTTGATAAAGAGCGGTTTTGCACCGGCAGCATTACAGGCAACCAAAAATCCGCCATCTGCCATACGATCTATTGCCGAAGGCTGATAGCCGGCAAACCCGGTAAATTGCTTTGTAAATTCGATGGCGGCATTATAAGCTTCTTCCCCAATGCACTTAAGCATGTAAAGGTCATTGCTGCTGGTTGTGTTCATAAACGCAATCACATCTGCGCGGTCTGTCAGCACACTGGTGGCAGTTTCATCGAAAGTAATACCAGGCATTTGATAGGTTTCGAATAAACCAAGTGTTACAAAACCATTTACAGACGACATCTTGAACAACTGGTAGGGAGCGCCGTTAACAGCGTACACACCAATGATCCGCGGCCGCGAGTTGATCAATTGCATATCGTGAAATATGAAATCGGCATTGTCTGCCGTACCACCGAATTGCCTCGATTCCTTGATAGCGCCATTTGCCGCGTTGATGGTAAGTATACCGCCTACTTTCCGGCCAGCTTCTACACCCGTATAGGCCAGGAACCAATTAAAATAATCGTTCGGCCCAACTGTAATGCCAATCGTAGTACTTTGAGGCAACGCCTGCACTTTGTTCATCCACTTCAGGTTTCCGGCTTTATCAAACCGGCCGTATAGCATGGTAGCATCGTCTTCTGCCACCATCCCAATGTCTTCCGCCTCCCCTACAAATACGGCCACGCCTCTGTAATTAGTAGCCGTTTGCAGCAATTTCATCCATAACAGGTTGCCGTCGATATCGCTGAGGGCAATGAACGGTTGCTGAGCGGTGCCGCCAGGATCTTCGCTGGTGCCAGTTAGTACAATATTACCGTCGGGCATAAGGGCGATGCGGTGTATGCGTTCGTTTTTTGAGGGTGTGCCCAGCGTTTTCGACCAGATAACCTGCCCGTTGATGTCCAGTTGTTGCAGCAATGCATCCTGCTGACCGCCATTGACGGTGGTATAGCCGGCCTGAAAGCTGTAGCCCGTAGTGCTGCCAAGGATATCACTGATATGATTTTGCGAGGCTGCATTGCCCAACAGCATTTTAAAGGTATAGGTGGCGCAGTCGTTGATGGGAAAAGCGAAGGCCATTGTGCGGGCATTCGAAGGCTTGCTTTTGTAAAGCGGAACTTTTTTGGGTATTGGAGGAAGTTTGGTCGCCCTTATAGGCGGAGGCAAATGCTGATCCTGGGAAAAACCGGTCAGGCAAAGTATGGCTAGTATAAGGCTTAATACACAAGCACGCATGTTCTCGACGGGCATTACAGTTAGATGGTTTTTAGGTCTTTGATGCCAAAATAACACAATATGACATCATTTGCAACGAAAAAACTGCTCCCTGAACGTAGAGGCGGTGAGTTGGGCGCATTACAGGCCGCTTTTCAAATTCAGGTCCATATACTGATCATAGTTGTCTTCTGTGACCTCAGCATCAGCTGATTTCCAGACAGATAGCCTTTGATAAATGTATTGTCCCGTTTTGTCACGGGGCTTGTCCCGCTATGTCCCGCTCAAAAATGGCATACCCTTTTTCGTAAGTCTACTTTCACATCCTCAAAGAAATCGATTGAAAAAAAATCATATCGGTTACTGGATACTGGCAATAGGTATGCTGCTGTTGCTGTATTTGCTTGTTGAAAGCTGGCAACGCAGCAGGAAAATAGATGATGCATTAAAACAAACACCATTGGAATTGAAAAAATGAATGATATGAAGGGGCGCCCAAAATGTAGTCATTGGTACTACAGCCTCTTTACAAAAACTGCTTATACAAGGAAATTAACCAAATGAGAAAAATAATATTACAAATTACCGCCATCCTGGTAATAAGCATTACTGCAATGTTTGATGCATCAGCCCAATGCACTTATTTCACCAAAGTGGTGCCGGGCAGTTTAGGCGATTTTACCCTGGGCATTAAAAGTGATGGCAGTTTATGGGCCTGGGGGTATAATTTGTACGGGCAATTGGGCGACGGTACCACCACTAACCGGAATGTTCCTGTACAGATAGGCAGCGCCACCCATTGGGTATCGGTCAGTGCGGGTCTGGAATTTTCGTTGGGGGTTAGCAGCGATGGTAAATTATGGGCCTGGGGAAGAAATAATTTCGGGCAATTGGGCGATGGCACCACCACCAACCGGACTGCTCCTGTCCAAATAGGCAGCGCCACCAATTGGGTATCGGTGAGTGCCGGCACGGGTCATACTTTAGGCATTAAGAGTGATGGCAGTTTATGGGCCTGGGGATATAATTTGTACGGGCAATTGGGCGATGGCTCCAACTCCAATCAAACTGTACCCACCCAAATAGGCAGCGCCACCAATTGGGTATCGGTGAGTGCAGGTGCTTATCATTCTTTGGGCATTACCGCCGATAACAAGCTATGGGCCTGGGGATATAATGCGGATGGACAATTGGGAGATGCTTCCCATAACAATTCAGCAGTACCCATCCTGATAACCGTATTAGGCATTACTATCAATTGGGTATCGGTGAGTGCAGGCGGTTACCATTCATTGGGTATTTCAGACAATGGCAAGTTATGGGCCTGGGGACGTAATGAATACGGACAATTGGGCGATGGCACGCTCTTCGGTCGACTGGCACCCAGGCAAATAACCGCCATCACCAATTGGGTATCGGTGAGTGGAGGGGCCAGTCATTCCCTGGCTACTACTGCCGATGGCAAGCTACGGGCCTGGGGACATAATAACACCGGTCAATTGGGCGATGGCACCACCACCGATCATATAGCACCCACCCAAATAGGCAGCGCCACCAATTGGGTATCGGTGAGCGCAGGTGCTGCTCATACATTAGGCAATACAACTGATGGTAAAATTTGGGCCTGGGGATATAATTTCTACGGGCAATTGGGCGATGGCAGCACTATTACTAAACTCGTACCCACCCAATTAGGTTCCGCATCTGTCTTTACTGGCCTGGCAACTACAGGTAACACCGCCACTATGCAGCAGGGGCAATACAATATGTACAGCAATAGTTGTGCATTAATAGCCACGGTTAGCAACAATATTAGTTCGCTTTCACGCATTACAGGCAGCACTACTGCTACAGTGTGGGTAGAAAGCACCCAGCCCATCCAATTTGTAAAACGGCATTATGAAATTACACCGGCAACCAATGCCGCCACAGCAACCGGTAGAGTTACTTTATATTTTACCGATGCTGAGTTTGATGCTTTTAATACACAAGCTACAGCACCGGCATTGCTGCTGCCTGTTAGTACCGATGCTGCTGCCACTATCACTGCCCGCACTGCCAATCTGCGTATAGAAAAACGCGCAGGTACTAGTAGTGATGGCTCTGGCCTGCCCGCCACTTATACCGGCCCAGCCGTAACCATTGACCCTGCCGATGCAGATATTATATGGAACGGCACAGATAACCGTTGGGAAGTAAGCTTTGATGTAACGGGCTTTAGTGGTTTTTTTGTAACAACATCCACCACTACATTGCCGCTAACATGGCTTGCTGTTACAGGTAATATTAATACCCAACAGCAAGCTATTATCAGTTGGAAAGTGCAGGAACAACATGTTGCTGCCTATCAAATTCAAAGATCTGTTGATGGCAGAACATATAATAATGTGGGTACAGTAAACAGCAAAGGCGATGGCGAAAATAATTATTCTTTTACTGATGCCAATACAATAAGCGGCACAGCATACTATCGCATTTTGCAAACAGATATAGATGGAAAACGCAGCTATTCCAGGGTTATACCATTGCGTAGCACTATCAGTGGCAATGCGTTAGCAGCTATCTATCCCAACCCAATAACTGATATAGCTACTTTATCTGTGGGGGATCATTTATTGCATACCCAAGCATCCTTATTAAACCTGGATGGCAAGCTATTGCAGAAAATAAATATTCAGTATAATACTCAAACTATTAACCTGGGTGCATTGAAAAGCGGCATGTATTTATTAAAATTCCAGGATGGAGGATTTATTAAATTGGTAAAACAATAAACGGGCGGGAGAGTCCCTGAACTGACGTCTGAATGCTTTTATCTTTGCAATGAAGAACTCCGCGGAAGCGTTTGTACTCTTGTTGTCAAAGTAGTTCAATATAGGATACTTGTTAATATCATATGATTATTAGCTAAAATAGACTTATAGGAGCACACGGATTCTGCATAGTTTTATCGCCTTTAAATTCATCTCCTCTTATAGATGAAAACGATTTAAATATGAAAATGTACAAAGTATTCTTGCGTGTCCTCCTGTTTGTTGCTGTTTTGACCCAGGGTGTTAACATCGCTCAGGCACAAGACCAAATATTGGATGGGATCGGTGAAACAGGAATGATTGCACGCTATGTGTTTAACGGAGATCTGAAAGACTGGTCCCGCAATAATTTGCACGCCAAATTTCAGGGCGGCGAAGCCCAATTTGTCAATGACAACCGGTTTGGAAAGGTTTTGTCGCTTTCCGGGGATAACAATGCTTTTGTGACGATCCCGGGAGAAGCGTTAACAGATATAGAATCGCTCAGTATATCAGGATGGATATACTTGCGTTCGGAGCAACCTGGCCAACGTTTTTTTGATTTCGGGAAGGATGCCACCAAACATTTCTTTGCGGCCCCTGTTGGCACAAATGCCCAGAAAGGCTACCAGGCGTTGATAACAGGTAATAAAAACGGAGCGGTTTCTCCGGCTATAGAAACGAATAAGTGGGTTCATCTTGCCATAGTGATAGATGTTCCTTCAAAATCTATCATTACCTATGTGGATAGTAAGCCCGTGGGCGAGGCTAAGGATATTCCCAAGGAGTTATCAGACGTATTCGGTCAGCAGCCAGGAGAAAAACTGCTTTATATCGGAAAATCGTTAGTGCCGGGAGATCCCAATCTGAATGCCCTGGTACGTGATTTCCGTATTTACCGGGTGCCCCTGAGCAGTACACAGGTTGCCGGCATTTATAACAATTCCCGGAGAGGTATCAATCAAGGTTCGGTAAATACTACGGGTAGGCGTGCTGAAGATACCCTTCCTCGTTTTTCTCCTACTGAGGCACAGCTTTATAATGCATATTTAGTTAATGTATCCGATGTGAAGGTGGAAACAGCAGTAGGAGATCTGCCACGATTACCAAGTTATGTACCCGGAACTTACCAGCATAAAAAAGGTCCAAAAGTACGTGTGGTGTGGCCTGCAGCAATCGACAATACCGCTGTTCTTAAACCCGGCAATTATACGATTACGGGGCGTGTTGCAGGAACCAGTTTTCAACCAAAGGCATTTGTCACAGTAAAAGAAGCCAACAAATCAACTACGCCGGTTTTAAAGCTGCAGGCGTTTCATTTGGACCAGGTTTCTCTGAAAAATGATGCTCATGGCCACGAATCCAAATTCATCCAAAATCGCGATAAGTTTATACTAACATTAGCTAAAACCGATCCTAACTCTTTTCTCTATATGTTCCGTCATGCTTTTGGCCAGCAACAACCTGAAGGAGCAAAGCCTTTGGGTGTATGGGATAGCCGGGACACCAAATTAAGGGGGCATGCTACCGGTCACTACCTTACGGCCATTGCACAAGCCTATGCCGGCACAGGATATGACAAGGCGCTTCAGGCCAATTTCTCCCAAAAAATGGAGGTGATGGTAAATACCCTCTACGAGTTATCACAATTATCCGGAAAGGCTACAGCAGCAAGTGGCACGCATGTGTCAGATCCGGCGGCGGTGCCGCCTGGTCCCGGAAAATCAGACTATGATTCGGATCTTAGTGATGCGGGCATCCGTACCGATTATTGGAACTGGGGAACAGGATTCATCAGCGCTTATCCTCCGGATCAGTTTATCATGTTGGAAAAAGGAGCCAGGTACGGAGGACAGAAGAACCAGATCTGGGCGCCGTATTATACGTTGCATAAAATTTTGGCCGGCTTACTGGATGTATATGAAGTGAGCGGTAATAAAAAAGCCCTTGAAATAGCTAGTGGCATGGGTGATTGGGTATATGCCCGCCTGCGCAAGGTGCCAACGGACACGCTTATAAAAATGTGGAATACGTACATTGCCGGTGAGTTTGGAGGTATGAATGAGGCAATGGCCCGTCTGTACCGGATTACCGGTAAACCGGATCACCTGAAAACTGCGCAATTATTTGATAATATCAGGGTGTTCTTTGGCGATACACAACATTCGCATGGGCTGGCCAAAAATGTAGATCTTTTCCGTGGATTGCATGCCAATCAGCATATACCTCAGGTTGTAGGGAGTATCGAAACGTACCGGGCCACCAATAACCCGGAATATTACAAAATAGCCGATAACTTCTGGTATAAGATGGTCAATGATTATATGTACAGCATTGGAGGAGTTGCAGGCGCCCGTAATCCCAACAATGCGGAATGTTTTACCAGTGAGCCGGGAACATTGTATGAAAACGGCTTTTCTTCCGGCGGGCAGAACGAAACCTGCGCCACGTACAATATGCTGAAATTGACCAGCGACCTGTTTCTCTTCGATCAGCGGGGAGAGTACATGGACTATTACGAGCGTGGGTTGTACAACCATATCCTGGCTTCTGTAGCCGAGAATAGCCCTGCCAATACCTATCACGTACCGCTCAGGCCAGGGTCTGTCAAACAATTTGGCAATCCGAATATGACAGGCTTTACCTGTTGCAACGGTACAGCCATAGAGAGCAGTACCAAGCTGCAAAACTCCATTTACTTTAAAAGTAAGGATGACCAGGCGCTCTATGTCAATCTATATGTGCCCTCGACACTGGAATGGACAGAACGCAAAGTAACGGTGGAACAGACAACCAACTTTCCAAATGAAGACAACACCCGTCTGATGATCAAGGGTAGTGGAAAATTTGATATCCATGTGCGCGTGCCAGGCTGGGCTACCAAAGGATTCTTTGTGACCATCAACGGTAAAGCACAAAAGCTTCAAGCTAAGCCAGGCAGTTACCTGAAAATAAGCCGCAGTTGGAAAGATGGCGATGTTATAGAATTGAGAATGCCCTTTCAATTTCACCTGGACCCGGTTATGGACCAGCAAAACATAGCCAGTCTGTTTTACGGACCGATATTGCTGGCAGCCCAGGAGCCCGAAGCAAGAAAAGAATGGCGTAAAGTAACCCTGGATGCTAATGATATAAGCAAGTCAATTAAAGGTGATCCTCAGCAGTTACAATTCACCATTGATGAGGTGGTTTTTAAACCATTTTATGAATCATACGGGCGTCATTCTGTTTACCTGGATGTTAAGTTAAAATAGGCCTTGCCGTCAAAATGTTTGGGGCTGATCTTTTGGTCAGCCCCTTCTTTTTATCATCTTCGTAATGCAGTTCAACACGCTACGAGCCTCGCAAAATCTTCTCCATCTTCCTGCCCTTTGCCAACTCATCCACCAACTTATCCAAATACCTGGCCTTTTGTGTTAAAGGGTTTTCGATTTCCTCCACACGATATCCGCAGATAACACCTGTGATAAGGGAAGCGTTGGGGTTTAGCGAAGCACGTTGGAAGAACGTTTCAAAAGTTACTTTTTCTTTTATCAGTTCCTGCAGTTTCTTGTTATCGAAACCTGTTAACCACTGTATGACCTGGTGTAACTCTTCTTTTGTTCTGCCTTTCTTCTCCACTTTTTCGACATACATTGGGTAGACCGAGGCGAAGATCATTTTTGCGATACGCTGATTGTGTGTGTCGGAAGTGTTCATAGCTCGTATTTTAACGTTAATCTTTAAGTTAAAGTTACAGCAGGAAGACCGGAAAAAGAATCCGGTTAGCGTTATCAGATGTGTTATAAACGGACATCGGCATGTATCAAAATCGAACGGTGCTGTCTGCCACAGGTATATTTAATTAATTGATTAATAATGAGCTAGGAAATGGCATTTCTTGTGTTGAACATACGGAACGCTGCCTGTAGCAGCTTTTACCTGGTTAAAGCATAATTATGTTTTCAAGCTATTTTAAAGTCGCCTGGCGAAACATCACGAGGAACAAGGTTTATTCGCTGATCAACATCATGGGCCTGGCCCTCGGCATGGCAGGAGCTATCCTGCTGCTCCTGAACATCCGGCATGGACTCAGCGTTGATCAGTTCCACGAGCACAAGGCCAATTTGTACACGGCCTACAACCGGGGTACCGTCAATGGGCAGTTGGTTTCCTGGAATGCGACAGCCCCTCCCTTGGCCCCCGCCCTTCAACAGGAGTTCCCTGAAATAAAGAACATTGCGAGGCTGATGGGATCTTCCCGGCTCTTACGATACGCCGACAAGAAAATAAACGCACAGGGCAATTTCGTCGATCCTGCTTTCCTGTCGATGTTTAGTTTCTCTTTGCTACAAGGCAACGCGGCGACGGTCCTGGGCGACGCCAATGGGATCGTGCTCACCCAACAACTGGCGACAAAACTATTCGGCAGTGATGACCCGCTCAACAAAACGATCACCACACCTACCGGCGATAACTTCGTCGTTACCGGCGTACTCAAGGACCTGCCCGATAATACCCGGTTCAAATTTGAATACTTACTGTCCTATGGATACTTGCAGACAAATGGCCGGAACCCGGGAGACTGGAGACACATGAACTCCAACACTTTTGTGGAATTGCTGCCGGGTACACACATCGATGCCATGAATAAAAAGATCGCCGGCATCGCCGCCCGCAACAGCTCTTTGCTAAGCGGCCAACAGATCTTTCTCTACCCTTTCAACAAAGAATATCTCTATGGGAGGTTTGTCAATGGTAAGCCGGATGGCGGCCATATCGATAACCTGCGCATGCTGGGCGCGCTCGCGGGGATCATCCTCCTCATCGCCTGTATCAATTTCATGAACCTGAGCACCGCCCGCAGCGAGAAAAGAGCTAAGGAAGTGGGCGTGCGCAAGGTGATTGGCGCTGGCCGGAAGTCCCTCATCCTGCAATTCATCGGAGAATCCATCCTGATGGCAGTGCTGGCTGGCATCATCGCATTCATACTGGTTGAAATGGCTATCCCGGCCTTTAGTGCCCTGATCAATACAAAATTGAGCATTCCCTGGACATCGCCCGGTTTCTGGGCCATGGCCCTTGGGTTCGTGCTGCTGACGGGTTTGCTCGCGGGCAGCTACCCCGCGTTTTATTTGTCGTCCTTCAAACCGATCCGGGTACTCAAAGGTGTCCTGAAAAACACCAACGCCCGGAACTTCACCGGAGCTGCTTCGTCACGTTTCTTGCTGGTTCGTAACTTTCGGTGGCCCTCGGTTACTCCCAGGAAGATCCTGGTCGTACTGCAATTCGTCTTTTCGATCTTCCTCATCAATTTCACGATCATCTTTCAAAAACAGATACTGTACGGGCTTAACCGGGACACCGGCTTTGTAAAGGAGAACCTGGTGTTTCAGCCACTGACCGATGACCTGCAAAAGAGCTATACGGCTGTCAAAAATGAATTGATCAACTCAGGAGCAGCCTCCTCCGTTTGCACTTCCAATACAACGGTCACCAGTTATTCTGCTGAAGAGTCTGGTCTGAAATGGGCAGGCATGGACCCTAAGTCGAATCCCGCCTTTGTGCTGATGGAAGAAGCTGGCAATTTTATCCGCACCAACGGACTGACCCTCCTGGCAGGAAGGGATATCGACCTGGACCGCTATGCGGGCGACACGCTCTCCTGTGTGGTGAACGAAGCCAGCGTAAAGGTGCTGGGTTTCAAAGAACCCGTGGGACAGGTGATTATAGATGAAGACAAGCGCTGGAAGATCGTGGGTGTGGTAAAGGATTTCTTGATCGGTGATCCTGGTGAGGCCAGCAAACAGGTCCTCATCAAGGGGGGGAGGGGCAAGGGCTATTTAAGCATCCGGCTAAGCGCGAACCAGGGAACATTGCAGGCCGCACAACAAGCCGAGGCCATCCTCAAAAAATACAATACCAATTTCCTTACTGAAGTGCGTTTTGCAGATGAAGCTTATGCGGCAAAATTTAAACAGACCAAAAACACCGGCTCGCTGATCAATATCTTCGCGTTCCTCGCCATCTTTGTTTCCTGCATGGGGCTGCTCGGGTTGTCGGTCTATATGGCGGAGAACCGTACTAAAGAGATCGGCATCCGAAAAGTCCTGGGCGCCAGTGTGGCCAGTATCACTACTTTGCTGGCCCGAAGCTTTATCCAACTGATCCTGGTCGCCATCGTCATCGCCTCGCCGCTGTCATGGTTGTTCATGAACGACTTCCTGCTTCGGTTCTCCTACCGGACTAACCTAAATGCCTGGGTGCTGGTCGCTGCCGGAGCCGCGGCCATCGGGATCGCCTTGTTTACGATTGCCTTTCAAACCATCCGGGCGGCTACAGCCAACCCCGTGAAGAGCCTGAGAGCGGACTAGAGGGAGGGCCTCCCGCTTAAAGGATCGTCGCTGGCAATCTACTCCACCCGATACTAAACAATGAACCCTTCAGATCGTTGGATTTGAAGGGTTCTTTAGTTTAAAAGATCTTTTCCTTAACACGTGACCGTAACTCTCAGGAAAGTAGCCGGGATAGAAGTGGTATCCGGTTCGGTGCTTTTGTTTTGACTGTTAAACAGTTCTTCCAATTCACGCTGCAGTTCTACGGCCTTTCCACTCTTTTCGGCGGCTTCAAAGGCATTCATGGTAGGCCCATAATAATTCTTAAACCTGGCGACAAATTCTGTAGGAGGGAAGGGGGCATTAAATATATAGGTGTCTTTAGCGAATGATATATTTTCAGGAGATATACCTGCCTTTTGAAAGCGCTCAAGCACATGGCTCTCCACACCCCACAACATCGGGCTTACAAACCCTTCCGGAGGCGGCGGGGTATAGGCTGAACTGATCTTCAGGATCTGGGCTACGAGGGTAGGATCGCCAGGGATCCAGTTGCCCATGACGATTCTTCCGCCCGGGCGGGTGACGCGCACCATTTCTTTGGCAACATCAAATGGCTTTGGTGCGAACATGGCGCCAAAGATGCTGATCACCAGATCAAATGTCTTATCCTCCAGTCCCTGCAGATTCGTGGCATCTCCTTCCTGGAAAGTCACATTGGTGAGGCCTTCCGCTTGCGCCCGGAGATTACCGGCCTCCACCAGGTTCCTGGCAATGTCAACACCTGTTACCTTCGCGCCAAGTTTCGCTGCGGGAATGGCTGTAGTGCCATCTCCACAGCCCAGATCAAGTACCATAAGGTCTTTGGTAACACCCAGTCGGGCTACCAAAGCAGTCCCGCTTTCACGCATGGTTTCGGCAATGCGGGTAAAATCACCTTTTTCCCATAGCGCTTTGTTCGGATTCGGAGTAGCTTGCGTGGAAGCAGTGTCTTGTTGGATAGTTGAGTTGCTCATGTCGCTGATTTTTGAGATGAAGAATAGATACAGCTTTCGAAGGGCAAAAAAGGAGGGATAGGGATCCAATTTAGTACATTTTTCAGACATTCTTATGTCCATTGTTTTCTGTAACAGGTGTAGACTGGTAGCGCATTCCGGCTTTGGAGGCTGGGAGGGTCGCATAACTTTGCTAATCAGTTTCCATATTTCTTTAAGTTTTTTAACCCCCATATAGCAAGAGCCGACTCTAACACAAATCCAATTAAAAAATAAATGCCCGGAGCCCCGTCTAAAGCCAGGCTTACTAATCTGCCAAGCGCCAGCCCTCCCATAAAAGTAATATTGGTAATAGTTGCGGTGACCCATAATTTGGATTTAATAATGCCCATAATCCAAATCACGGACATGCCCAGGTATAAACCCATCATAGCCCTGAAAATATTTGCCAGGTTGATAGCGTCTACTTTAAAATCAAACAACAACGGCAGAATCATTTGCGGGTATAAACCATAGGCCAGCGCGATGGGTATGATAACAAGTATGGAGACGGTCAAATGCAGGTTCTTTGAAGCGGGGCGTATCAATGATTGTTCTTTTTGATGATTAAAATAACTTTATCGCTGTGCTACCATTTTTCATCCTTTTATAAGAAACGAAAGTACAGTTTTTTGCGGGCCATTAATGACGGCAGCTATTTCAGGTCTCCTGGCCTCAGGCGTGATAATAATTTATCGAAACGGACCCAATAAATAGTACAGTCTGCTTCATTGGTACCCTGGGTGTAAAACAGGTATTTCCCATCCGGCGTTACATATTGACCGAACCGATGGGCTAAGCCATTATTTATTTTATCACCCAGGCTTTGTGGAATGGTCCAGGTTTTATCTTTTTTCCGGAAACTGATCCAAAGTTCAGATTCAAAGTCTTTTGTTTCTTTAGCAGAAATAATAATATAAGATTCGTCCGGAGCTATAAAAAAGTCTCCATCAAAGCCAGGTGTATTAATCGCATTCCCTAAACTTGTTATAACCGTGTCTTTCCCGGCAATAGTCAATTGGCAAAAGTCATAGGTGCTCCAGTCTTTCTTACTTCCCTGGGTACCATTACTGCCCGTATAAAAAGTACCACTGTTGGTGGCTTGAAAGTTGTATAATCCGTAAGGTTTTTCTAACCATAGCGCTGGTTTTGACCAACCGGTTCCGGTTTTATCCAATACCCACACCCGGCCATTACTTCCGCCCAGGTATATTCTTTTATAATCAGGAGAAAAAGCCGGGTTGGTGATCTTTTCCGCAATAACTACCGGTTTTTGCCACTTTTGACCATTGAATTTAATTTCTTTAGTGCCTGAACCGCTGTCATCAAACCAATGGGCGGCAAAAGAGTAATAAAAGGCTTTACCATCTTTAGAAAAGGTTACCCTGCCCAGCACTATTCCCGAGTCTTTCAGTATGCCCTGGCCGAATATTTCAGGTTTGTCGCCTGGCGGATTTTGTCCTAAATAGGCCTGAGCGGTATTCCAGAAATGATCCTGGGCCTGAAGAACTGGCTGAAAACCCATCATAAGAAATGAAGTAATGAGGCCGGTAGCCAAGCACCTTTGGGACATTTTTTTCATTTTTGTTCTTTTTTGGTTTGAAATAATGAAAAACGAAGGTGGGCAAAGGGGTAAATATGGTAAATTCACAGCCTGTTCAAAGTGATTCAAGTTGAGTTCAAGTATAGATAAATGCTGCCAGAAGCTTATTATATCGCTAAATGCAAGGAAATAATCGAACAAAAGTTGGCGTGGGGTAAACATGATACCTGGCAAAGCCAGGACTTTGAAAACCTCAGTGAGAAAATTTTTGAGGAGACGAAGGTGATGCTGAGCAGCAGCACCCTTAAACGTATTTGGGGAAAGGTGCGTTATGATAGTATCCCGAACCGGGCTACCTTGGATGCCCTGGCGCAATTTATAGGGTATAAAAATTGGCGCGAATTTAAAAGCGCAGTATCTGAAACGGTAGGGGAGCAGGATGCGGGCACACCATCCAAAGGGCAGGAAGGGGATAGCTCATCAAAAGAAAGAAGCGTTAAGGGTACTGCCCCTGTGAGGATGCCTTTTAAAATCCTTCTTGCCGTTATTGTTACAGCGGCCTTGCTGGTCTTTGTCGGCCTGAAGATCAAAGAGCAACCAACTAACCACCTCTGGTATAAAGAGGTCCTTTTTTCGGGTAAACCGGTAACTTCCGGACTGCCTAACACCGTTATTTTCAACTACGACGCTTCCCATTCAAATGCTGACAGCGTTTTTATTCAGCAAAGCTGGGACCCCCGGAAACGCTTTAAAGTAGATAAACAATTGCATGAATATACCACTACCTATTACTATCCGGGATATTATAAAGCAAAGCTGATCTTAAACGATTCCATTGTAAAAGAACAGGATGTTTATATAGAGACAAATGGCTGGGTGGGGATTATTGAAAAGGCCCCTGTTCCGGTTTATTTGCCTTCAGCACTTTTTACTCGTCAATTAGGCATTACCAAGGCGCAATTATCAGCGCTGCAGATTGATTTTCAGTCAGCAGCACCTATTTTCTCCCTTACAAAAATGGACAAAGGCATTACCGTGAACAGTAGCAATTTATTGTTTGAGGTGCAATTACAAAACACTTATGACGAAAGTAATGCCATTTGTCAATATACAAACGTCCGGATCATGGGAACAAATGGTGTTATAGATGTTCCCTTGTGCAAACCAGGCTGTGTAGGAGAGGTTGGGTTGATGTTAGGAATGCAGTATATAGATGGTAAAACGCACGATCTATCGGGTTTCGGCGTCGATTTTTCAAAAAAGGTAAAGCTGAATTGCGCAACCAGGGATAAACACATCACTTTATCCATAGATGATAAAGTAGTTTATAGGGGCGATCTGAAGGATGATATGGGGAAAGTTGTTGGTATACAAATTAAATTCAATGGAACAGGTGTGGTTAGCCATCTTGAAATAAAGCAAAACAAATATCACCACCAACCGGCATCCTGAATCTTTCTTTCCTCCCGATGGTTCGTGTCCTCACGAACCATTATCTTTATTTGCAAAAAAAGGACTGCCGCCAGTGGATGCACGCGCTCAATTGCCCGACGAGCACTTATTATTTGCCCAGATAGCCGAAGGTAATGAAGCTGCTTTCCGGAAGGTGTTTCATTGCTATATGCCTTCCTTTTACGCCATGATCGTCCAGGTCACGAAGTCAGGCCCCGTTGCAGAAGATATCATCCAGGAAACCTTTTTGCGGCTATGGATCAACCGGGATAAGCTGAAAGAAATCCGCAACCCCCGGGCCTGGATCCTGCGGATCGCTTACCTGCAGGCTTTTACTTTCCTCCGCGATCAATCCATTCACCACAAAGCAGTAGCCAGGCTCGCTGCTGAGGAAACGAACCCGGCAGACACAGAGCTGTTGATGGCATTTAAGCATACGGAGGCGCTGATCAAAAAAGCGGTAGAAGAGTTACCTCCCCAGCAAAAAAAGGTATACAGGTTCAGCCGGGAAAATGGCTATAAAACAGAAGAGATAGCCCGTACCATGGGTTTATCGGAACAATCAGTAAAAAATACGCTCGTAAGGGCATTAAGATTCATCAGGGAATACCTGGAAAAGGCAGGACATGCGCTGTTACTGCTTTTTTTAATAATGGATAGGTACTAAACCGGTTCCAGCGCGTCTTTTATAACTATAAATGGAGTACGATCATGTTAAACGAAGCTCACTTACAAGCCTTATTGGAAAAAGCACTGGCCGGCCAGGCCAGTGACGAAGAGCTGCGTACGCTGGTGGAGGCGTTACAACATGATGAGAACCTGGCAGTAACGGAAGAGATCACTGCGTTGCTGAGCAAACGCAGTGCTGACCATATATTACCCGGCGAAGAACGGACAACAAAGCTGGCAGATGAAATACTGAAGGCCGACAAATTACCTGCGGCACAACCATTGCCTGCCCGGCGCAAAGCCGCGGTAGTAGCTTTGTGGAAAAAGATAGCTGCTGCCGCCATCATAGTGGGGATAGCGGTAACCGCCTTTTACCTCTGGCAAATAAACCGGCGGCCCGCAGATGCAGTGACAGGCAATACGGAAAAGAAGCAGGACGATGTCAATCCCGGTAATAATAAAGCCAGGCTGATCCTGGCCGACGGCTCCATCGTTGTACTGGACACTATTGCCAATGGAACATTATCTGTACAAGGCCATACCCGCATTGCCAAGCAGAAGGACGGGCAATTGTCTTATTCTTCTATAGAAACTGCACCGGCTAATAATGCTGCAGGGCCATTGTTCAATACGGTTGCTGTACCCCGGGGAGGACAATACCAACTCATCCTGGCAGATGGTACAGAGGTTTGGCTCAATGCCGCTTCTTCCCTGCGCTTCCCGGTGTCTTTTACCGGTAATGAACGCATCGTGGAGCTGGAAGGAGAAGGTTATTTTGAGGTGGCCAAAGATGCTGCCAGGCCCTTTGCGGTTCGCACAAAGCGGGCGGATGTACAGGTGTTGGGTACCCATTTCAATGTATGCGCTTATCCGGAAGAGGATTGGAAAACCACTTTGCTGGAAGGGAAAGTGAAGGTAGTGAGTGGTGAGTGGTCAGTGGTAAGTGGAAAACCAGCAATGGATCCTGCAAACAGACGTGAGTTCCGCCAACAAGCAGAAGCAATACTTGAACCCGGACAGCAAGCCATCATATCCTCCTTGTCCTCTCCATCCAATCAATCCTCCTCAATCCTGGTTCAGACAGCCGATATAGATGAAGCGATTGCCTGGAAAGAAGGCTATTTTCAATTTAACGATGCCAGCATAACAGCCATCATGCACCAGGTATCCCGCTGGTATGATGTAGACATTGTGTATAAGGAGGCTGCCACCAGGGCAAGGTTCAATGGAAGGATAAACAGGGCCATCAGGCTTTCCGGTGTGGTCAATGCCCTGAAGGAGGGAGGCATCAATTGTACGATAGAACAGAACCGTTTATTGGTTTACCCTTAGCGGGTATGCAGGGCGATAAAAATGATGTTTTTTTATGGTAACAGGCCCAAAAGATATAAATTGCTGAGGCTGTATGTATTTCGTTCTGTAAACTGCCGGAATGCGGGTCAATATTGCTTTGCTCACTATCTTACTGCTGCTGCTACGCCTGGACTCCTTTGCCCAGAAAATTACTATTGTTCAAAAGAACATCCCGCTCGGTAAAGTATTTAACCTCGTACAAAAACAAAGTGGCCTGTCGCTCTTCTACGACAGCCGGCTCATCAAAAACGATAAGCGGATTGATATTGATCTGCGCGATGCTTCTGTTGAAATGGTCATGGATTATTGCCTGAAAGACCTGCCTTTTACCTATGTGATTACCGATAATATCATTGTCATCAAAGAAAAAGAGTCGCCGGCTGCAGATCGAAATGGACTGTATGCTATTAAAGGTATGATAACAGGTAAAGATAGCCTGCCGCTTCCCGGCGCTTCGGTGATGCTGAAAGAAATAAAACGGGCCGCCCAAACTGATACCACAGGCAATTTTGTGGTAGAACATGTGCCGCCGGGCGCCTATACCCTGATCATCTCCTTCGTTGGATACGAGACGGTCCATAAAACGATCAGCATTACAGACCAAATGCCTGTTGTGCAGGTAAAGCTGATAAAGCTGGACGACCGCCTGGATGAGATCACCGTTACAGCGCTGGGTCTCACCCGCAAAACCCGTTCATTGACCTACTCCACACAGAAGGTGACCAATGAAGATTTTACGACCGTGAAAAATACCAATATCCTCAACAGCCTTAATGGCAAGGTGAGTGGTATACAGGTAAACCGTACTTCCGGCGGTGCGGGCGGCTCTGTGCGGGTGGTGCTGCGCGGCGATAAGTCCACCCGCAATAGCCAGCCGTTGTATGTACTGGATGGCTTGCCTATTGTGAACCCTGTCGGAGGGCCATTGGCAGGATTGTACAATGATGTGCCCGATGCCGGCGATATTGTGAGTACCATCAATCCCGACGATATTGAAAGTGTAAGTATCCTGAAAGGCGCTGCCGCATCGGCATTGTATGGCAGCCAGGGCAGCAATGGGGTAGTGCTCATCACCACCAGGAGTGGCCAGTCCGGCGCGACCAGGATCAATGTATCCAGTAGCGTTACGGTTGAGCAACCCATGATCTTTCCGGAAACGCAATACAATTACCGCCAATCGGCTGCCGCCGACGCTACCAGTCCCGGCAGCGAAGATAGCTGGGGCAGCAAAGAGGCGGCGATGCCCGGCAGGCAGGATGTGAAGGATTTTTTTCAAACCGGCATCACATTCATTAATGGCATCAGCATTTCCGGAGGCACCCCAAAGTCTTCCCAATATGTGTCTTATTCCAATACCAGCAACCAGGGCATTTTACCTTCCAGTAATTTTAAACAACATACCCTGAGCTTCCGGCAAACCGGGAAGTTTATCAATGATAAGCTGGTGGTGGATGGCAGCTTCGTGGGCAGTATCCAGCGTGCACACAACAGGCTCACGCCGGGCATCTACTTTAATCCACTTACAGGGTTATATTTATTTCCGCGCGGACTTGATTTCAACAACTTTAAGAATTATGAGTATTTCTCCCCAACCCGTTACCTGTATGCACAAAACTGGTGGAACATCAATTATGATAAAGACCAGGCCAATGGTGGTGGCTGGGGCGGACAGGATTATCAGCAGAACCCTTATTGGGTCATGTACCGCAATCCTGTTCAAAACCGGAACCAGCATGCCTACCTGTCTGCTTCACTGAAATACTATTTATGCAATGGCTTCACCTTGCAGGCCCGCGGTTATTTCAATCATTTCATCAATGAGTATGAGCGGGATATTTTTGCCACTACGCAGGCTACATTGGCAAAATTTAATGGCGCCTTACATGCAATGAGGACCACCAATACTACGGGCTACGGAGATGTATTGCTGAGTGGTAGCAGCAAGTTGGACCATAACTGGGAGTTGAATTTTACAGCAGGCGCTTCCATACAGCAACATGCCGGCAAAATGCTGTCGGTAAATGGTTCTCCCACCGTGCCGAATGTGTTCCTGGAATCGGCCCTCGATAAGAATACCATTGATATACGCAACTTCGATGAAAAGACGGGTAGCCCTGCGCAGAAACAAGTGCAGTCTGTATTTGGTACGGTACAGGTGAATTACCAGAATAAATTATTCCTGGACCTGTCCGACAGGAATGACTGGTCATCCACCCTTGCCTATACGCCTTCCGAAAACAGCGGGTATAACTATTTCTCTGCCGGCGTGGCCGTTGTGCTCAATGAAGTATGGCGGTTGCCGCTCATCTTCGATTACCTTCGCCTGCGCGCTTCTTATGCAGTGGTGGGTAACGATATTGCCGCTTTCAGCAGTTATCCCTTATATACATTTACCATGGGCAATGCCACGTCCCCGATAAGCGCTCCCATTACATCCATGCCCGGCCTTGGCCTCAAGCCGGAGCAGAACAGATCGCTGGAACTGGGCCTGCAATGGAAAGCCGTTCAAAACAGGCTGCAACTGGATGTTGCCTGGTACCAATCGAATATCGTAAACCAATACTTTAGAAGTGTAACATTGCCGCCGGGCCTCGGCTCAGGCGGCTACGCAGATATTAACAGTGGCAATATCCGCAATAGGGGTATAGAAGCCACCCTGCGCTATAAGGTAATTGAAACAAAAGCTTTTGAATGGACAACCACCTTCAATATCTCGCACAACAGCAATAAAGTCATTGAATTGTTTGATCCTGCTGTTGTTCCCAATTCAACGCCCAATCAATTGTATCGCCTGCAGGGTGGTACCGGCGGGTACGATGGCATATTGAAGCAGGGAGGATCGTATGGGGATATCTATGGCAGCGGGTTTCAAAGAGATGCAGCCGGCCACATTATTGTGGCCGCGGCTACAGGGCTTCCTTACCTGGTAGATAACCTGTATTTAGGCAATCCCAATCCAACCCTCATCGTTGGCTGGCAAAATAGTTTTTCCATAAAGAACTGCACAGTCAGTTGGTTGATAGATGGGAAATTTGGCGGCAGGGTACTCAGTATTGCTGAAAGTTATATGGACCAGTTCGGCGTAAGCCGGAGAACGGGTGAAGCCAGGGACCAGGGAGGACAGGTATACCTGCAGCATGCAGTAGATGAAACCGGCGCGCCCTGGAAAGGTAGCGTGGAGGCGGAGCGCTATTATAAATACATAGGAGGTAAAACCCCGCTTGCAGAAGCGTACATGTATGATGCCACTGCCATCCGCCTGCGAGAGCTGGCCATTGCTTACAGGCTGCCGCTGCGCAATAAGAAGATCGGCGATATGCGCCTGGGTATAATTGGTCAAAACCTGCTTTTCCTGTTGCGCCATGCACCCTTCGATCCTGAGCAGGTGGCAGGCGTTAATCCCGGTGGCGTAGGTGTAGATGTTTTTGGCCTGCCTGCTTACAGGAGCATTGGTCTCAGCTTTCAATACACCTTGTAAAGAAAGCCGGTTGATTTTTTTTTACAACCAATAGGTACTGTTTTTCAGGCAGTGCGTCTTTTGGAGGATTAAACATCAAACCTCTAAAATGATTGCTTATGAAACGACTTCTCCCCGGTTTCCTGCTACTATTTTCCTTACAGGCTTTTACCCAGGGCCGCACCGTCTCTGGTGTAGTAACAGACTCCTTAGGTAAGGCGATAGCCGCGGCCAGCATTAAAGCTAAGAGCAGTGGCGCCGGAACAGCCACCAGTGATAATGGCCGGTTTACCCTTGTGATCGGCGAAGGTGATTCATTGGAGATCACTTCCACAGGCTATGCAAGAAAAGTAATAGCCGTAAATGCCAATACGAATGCACTGACCATTGTGCTCAGCACGGATGCCCGGAACCTCGAAACGGTAGTGGTTACCGCGCTGGGCATCACCCGCAAATCCCGCTCCCTTACTTATTCTACCCAGGGCATAGGCTCCGAAGACCTGAATACGGTAAAGAATACCAATGTGCTGAACAGCCTGAATGGTAAAATAGCAGGTGTTCAGGTAAACCGTACTTCGGGTGGTGTGGGCGGTTCTGTACGCGTGGTGCTGCGGGGCGATAAATCTACCCGCAACAGCCAGCCCCTCTATGTAATAGATGGCTTGCCAATTGTCAACCAGATCGGCGGGCCCGATCCGGGCCTTTACAACGGCGCACCCGATGCCGGTGATATCTTAAGTACCATGAACCCGGAAGACATTGAATCCATGAGCGTTTTGAAAGGGGCCTCTGCCTCCGCGCTCTATGGCAGTCAGGGTAGCAACGGCGTTATCCTCATCACTACCAAAAAAGGCAAGTCAGGCACTGCCCGGGTCGATTTCTCCAGCAGTGTCACCATCGACAAAGTGTCTGTATTGCCCAAGCTGCAATATGATTATAAGCAAACCACCGCGCCGGATGCTACCAGCCCGGGCACGGAAGACAGCTGGGGTGCCAAAGGGGCCACTAATACCTCCGGCGATTATGTAAAGGATTTTTTCCAGACAGGTATTACTTTCATCAATAGCCTTAGCCTGACTACCGGCAACGAGCGGTCGTCCAACTATATCTCTTATTCCAATACCGATAATAAAGGTATCCTGCCTACCAGTACCTTTAAACAGCATACCCTGACCTTTAGGCAAACCACTAAACTGCTGCAGGATAAGCTGGTATTGGATGGTGTCTTTACCGGCAGTATCCAGAATGCGCACAACCGTATCACGCCGGGTATCTATTATAATCCGCTTACGGGTTTGTATCTGTTCCCGCGGGGGCTTGATTTCAACAGTTTTAAGAACTATGAGTATTTCTCTCAAACCCGTTACCTCTATGCGCAAAACTGGTGGAATATCAACTATGATAAAGACCAGGCCAATGGCGGCGGCTGGGGTGGACAGGATTATCAACAGAACCCTTATTGGGTCATGAACCGGAATACCGTTGATAACCGCAACCAGAACGTATATGCTTCCGCTTCGGTGAAATACCTGATCGCTCCCTGGCTCAACGTGCAACTAAGGGGTAATATCAATAATTTCATCAACGATTACCAGCGCAATATTTACGCCACCACGCAAGGTACGCTGGCCCGCTTTAATGGGAACCTGAATACCACCAAAACCAATACCACCACTATGTATGGCGATATTTTGCTGAGTGGGGATAAGGAAATTAACAGCGACTGGGGCGTGAATTTTACCCTCGGTTCTTCCATACAGGATCAAAAGGGTAAGATGCTTATCGTGAATGGTTCACCCACGGTGCCCAATGTGTTCCTGGAATCTGCTTTGGACAAAGCGACGATTGATGTACGCAATTATGATATCAATGGTAATGTGCCGGCGCGCAGGAAAATACAATCTGTATTTGGCAGTGTGCAGCTCAATTACCAGAATAAGCTGTTCCTTGATTTCAGTGACAGGAACGACTGGTCATCAACCATGGCCTTTACGCCTTCTAAAAAGAAAGGATATAATTACTTCTCTGTGGGAGCCAGTGGTGTGCTGAGTGAGTTGTTGAAACTACCGGCGGTGATTGATTTTGCCAAACTGCGCATATCTTATGCAGTGGTAGGTAATGATGTGGCTGCCTTTTCTGCCAATCCGTTGTATACCTTCAATATGGGCGGCATTGCGAATCCTCCGGCCAGCTATCCGGTCAGTACTGTACCAGGGTTGGACCTGAAACCGGAAAAGAATAAATCATTCGAGATCGGTACGCAATGGGCTTTCCTGCACAACAGGCTTACATTCGACTTTACCTGGTACAAGTCCAATACCTCCAACCAGTATTTCAGTGGCATTTCATTGCTGGCAGGCGTTACAACCAAGTCTGATATCAATGCAGGCAATATTGAAAATACGGGCGTTGAAGCGTCTTTATCCTATAAGGTATTTAATACGAAGAAGTTTAATTGGGTAACTACTGTTAACTTCTCTCATAACAAGAACAAGATTGTAGAATTGTTTGATCCTGCTATTGTAAGTGTAAATAAAGATACAAGATATACACTGGGCAGTAGCGGCGGTTATACCATGCTGAAGCAGGATGGTTCTTTTGGCGACCTGTATGGCCGTACTTTCCAAACAGACAATGCGGGCCGTGTGATCGTGAATGCCACTACACACCTGCCTTTATTTGTAGACAGCCTCATCGGCAATCCTAATCCGAAGGCCATTGCCGGATGGAACAATACCTTCACCTATGGTCGTTTCTCCCTGAATGTACTGGTAGATGGCAAGTTTGGCGGTAAAGTGCTGAGCATTACACAGGGTTACCTTGATCAGATGGGTACCAGCAAAACGACCGGCGATGCCAGGGATAATGGTAATACTGTAGCGATCTCCAATGCAGTAGACGAAAGCGGCCATGCCTGGAGCGGCACCGTGGATGCCCAAACCTATTATAAATATATAGGCGGCAAAACACCTGCCGGAGCCGCTTACACCTATAGTGCTACCGCGGTAAGAATGCGCGAGATCTCCATTACCTATCGTATTCCCGTAGATGGTAAAATAGTGAAAGACCTGCGCATAGCAGCTATCGGCAATAACCTCTTCTTTTTTAAGAAGGACGCACCTTTTGATCCCGAACAGGTGGCTGGTGTAAATGCCGGAGGGGTAGGTATTGATGCCTTTGGCCTGCCAGCTTACAGAAGTTATGGCCTCAGCCTGAAATGTACCTTTTAACAAGTGTTGAAGAGGGGCGTCCCGTACCTCAGTCGGGACGGCTCACCCTGGTCTAAGAACATAAAAACTAAATGAATTAAACCATGTTAAAGACATCTTTATATAAATTAACCGCTGCCTGCGTTGTAACAGCTTTGCTGGGAACGGGCTGTACAAAAGATTTCGATGAAACCAATACCAACCCGGCTGGTGTGAAGCCCGACGTTTTCCTGGCCGATTTCCAGGCTGTTATTCTTCCCCTGCAGAATGCACAACGCAGCCTGGTGCATTATATAAACTGGCAGTACCAGTTGCAGCAAAACCTCAATGCGGACATTTACAGCGGCTACATGATGAGCCCCACGCCGTTTAACGGGGGGAATAACAACAGTAACTATTTCATGATGGATGGCTGGAATGAATGGGTATTGAACATTGCTTATGATGGTGTGATGCAGGCCAACGCCGATTATGAAAAATTCAGCAAGCAATATACTTCGGCCGATCTGACGGATGCTGCCGCCATGGCGAAGATCCTGAACGTAGTTGAAATGCACAAGGCCGCAGATATTTTCGGCCCGGTGATCTATTCAAAATTCGGCAAACCCAATGCCGACCTTTCTGTGGATTACGATTCCCAGCAGGATGCTTACAAAGCATTCTTTGCCGACCTGGATGCCGCGGCCGCCGGCCTGAAGCCTTATGTGGATGGTACCAAGAAGGTAGGTACTGCTTTTAAAAAGGCAGATATGATCTTTGGTGGCGATGCTGGCAAATGGCTGAAGTTGGCCAATACCTTAAGACTGCGCCTCGCATTGCGCATTGTATATGCAGATGCAGCCACCGCCAAACTACAGGGCGAAAAAGCATTGGCTGCCGCCAGCGGCGGACTGCTGGAAGCTGTCAGTGACAATGCATTGGTGACGTATGGTACGGAAAGCCCGATCGGTGCTATCATCAATGACTGGGATGATACACGTGCCGGAGCGCCCCTGAGCAGCTTCCTGAATGGTTATAGTGACCCGCGGATCTCCCATTACCTCGCACCGGCTTCCGATGCAGCAGTGGCTGGCCAATACATTGGCATCAGGAATGGTGTGGCGATAGATGCGAAAGCACGTTATGCCGGTTATTCAAAGCAGGTGGCCAAGTCGGCCAATGGCGACTACTTCGATAAAGCCGGTGGCAAAGCCAAGATCGCTACCTCGGCCGAAGCATGGTTCTTAAAAGCAGAAGCTGCTTTGAGAGGCTGGGCCAATGCGGGCGATATGCAAACGGCTTATGAAACCGGTATTGACCGCTCTTTTGAAGAGTGGGCCGCTGGTTCCGCTACGGCCTATAAAGCGGATGCTGTAAAGACAGCGGCGCCTTATGTAGACCCGAAAGCACAAACCCCGGGCGCCAATAATGTACCAGCCGGTAACGCTAATTTAAGTACGATAACCATAAAGTGGGATGCTGCCGGCAGCACAGAACAAAAGCTGGAACGGATCATCACCCAAAAATGGCTGGCATTATATCCCGATGGGCAGGAAGCATGGTCAGAGTTCCGCCGTACAGGCTATCCCAAACTGTTCCCGGTGGTGGTCAACAATAGCAATGGCACAGTTACCGGGTTTATCGAGCGTTTACCTATCCCGTCCAAATTTAAGAACAGCAATAAGGCGGGTTATGACAAGGCCATCGCCACACTGGGTGGACCGGATAATCCGGGCACCAAAGTATGGTGGGATAAGAAGCCTTAATTAGCCACAATTCTTCAACGAACATACAGCGCAAGTGAAGCCCGGACCCGTTTCGGGCTGGGCTTCACTTATTCATACCCCGGCCTGTATTAATTCACCTGAAAATATATTGCCTATGGTAAGACGCTGAACCTGCATCTCGCTCGCAACTTTCCTTATTCTATTATTCTAAAAACCACTTTTATGGTAAACCTATTCTATTTAATGAGAAAAAATGCTATTGTACTATTGCTTGCAACGATTACTCTCCTGACTTATTCCTGTAAAAAGGGCCTGCCTGAAAATCCAGCCAAAGCGCCCAACTCCCCGGATGATGAAATAGCCCTCAACGCAGTGGGCGTGAGCGGTCCAAAAAGTGTAGTGTATGTAGAAGTGAACAGCAATGATTTCAGTAATGTGGGCAAATATTCCCTCGCCACCGGCCAGCCGCTTTTTGATATTGGGATCATCTTCGCGGCAAACATCAATTACAATACTTCCACCCAGGCGGCCTACCTGTATTTTAACCCGCAGGTAACCACTGTGCTCAATAACCGGGCCACTACCATTCAGCCTTTACAGGCTAAAGGCATCAAGGTACTGCTGTCTATTTTAGGCAATCACCAGGGCGCCGGCTTCTGCAATTTTCCCAACCAGGCCGCTGCCCAGGCCTTTGCCCAGCAATTGGCCAATGCGGTGACTACCTATGGTCTTGATGGCATTGATTTTGACGATGAGTATGCCGACTACGGTGTCAATGGTACGGGCCAGCCCAATGCCAGCTCATTCGTTTACCTGATAACCGCATTGCGTCAGTTGATGCCCAATAAGATCATTTCGTTTTATTATTACGGTCCCGCTGCTTCGCGGTTGTCCTACAACGGGGTAACCGTAGGCTCGCAGATCAACTATAGCTGGAATGCCATTTATGGTTCCTTCTCCGTGCCCAATGTGCCGGGCCTTACTGCTGCCAGCCTGGGTCCCGCAGCGATCAACATAACAGCCACCAGCGCTTCCACAGCCACTTCCTTAGCCACACAAACGGTGAATGGTAACTATGGAGTTTACCTCTGCTACAATTTGCCCAACAATGATGTGTCGGGTTACCTAACTAATGTGAGCAATGTATTGTATGGGCAGTCTACAGTGTATAATTCGGGTACCGGTACTACCGGTGTGAAATTTTACCAGCATATCAACAATGGAGGAACGGCCACCAGCAGTATACCGAAGGGCAATTACACGCTGTCGCAATTACAGGCTTATGGCTTTGTCAACGACTGGGCTTCTTCCGTCACTATCCCGGCGGGGTGGACGGTGATCATGTACTCCAATAATAATTTCGGCGGTACTTCCTGGACCCTCGCGTCCAGCAATGCCAACTTCACCGCGCTGTCGCCCAATGCCAATGATGTAGTCTCTTCAGTACGGATCCAATAAATAGTAGTTTATGCAATCATGGCCCTGCTCTTCTGAGCGGGGCTTATTGCATTCGGGATAACCAGTGCGATGAATTATACAACATTTCCCCCGGATTATCTATTGAGGCAGCAGAATACGGTAAGTAGCTTTGAAGGGTAAAAATAAACCCACATGTCATCCATCACTTCAAAAACTGTTATGTTCGTTACCGGCGCCTTTGTCATTCACCGCGGCTGGGACGACTGGATCAAATACTTCGAAAGCAAAGGCTACAAAGCCATTGCGCCACCCTGGCCTTATAAAGATGGGAATACAGCGCAGGAATTACGCGACCGTCAGCCTAATGACCTTTCGCTGGCTACCCTTACTTTAAAAGAAGTGATTGATTCCTATGCAAAACATGCTCAAAGCCTGCCCGAAAAACCCATCATCATCGGTCATTCACTGGGCGGCATGATGACGCAGGTACTCGTTAACCGTGGATATGCAGCCGCAGGCGTAGCCATCCATCCTGTACCGCCATTGGGTGTATTCCCGTATGAGTTCTCCTTCCTGAAAGCCGGCTGGAAATCGCTGGGACTGTTTACTTCCCTTAAGAAAACCTATTTAATGTCTTTAAAAGACTGGCAATATGCGTTTGTGAACGGCATGCCGCTGCATGAGCAAAAAGCTACCTGGGAAGCCAATACCATTCCCGAATCCAAAACGGTGGCCCGGGGCGGATTGAGTTCCATGGCCAAACTGGATTGGAAAAAGCCGCACGTGCCCTTACTCATCACTTCCGGCAGTGAAGACAATATTATCCCTCCCCACCTGAATTACAGGAATTATAAGGCATATAAACAGAATGGTTCCATCCTTGAATACAAGGAATTCAAAGGGCGCAATCACTATGTATTGGGACAATCTACCTGGAAAGAAGATGCAGATTATATATTGGATTGGCTGGCTAAATTGTAGGAAGGCCTTTAAATTGTAGGAAAGACTTGTTTTCGACTCAAACGTAATAATCAATAATTGTTAATTAATAATTACTGATTATTACGTTGATCGTTTTATGATGTACTGCATACAGCTATTATCCAATCTTCCTGGCGGTATTGATCACATTCACGCCTTCAAACTTAGCAGTGGATGAACCGTGTGATACAGCACTGGACTGCGAGGGTTGTCCTTTGCCGTCATTAAATGTGCCAAACAGGCGGTAATCGCTTTTATCCGCAATATCCGTCATCGAATTCCAGAACTCCTGCGTATTGGACTGGTAGGCTACATCATTGAGCATGCCGGTGATCTGCCCGTCTTTGATCTCATAAAACAACTGTCCGCCAAACTGGAAATTGTAACGCTGCTGATCAATGGAGTAGGAACCCCGCCCCAGGATATAAATACCTTTCTTCACACTCTTAATAATGTCTGCTACAGGGCGGGTTTGCTTATTGGGCAGGAGCGATACATTGGGCATGCGCTGGAATTGTATACTGTCCCAGCTATCGGCATAGCAGCATCCCTGTGAAGCAGGTAATCCAAGAATATGGGCCTGGTCGCGGATGGTTTGGTAATTCACCAGTATACCCTCTTTAATAATATCCCATTGTCCGCTCTTCACACCTTCATCATCATAGCCTACAGCGCCGAGAGAGCCGGGTTGTAGTTTATCGGCCTGTATATTCACCAGTTTACTGCCATAATTGAATTGCCGGGTCTTCCATTTATCCAGGGTCAGGAAGCTGGTGCCGGCATAATTAGCTTCATAACCCAGTACACGGTCCAGCTCTGTAGGATGACCGGTAGATTCATGGATCGTGAGCCCCAAATGGGTAGGATCCAATACCAGGTCGTACTTGCCTGGCTCTACGCTTTTGGCGGTTATCTTTTCTGCTACCTGTGCAGTAGCAGCCTTGATATCTTCCAGTATATCATACCGGCCTTTGTACAGGGTAGTAGGGCCACCGGTCAGTTTGTGTTCCGGCAGTGCTGTAAGGTATTCATAACCCATGCCCATGGGAGCGCTCAGGCTGTCGCGGGTTTGGAACTTCCCGGATGATTTATCTACCTTGGTTACGGTAAATGTGGGCCATATGCGGTGTACATCCTGATCAATATAAGAACCATCAGTGCTGGCAAAATACTTCTGCTCATTGATCATGAACAGGGCTGCATTGACAAAATTGGCGCCACCGGTAAGGGCTGTTTCATTGGCGGCGAGCAGCAGGTCTACCTTCTCTTTTACGGGAATGGCGAAAGCATTCTTTTCAATGGGTGTTTGCCAGCTTACTTCTCCAAAGCCTTTTTGAGGCGCCAGTTGTACCGGTTCCGTAACCAGTTTGGCATTGCCTTTCGCAATGGCCACAGCCAGTGCGGCTGTTTGGGCAATACTGTCCGTGTCCATCTTTTCCGAAGCGGCAAATCCCCAGCAGCCATTGGCAACAACACGGATGCCAATGCCGTAGGATTCAGTATTGGAAACGCCCTGTACGCGTTTGTCGCGGGTGATCACGCTCTGGCTCAGGTACCGGCCGATGCGTACATCGGCGTAAGTAGCGCCCTTGCTCCGGGCCGCCTGCAGCGCAATATCGGCCATCCGTTTTTTGGCGGCCGTATCGGCGCGTATTACCAGGGCTTCTGCTTCCGCAATGGTCCTGCCAATAGCAGGCAGGCCATGCAGTAAGGCGCCTGCGGCGCCCATCCCCGCCATGCCAATAAAATTTCTTCTTTTCATATTAAATAGCGTCAGATAAGGAGGTGAATGTAAAATCCCTGATCTTCATCGGTGGCAGAATAGAGGAGCCGCTACGCACCGGCTTGCCCAGCTCTTCCACATTATTCAGCATAATAATGGGACTTTCATTGAAGCGGAAATTCTTTACCGGGAACTTGATTTGGCCATTCTCAATATAGAAAGTCCCGTCGCGGGTGAGGCCCGTTTGCACCAGTGTTTGCTGGTCTACCATACGGATATACCAGAAGCGGGTAACAAGGATGCCTTTCTCTGTATTTTTGATCAGGTCTTCAACAGATGCCGTGCCGCCGGTCATGATCATGCCACCACCGCCAAAGCGGCCGCCGCCCGGACCAGCCAATGGTTTAATGCCTTTTTTCTGCGCCCAGAAGCGGCTACAGGCCAGGTTTTTCACCACGCCGTTTTCCACCCAGATTGTTTTTTCAACCGGCATCCCGTCGTTATTCCAGGTAGAGCCGGGTAATTCGGGGTGCAAGGGATCACTGTAGATATTTACTTTTTCATCAAACAATTGTTCGCCCAGGCGTGTGCCGCCACCTTTCTTGCTCATAAAGCTGCGGCCTTCATCGGCGGTGCGTTGCTCAAAGCCGCGGATAATGCCACCCAGCATATCACTGGCGGCCAGTGGTTCCAGGATCACTGTATAACGGCCCGGCTCAATGGCTTTGGCGCCGGCAGAACTGGTGGCCTTGGTAGCTGCGGTCTTCGTAAGGGCCAGTGTATCTAATTTACCTACATCATTAAAGCTGTGGTCTACATAACCCGAGCCGGTGCCTTCCTGGTTACGCACGGTTACAGAGAAAGATACATCGGTATTTTTCCCATAGGCAAAAAGTCCTTTGGAATTCATCATAGAGCGGAAGCCGGCGCTGTTTTGCAGAAAGCCGGCGGCCTCCAGCTTGCTGTCCTTGGCCACCTTTAAACTTTGCGCTACCATATCGGCCCTTGTATCGGGTGTCATGGCTGCGGTAGAAGGGATGAAGCCGATAGATTCCGCAAAATCGGAGGGCCCCAGCAGGGGCATATATTCCGGGTTTTCCGGCGCCAGGCGGGCCAGCTCTTCGGCGCGGGCTACCACCTTGGCCAGGGAAGCGTCGTCAAATTCATTGATCGTGGCATTGCCGGTGCGTTTGCCAAAGGAGGAACTAACGCTCAGGTTCAGGTTGCTTACTTCGCCGGCAGTGGATACCGCGTTGCGTGCATAGCGGATATTACCGCTTTGTTGTCCGTTGAGGCTTACCTCGGTTTCATCGGCTTTGGAGAAGCTCAGCACCTTCTTCAGGATAGCCTGCGCTTCATCTTTATTTAATATTGCCATAATATATGAGTATAATAAGTTTAAAAATTAAAGTTGAATGTCACCCTGAGCTTGTCGAAGGGCTTCGACAGGCTCAGCCTGACAGCTTACCCAATCTTCCTGGCGGTATTGATCACATTAACGCCATTGAAGCGGGTAGTGGAACTGCCATGCGATACGGCGCTGCTTTGACTGGGCTGCCCCTTACCGTCATTGAAAGATCCGCCCAGGCGGTAATCATTGGCATCGCAAATGGCGGCACAGGAATTCCAGAACTCCTGGGTGTTAGACTGGTAAGCCACATCATTCAACATGCCCACGATCTTTCCTTTCGAAATCTCATAAAATGTTTGCCCGCCAAACTGGAAATTGTAACGCTGCTGATCAATAGAGTAGGAGCCATCCCCAATAATATAAATGCCTTTCTCTACATCCTTGATCAGGTCATCGACGCTCAGCTTTTGTTTGCCGGGACGCAGGGACACGTTCGGCATCCGCTGGAATTGTATATCATCCCAGCCTTGTGAGTAACAGCAGCCCTGCGATTCTTTCAGGCCAATAATATGGGCCTGGTCGCGGATGGCCTGGTAGTTCACAAGAACGCCGTCTTTGATCAGGTCCCACTCTTTACATTTCACGCCTTCATCATCCCAGCCCACAGCGCCGAGTGATCCCTGCTGCATCTTATCAGCTACAATATTGACCAGCTTATTGCCGAAATTGAATTTTTTGGATTGCCATTTATCGAGGGTGAGGAAGCTGGTGCCGGCATAATTGGCCTCATAGCCCAATACACGGTCCAGTTCTGTGGGATGGCCTACCGATTCATGGATCGTTAACCAAAGGTGCGAAGGGTCAAGTACCAGGTCGTACTTTCCGGGCTCCACTGATTTTGCTTTCAGCTTCTCGTCTACATCCTTCGTGGCATTCCTTACATCTTCCAGTATATCATACCGGTCCTTATACCGGGTTACAATGCCGGAGAGCTTATCCTGCGGGCGGGCATGCATATATTCATAACCCATACCCATGGGGGCACTCAGGGCATTGCGTTGCATGAACTTGCCGGCAGCGCGGTCTATCTTCGTAACATTGAAAGTGGGATAAATGCGGTGTATATCCTGGTCAATATACGAGCCATCGGTAGATGCAAAATACTTTTGCTCATTCACTGCCGAGATTACGGCGGTTACAAAGCTGGCACCATTTTGCAGGGCAATATCATTTACCTGCAGCAACAGGTCTACTTTTTCTTTGATGGGCACTTCAAAGGCATTGATCTCAATAGGGGCCTTCCAGCTTACTTCACCATAACCTTTCTGCGGCGACAGTTGAACCGGTTCACCCTGTATTCTTGCATTGGCTTTGGCAACACCTACCGCCTGCTCTGCCGCTTTGGCAATAGCGTCTTTCGTTACGGTGTGCGTAGCGGCAAAACCCCAGGCGCCGTTCACCAGTACGCGGATGCCAACGCCATAATTTTCGGTATTGGCTACACCCTGTACGCGTTTGTCGCGGGTAGACACAAACTGCCGCAGGTAACGGCCGATGCGCACATCGGCATAGCTGGCGCCTTTGGCCCGGGCAGCATTCAGGGCCACATCGGCCAGTTCTTTTTTAACAGATGCATCAATACCCTGCAGCGCTGCTGCCGGGTCAATCTCCCGCCCGAAGGCCGGCATCTTGGGAAGCAGGAGCGAGCCCAGGCCCATTCCCGTGTAGTAAATAAAATCTTTCCGTTTCAAAGTAGATTCCTCCGCAGTTTTTATGGTTAACAAAAAAGGTTGTACGCAAATTTATATTTCACCTATACTTTCTTTGCTTCAAGCCACAAGTAACTACAACACAATAAGAATAGCACAAAGAAAATGACTGGTGGTACTTGCTTCGTTGCCGGTTCGCTTGTCAGATCTTTAGACGTCCTGGTATGACCGGAAAGGGCGGCATGCCGGGTATTGGCAGTAATGCAGGCTGTAGCTTTTACGGCTGCCCAGTCGCCCTGCTCATAAACATACAACGGCAGACTGTCCTGCTGCCCGCGTACAGTTTGCCAACCTGGCTGAACCGGCCACCAACTCCCCGTCCATGTATGCGGCAACCAGGCCTGCTGTGCTACAGGCGCGGCGCCATCCGGTGTTTCAATGACCGGTATACCGGCAGTGGTGGTTTCCAATACCAGTTGCGCCTTACTACCCACCCTTGGAAAAGCAGTTACCTGCTGCCACCTGCTGGCGGATGCGGCAGGCCGGGCCGCTTTGTTCAGCAGCAGCGACCAGAACTGCGCATAATCCTGCTGATGGCCGCTCAGTATCCAACTATAAGTACTATTAACGGTATTCAATACCAGCTTGCCGGCTCCGGCAAGGGCTGCCGATACTACCACAGCGCCCTGGTCATCCATCACCAGCGGCTGCGCCCACCGGTTGTTTTCAATAGAACACCATTGTGTGGGCAGCAAGGGCGCAGTAGTGGTATAAACAGCCGGTATGGCCAGTGAACGGGCGCTGACAGGTGAGCCGGATTGCTTTTTTATTCGCCAGTCGGCCGCCAGGTTGTTAAAAGATATGGCGCTGTCGGTTTGCAGAATAAGACCCAGTCCTTGCTGTACCTGTGCTGTCAGGGCCGATCTTTCTGTGGCAGGCAGGGCGGCTAGTGCCTGATCGTCTGCGATCACCACATCCATCTTTTCCAGCAGGGTGGCGGAGATCGTTTGTAAAGGCAGGGCTGCCCTGTTCAGGAATTGTTGTTTGTATGTATGCTTACTGATCGTATACCGGGCAGCTACAGGGTATTGGTGCTCATATAGCCAGGTACTTAAAAACTTGTTGTCGAAGTCGGGAGAGGAAGACAGCAGCAATACCTGCACCTGGCTGGCGGGTAGCAGGCGTACCGGTACTTTTTCCCGCGCGATGGTTTTACCGCCACTGATGGCCTCCAGTTCATACAGGGTGTTGCCCAGGTGGGCAGGTTTGTATTGCAGCCTGAAGGAGGATGTAGTGGATGGATTGACAATGACGGAATCAAAACGGGCGCCAATGCCGGACAACACGATCTTCACCCGCTCTTTTCCCGGATGGTGAAATGAACCCTGTACTTCCAGTACCTCACCCAGTCTTAATTGCCGCGGCCAGGCGGCGGCTGTGAATCCCGCCGGCAAAGCCGGTGTATGGTATTGCAGGTTGGTGCCTGTTGCTACCAATGCTGCCAGTTCATCATCGGCAAGTCCATGACCCAATACCTGCAACTCATGAATGCGCGGATGTTGGGCCAGGAACCAGCGTAGATCAGGAATGAAAGTAATGCCGCCTGAAACCAGTGCCGCATGCGTGGTGTAGCGGGGCAGGCCTTTATAAGCCGGCAGGCTGTCTTTATCATAACCCGGTGTAAGGATAACAAGGGCGCCGGCAGCAGGAACAGGTTGGGAGGCGGTATACGTAACCGGTATGGCCAGGCATACCAGCGCCGCTACGCCCAGCACACTGGCGGTGAGGCGCAGCAGCAGGTGTGCTTTCACTGGTCTTTTTATTTCTTTCCATATAAGGAAGATGACCAGTAACCCCGATGCAAGGATAATACCTGTTTCCACTTTCATCAATTACTTACTACTGTTTAACTGCTTAAAATAATACGCCGGCAATTCACCATCGGCGGTATGGCCGGTTTTTTGCGGCAACAAGGCGCCTGCTTTGATCATCTTTTGCAGCGCTCCCTGCACTTTGGCAATCGTTGCTTTATCTACCTTGCCCGGCTCCTGGGTGATCTTGCGCAGGGCGTTCAGGGCAGGCAGGTAATCCGCCGGCGCCCGCACCGCTTTTTCACTGATCTTCTTTTCAGCACTCATCAACAGGGGCCAGTCTTCAGGCGCTATTGTTTTATTGCGTTTATAGGCTTCCAGTACCAACAGCGCCTGCTGCAATATTGGCTCCGTTTCGTCACGGGCTGCTTTATCTTTCTGGTTGTGGGGAGCGGTTATCTTGTCCAGCTCTCCCGTCAATCTTTTTTCCGGCTTCAGGGGCGGCATCCTGATCGAGGTTTTGCCTACATAAGCCCTCGATCTTTGTTGCATCTCTTTCAATAAGCGCAATGCCTTATAAGCATAGGGGAGCGCTTCGCGTGGATAATAAGTCCTTAATTGCAGTTCACTGCTCCACATCTCCGTCAGTATTGCTTTCAACCGGGCTTTCTGTTCCGGTTCAAAATAAGTGGCATCTTCTGCATTATCGTGCTTGTGTGCATATTGGTCCATGAGTGCTGCAGCATCACCGGGAGCAATGTCTTTTTCCTCCTCCTGCTCCTCCTGTCCATGATCATGTCCGTCGCCGGGATGATGGCCGCCGCTTTCCCATTCTTCACCCAGGAACTTACCATAGCGCAGGCGCAACAACTTCTGGTCATCGCCCAGCACATTACTGCGCAGGTTAAAACTGTCTTTGGGCAGGGTAGCCTGCTGCTGTAACAACTTTTCTATATCTATAATAATCTGCCGCTGGCTCCTGAAATATTCCGGCATCTGGTTGATGCCCGATTCCATGCCCGACATACTCAGTAGTTCCGCTGTATCGGGCAAGGAAATGAAATACATATCCGACCGGCTTTCCTGTCCATGATTGTCCAGCGCTTTCACATAAAAATACAGTTCATCACCTGCCTGAAGGCCAAGTGCCCGCAGGTCCAGCACTTGTTGCAGGCTCATCTGCCGGCGGCCATCAAAGCTTACCGGAAAGGAGAGTTGCTGCTCTTTAAAGCTGACGCTTTCTCCTTTACCACTGGCCTTCGTAGCTATAATGCCGGCGCTTTTAATGCCATAATCATCGGTAAGTTGTACGGCAAGCCGGGCCAGTGGCGCACGGCCGGGATCAATAGTGGTGTATTGTTGTGGTGTAACAATACTGATATGGACCGGCAGGTCAGGAATTACTTCCAGTGTATAAAGCTGGGAGGCCTGGCCTGCCAGGCTTACCTGGTAAAAGCCTGGCTCACTGATAGGTCTTTGTAGGGTCCAGGTGGTACTATCCTTGTCAAGCGGTGCAAAGCGGATAGAATCCTTATTGTTCAGCACCAGTTGCAAGGTGGGTACCTTTTGATTGGTATGTATCTCCCAGCGTACCTCACTGCCTGCTTCCACTTTCAGGGCAAACTGTTGCTGCTGCCTGCTTTTATTACGGGTATAAGCAGGTGGCGTAACCTGTATGTGAAAGGAGGCAATACCGGCTAACACCGTTTCGTGATGGTTGGCTGTAGCAGAAGAGAGGACCTTATCAGCATCTTGCCGATTGGCCGTCAGGAAAAGAGACAATATAAAAACCAATATACTCGCAACCACGGCGCCTGTTAACAGGAGCCATGCTTTGTTCAACGGTTCCCACATCCCGGGCGGTTCTGGTATATTGGCCAGTACGGGCGCTATCTTTTGCACCTGCATTTGTTGCAGGAGGCTCAGTGATTGCGTTGGTAGCAGCAATAATTGCGCGCTTTCTTCCAGTTCCGGGTAAGTGCGGTTTAAATAGCTGGAAATATCGGCAGGTGTGAGGCGGCGGGAAGGCTGCAGCCAGAAGCTCAGGACGGCAATGGCGATGAAGAGGACAACAACAGCCCATGCAGGCCACTGGAAAATATAATAAGCGGCTACAGCCATCAGCCAGGCAGGGGCTAATGCTTTCAACAGCGATGCGGCCAGGTTATTCCTGCTCCACTTGCTGGTAAGTGCATGAATGATATGTGCATGATCTTGTTCAGGCATCTTGCATACGTTGTGCTTGCCGGTAGGTCAATAGCCGTTCAATGCTTAATACTATAAATGCCATCATCCATACCAGGGAAGCTATTGACGACTGCGGATTGCTGATTGCCGATTGCCGACTGCCGATTGCCGTGTCCACAGGCACCACCATCCGGTCATCAATCTTCCGCAGGTCGCCCTGTACATCATTAGCAGGTAGCTGAATCACCAGAGGCAGCCATGTTTTTACAAAACCATCTTCCCATACCAGGTCGCCCCAGGCAGGATTAAAACGGCTTTTATAATGATACATCCGTTTCCCTTCCTGTTCCTCTACTGTCAGTATAGGGATACCGTTGGCCAATGTCCACACCGGTGTGCCCTGTACAGGGCCGGTTACATACCGGTATATGGTAGGGCGCCTGCCTTCACCGGCTATGGAGGCGCCCTGCTGTAGCCAGGAAGTGGTAGACACAACAGCACCTGTATCATATTGAAATAATATGCCTTCCGGGGTAGTATAAGACAACAGGGTTGTGTCGGGGTATTCCTCCAACCGGACAATAAGGTTTTGCGGAGCTGATGGAAATTGTCCGTTAGCGGGTGTAGTGATGTCTATTCTTTTGCCGGTGAACGTTCCAATAGCCTGTATGGCTGCTTTTACATACCGGGCATCGGCGGTATTTTTCCCTGCATAAATAGCCACGCGGATGATAGAAGTATCAGGCGTTGTGGTGAAAAGGGCGCCTGCCTTTTCTTCCTGGTAATAATTCCCTTGTGGTGTGGTCACCCTTGCTATATTTTTTATCTTTCCATCCGTCGTCACATAAGAAAGAACGGGGGATTCTATAATGCTATCGCCTTGTGAAAAACTATGCCAATATAAGTTGAGGTGGGTAACGGGCCTGTCGCCGTGATAGGGCGACAACCGGTTATTGATAAACACATGCAGGGGAAAGGAGGGAGGCAGGTTGGCATCCAGCACTTTTAACAGTGACCAGCGCGATACTACGGCTTCATAAGTATCGCCGGGTAAGCAGCCATCCATAATGCCGATGGGCTGAATACTATCCTTTAATTGTAGTTGCTTAAACCCGGTAGAAAAATTATGTAGCTCCAGCCCTGCAGCCAGTAAAGAATCTATTTGTGGTCGATACTGTGCATAGGCCGTCTTCAATTGCGCCTGGGGTATCAGTATCCAGCCCGCTTGCTTCGATTGGCTGCGTTCAGTGATCCATACAGGTTTGGCCAGCAGCAATGCCAGTAACAACAACAATAAGCAACGCAACAGGAACAAAGGCCAGTTGGTAATGCGCAGGTTCCTGGCACGCTGGCGTGAAGGGGTAGTGAGCAAAGCAATACTGCCCACCCGCCGCGTTTTTCCCTTGCGTACATGCCACAGGTGCACCAGCACCGGTATCATTACCGCTGCCCCGGCCAACAATGCTATCGGATATAATAATTGCAGCAACGCTTTATCAAAATATTTAGTTGGTTACCCAATACACCTAAACGTTAACAGCCACAGGCTAACAGCTAATACCTAAAAGCTAACTCCTAAAAGCTAACTCCTAACTCTCGCCTGTAAAAAATCACGCAACGCCTGGTCCACCGGTTCATCGGTGATCATCAGCCGGTACCATACATTACGGCCCAGTAATGCTTTCCGGGTATCATCCAGGTATTGCGCCAGCCGTTGGCTGTACGCTTCTTTCAGCTCACCGGCATTGATCGGTATCGTAGCGCCTGTTTCCAGGTCTTCGAGTGTGGTATAGCCGGTATAATCCAGTTCCAGCTCATTACGCCCCATCAGGTGCAGCACAATGATCTCATGGCGCAGGGCGCCCAGCAAGTCCAGCAGTTTATATAGCTCATCCTGCTGCTGGTACATATCCGTAATGAATACCAGCAATTCCCTGCTTTGTCCGCCGGCATAAATGTCTTTGTAATAAATAGGTTGTGTGAAATGGCCTTTGGGGCCGGCTTGTTCAAGCTGGTAAAAAAGCCTGTTGAGGTGCTGAAATCCCTGGCGGGCCGCCAGGGAGAAAATCCCATCTTCCCGCAGCATATATAAACCTACCGCATCCCCTTGCATATTGGCCAGCCAGGCGAGGCAGGCGGCGAGGTAACGGGCATACTCCATCTTTGTATGGTCGCCATCACGATGGTCCATCGAGGCGCTGGCATCTACCAGCAGCCGTATACTGATATTCGTTTCTGATTCAGATTCCCGGATATAATAACGGTCGCTGCGGGCATATAACTTCCAGTCCATCCAGCGCAGGTCATCGCCCGGCATATAACTGCGGTATTGGCTAAACTCCATGCCGGTACCTTTGATGGCGCTTTTATTGGCGCCCGTCATAAAACCATCAATGGTGGTTTTGGCCGCCAGCGATAAATTTCTCAGTGACAATAATATGGTTGGATCTAATAACACGAATTAAAACAAATTACACTACAACGCCTTCGGCCGTTCAATAACCTTCAATAAAGTGGCAGTGACCATATCGGGCGTTATTCTTTCTGCATCTGCTTTAAAATTCATCAATATACGGTGACGCAATACCGGGTAAGCCATCGTGTGAATATCAGCCTCCGTTACGGCATAACGGCCATGCAGCAAGGCCCTTGCCTTGGCGGTCAGTATCAGCGCCTGTCCGGCACGCGGGCCCGCGCCCCAGCGTACCCACTCCTTCACATAATTAGCTGTAGTGGTATCGGGCCTCGTAGCCCGTACGAGCTGACCCGCATAGGCGGTGAGGTCATCATTGATCGTTACCTCCCGCACCAGGCCTTGCAGTTGCAGGATCTCTTCGCCGCTTACAATAGCGTTTACAGCAGGTTTCTTTATACCCGTGGTATTGCTCAGTATCTCTATCTCTTCCTTTTCTGAAGGGTAACCGATCTTTACATACAATAAGAACCGGTCCAGTTGCGCTTCGGGCAGGGGATAAGTGCCGGCCTGCTCAATGGGGTTCTGGGTAGCCAGTATAAAAAAGGGACGGTCCAGGTGATACGTTTTGCCCGCATAAGTAACCTCAAACTCCTGCATGGCTTCCAGCAGGGCCGACTGGGTCTTGGGTGGTGTGCGGTTGATCTCATCTGCCAGCAGGATATTGGCAAACAGCGGGCCCTTGGTGAAAATAAAGAGCCGCTTGCCTGTAACAGGGTCTTCTTCCAGTATTTCCGTGCCAATAATATCGGTAGGCATCAGGTCGGGGGTAAACTGGATGCGGCGGAAACTAAGGTGCAATGCCTGCGAGAGGGTGCGTACCATCAATGTTTTGGCCAGGCCCGGCACCCCTTCCAGCAGGCAATGGCCGCCGGCCAGTAAGGCTACCAGTAGCTCTTCCAGCACTTCATCCTGTCCAACAATAACTTTTTGGATCTCTTGCTTGAGTAAAGATAACTTTTGCAGCAGGTCGCTGATCTTTGTTGCTGTTAATACCAAGGTCAAATAGTAGTTTTGATTAACATTTGTTTCAATGGAAAGCAATGGCGGTGGCCGCAGGTTGATGACAGGGAAGTAAAACTCCCGTGCAGCGACGGAAGTTCGGGCTTTTTGACGTCATAACCGTTCATTTTCTTTTGCCTGCCATCAAAAAATCAACATTTTAATGTAGTTTAATCTGCTATGTATCCAGGCAACAAGTTTACTTTCTCCCGTTTAAAATACCGTTCCGGCGACTGGGATACCGACCAACGCATGCCTTCAAATTTATTGAACTCACTGGTGGAGTACACTACCATTCCTGTAAATCCGCAGGAGCGGATCATAGAGCTGGGCAGTGAGGATATCTTTTCCGCCCCCTTCTGTTACCTCAGCGGCCACAAGCTGGTGCAGTTTGATGCCCGGGAGCAGGCCAACTTTAAAAAATATGTGCAGAATGGCGGTTTTGTGTTTGTGGATGACTGTAACCATGACATTGATGGCTTATTTGCCAAATCCTTCGAAGCGCAGATGACCGCTACCTTTGGTCCGCAGGCGCTTAAAAAAATACCCAATACGCATGAGCTATACCGGTCTTTTTTCACCTTTGAAAAAGGGCCTCCGCCTACTTCTTTTGAACTGAACGGATGGGGCGATGACCTGGTGCATGATTACCTCAAGGCCATTGAGGTCAACGGCCGTATGGGAGTGCTGTACAGTAACAAGGATTATGGCTGTGAGTGGGACTACGATTTCCGCAACAAGCGGTTCATGGCGGAAGACAATACGAAGTTTGGCCTGAATATCATTCTCTATGCCATGCAGGCATAAGTCAGGCAGCATGTACCCTGAACCACACATCCAGCGTGGAGCCCTGGTTGATAGCAGAGAGAATATTGAGGTCTCCTTTTAACAGGGCTACCCGTTTTCCAATATTGGCAAGACCAATGCCATTTCTTTTTTGGGTCAGGTCGAAGCCAACGCCATTGTCTTTTATCTTTATTCTGATGGTGTCTTTTCTGTATTCTATTAACAATACAGCTTTGGAGGCTGCCGCGTGTTTGATGATATTGTTGAATTGCTCCTGTATGATCCTGTATACTTGCTTCTTTTGCTCCAGGTCCAGCAGGCTTTCAATCATTCTGTCGTACTTTAAAACAATGCGCATGTTTTTACACGAGGAAATAGTGCAGACGAGTTGATCAATAGCTTCCAGTAAACAAAAATCCTTGATGTGGGGAGTGGCCATGGAGCCCGAAAGCTTGCGTATCTCATGGATTACTTCCTCCAGTGTGGCGGCGCTTTTTTTCAGGAGGGCCTGGCGTTGATGCTCTTCTTTCCTGGCCGTATCAATCATCAGTTTGGAGGCCATGATGAGTTGATTAATGTTGTCATGCAATTCCCTGGCTATTTCTTCCCGCTCCTGTTCCCGGGCCTGGACGATAGCCCGGGAAACAAGGTTCAGCAGGTTCTTTTTATGCGAAATACCAATTTCATGCATTGCGTTGATGAGGCATTCTATGTGCTTGTTCGAGGGTACCATGCTAACCATTGTTCAATAGTTTGCAATTTTCCAAATAATGCCTGTCAAGGTTTCATAAATAGGGTACGGATCCTCCTTCCTGGTGAGAGGGGTAGGAGTTGTTGATCAGGCAAAGGTTTAGGGGCCGCTGCTAACCGGGAAATAACACCCGTGTCTTTGTGTTGCTTCCCGCGGATAAGGTTTGGGGATTGGATTCGAAAGCCTACGGTAGTGTAGGGGGCGCTTTCATGGGTACTGATCCTTGATAAGCTTACTTTGTTATATACTGGTTTTTCATGTTTCAGGTTGCCGGGTTATATCAGATACTTAGCGTTGTTCTTTAGTCATTGGTTGTTAATAGCTCTTTACAAAGTTGTTCTATGGCGCCGGCCAGTTGGTCAAACTCATGCGACTTATCAAAGAACCGGACAGCGCCCGCCAGCAAACAAACTTTCCGGTAATCATAATTGGCATAATTGCTTACGATGATCACTTTGGTGGCCGGGTATTGTTGATTAATAAACTTCAGCAGTTCAATGCCACTTCTGTCTGGCAACCCGATATCAAGCACCGCAAGATGGATGCCTGTGTTCTCAAGTACGCTGCAGGCTTCCTGGTAATTGCCGGCATTTAAAACCGGCGCAATACAGGAAATTTCATGCAGGATAGCGTTAAGCCGGGTCCTGAGTTGAGCTGAATCGTCAACGATCAATACCGTTAATTTTTCGACACTCATTTGTAATTCGTTACTACAAATTTAAGTGTGAAAATGACACCGAGTCAATAGAGGAGCTTATGAATTTTAGCTAATAAGGTGAACGACAAGTTTGTAGAGTTTATACTACAAAACACTTAGTCGGTTAATTAAGTTGATGATTGTCAAAGCGACAATAATAGGAGGACAAGTTAGATCAGCTTATTGTCGAGCGCATACCGGATAATATCGGTATTATTTTTCAGGTTCATTTTTTCTAAAATACGTGCCCGGTATGTACTGATCGTGGTGGAACCTAAGGAAAGCAAGTCTGCAATTTCAGATACTGACTTCCCGGAAGCCAGGAGTTGGAATACATCAAACTCCCTGTCGGAAAGACGTTCGTGCAAAACAGGGTTTAATTCTGATTGTGTAAGTAAGGTTTCTGCCAGGGTGGGCGTAATATATTTTTTGCCTGCCAGTATCTTTTGAATGGCGGTAACCAGTTCTTCTTCTGCAAAATCTTTACTGCAATAACCCGATGCACCTGCTTTCAATGCGCGGATAGCATATTGTTCTTCCGGGTGCATACTAAGTATCAGGATGGGTAGCTTGGGAAGGGCGGAGTGTATCTGCTGCAGGGCATCGAGGCCGCTGCGCCCCGGCATCGAGATATCGGTGATCACCACGTCCCACTTACCGGTGATGGCTTTATTGATCAGTTCTTCTGCGCTGGAACATTCTTCCACGCTGGCAAAAGGATACCCTTCCAGCAATATCTGTTTCAGTCCTTTTCGCACGATGGCATGGTCATCAGCAATCAATATCTTCATGGGCGTCACTTGATGGTATTGGTACGGTTATCTGGATCGTAGTGCCTTTGCCCGGCACACTGCTTATTTCAAAAACTCCTCCCATGATCAGGGTCCTTTCCTTCATGCCCAGCAAGCCTAGCGTTTTTTGGGCGCCCAGTATCTTCACATCAAACCCACAGCCATCATCGCTCACCAGGAGCAGCAGGTGGTTATTGGTTACCTGCAGCCTGGAGGTTATGTGTTGAGCTTGTGCATGGCGGGCTACATTCGTAAGGGCTTCCTGGTAAATCCTGAAAAGGGAAGTGGCTACAGGAGGGGGGAGGCTTACGCCCGATACATCCGATTCAAAACTGACCTTTATGTCGGCCCTGCTCTCAAATTCCCGGCTTTGCCACTGGATGGCCGATATCAATCCCAGGTCATCCAGCATACTGGGCCGTAGCTCAGTAGCAATCCTGCGCACCATCTTGATCGTGTCATTCAGCATCTTTAAGGATTCCTTCGAGCGTTGTACCAGCGAACTGTCTTCATACTCAGCCAGTTTCCGGTTAAGCCAACTGATATCCATTTTTAATATCGTAAGCTGTTGTCCCAATTCATCGTGGATCTCGCGCGCTATATTCGTGCGCTCTTCTTCCCTGATGTCCTGCAAATGGGCTGATAAGGCCCGCAACTGTTCGGTCGTCTTCAGCAGCTTCCGCTGTGTTTCCAGCTTCATGCTGATATCAATAGCCAGCACCAGGCGGGACGGCCTGCCCTTGTACACAAAGTCATGAACAAAAATTTCTACATCAATAAGCTCCCTGTTTTTCTTGTAATGCCTGTAATACCCGCGGCTGTGCTTATCGGAAGGCAGGTCCACCTTGCAATGAAACTTCTCCAGGTCTTCTGGCGGCCGTATATCCAGGGCGCTCATCGTCAGCAGCTCTTCCCGGGTATAGCCATAATGGTTGACCACCGCTTCGTTTACATCCAGGAAACGGTAGGTTTCCATTTCCATCACAAACATGGGGAGCGGACTATTGCAGAACAACAAGCGGTATTTTGCTTCACTTTCCTGTAAGGCCAGTTCTGCTTTTTTTCTTTCAGTAACGTCCCGTACGAAAGAAACGATCCTGCCATCGGGCATCTTTTGGGTAACCGACTCGCCATAGAAAGTACTGCCGTCTTTTCGCTGTAATATTCTTTCCGCCTTTACTATTTTTCCGGCTTGCAGCTCTGTCAGCCGGGGGGGCGTTTTGGCCAGGTCGTCCGGGCTAACCATCTCAAGCGCACCTATATGCAGGAACTCGGGCAGGCTATACCCGAACAACGTACAGGCACTGGAATTGGCATGTATCATCTTCCATTCAGCCGAAAAAATAGTAATGGCATCAGGGGCCTGCTCTATCAGCAACCGGTAATTTTCCTCGCTTCTTTTTAAAGCCAGCTCGGTTTCTTTTTTCGTGCTGATATCCTTGGTGAGTATAAAATAACCATCGGGTAGGGGATGTATGTCTACCTGCAGCCACCGGCCCGTAAAGTTGTCGAAATATTCTTCCAGGTTGGTATGCTCACCGGTAGCGACCGCTTCTTCAATAATTTGCTGGAGGGAAGTGCCGGCAATACCCGGAATGCTGGTCAGTAAATGCCCCGGCGTTATGTGTCCATCGAATCCGTACAGTTTTCCTGCAGCAGTATTCCAGCCGGTAATTTCAGATTGGATATTTATAAATATGACAGCATCACTTATATGATGCAAAAGGAGGTCATGGTACTTAACCTTATCAGTTTGTTTGGTTGGCACGCTGCGGGAATTAGAACTTGCTAAAAAAGTTTTATTCCACAGGAAAGAGTTACGCCGTACAAATTAATATTTTTATCCCGGATTATCAGTATTTTATGATAGAATTATTTATTTGTAACTACTGATACTTTTTAAACAGGATAAAGCCTCATTTCGCTTAACAATTGGCGCATCGACTTCACTGATTTACACTGGTCAATATATCGCAGAAACCGGCCTTGTGAAAAAGGGCTGGGGATGTGCAAAAATGCCTCTTGTGCTACTAATATATTTAGTTTAAAAGCGCTACTTTAGCTAAATATATTAACAGGTTAAGCGCGTATTATGGCAAACATTGAGATTACAGGAAAAGGTATTCAGAAAGTACTCAGCAGGTTTGATTACAGGCAGGCCATTGCCGAATACATCTGGAATGGGTTTGATGCAAAGGCAACCACTGTTCAACTGAACTATGAGGCCAATAACCTGGGCTTTATAGCTAAAATGGAGATCATAGACAATGGCTATGGCATTCACCGTTCCCAACTGGCTGAAAAATTCTCCCCTTTCTTCGATTCGCAAAAGGCCATCGAAATAGACTCGCCCAAGAATACCTCTGCCGTACATGGCAAGAATGGGGTAGGGCGGCTTACCTTTTTCAAATTTGCAGCAGAGGCCATCTGGAATACCGTATATGAAGAGAAGAAAAAGAAATATGAGTACTTCATCAACATCAAATTTGAGACGATCAACAAATACGACAGCCCTGATTCCGGCGTATGGGAGGTAAAAAAGAAAACCGGTACTACTGTTACCTTTTACAACATCCTGCCGGACATTGTTGACAGCAAGCTGCAGGAAGAATTAGGGGAATTCCTTTGCCTGGAATTTGGCTGGTACCTGGAACTAAACAAGGAGAATGGCTATGCTTTATTGATCAATGGCGTGCCGCTCGATTACGCCGCCATCATAGGGGATACGCACCACTTTATGCTGAACCATGAAGACAGCAACAATCAATTTGAAGTAAAATACATACGGTGGAATGCAAAGATCAACAAAGAGTTTTCCAAATACTATTACATCGGTGCAGACAACAGGGAGCGGTATAAAGAATTTACTTCCCTCAATAACAAAGGCGATCATTTCTACCATAGTGTGTACATTAAAAGTACCTACTTTAACCAGTTTAAATTCAAGGGCAGCAATACCGATCCCCAGCTTGCTTTCATAGGGAGTACCCGCATTGATCCCGTATTCAGGTTCCTGCACAAGCGGCTGAGCGCCTTCCTGCTGGATAAGCGCAAGCCTTATTTGAAGCAGTATACCGATATATTGATCAGCCAATATGAGCAGGATGACATATTCCCGGTATTCAGCGATAATCCCTGGGATGTGCACCGTAAAATAGAACTGGAAAACCTGGTGCGGGGCCTCTACGAGGTACAGCCCAAAATATTCCTGAACCTTAATACCGAACAGAAAAAGACCTTTGTGCGCCTGCTGAACCTGCTGCTCGATAGCCTGGAAAGGGATAAGCTGTTCGATATACTCGATGGCGTGGTAGAGCTATCCCATGCAGAAAGGAAGCAGATGGCGGAGATCATCAAAGTAACGAGGTTGGCCCGGGTAAACCACACCATCCGTTTGATAGAAGACCGCTATAAAACCATTGATACCCTGCGCGACCTCATCATACGCAAAGAACTAAAGGCCAACGAAAGGGACCATTTGCAAAAACTGGTAGAGGCGCATTACTGGATCTTTGGCGAACAATACCACCTGGTAACTGCCGCAGAACCCAAATTTGAAGAGGCGCTCAGGCGGCATGTTTACCTGTTGCGCGGGGATGCGCAGGTGCGGTCTATTGATCATGAAGACAAATACCGGGAAATGGACATATTCCTGTGCCGGCAGGATATTCTCACCAATGAAATAAGGAACATTGTGGTGGAGCTCAAGCACCCGGCCCTGAAGCTGGGCGAACAGGAGCTGACCCAGGTAAAGAAATACATGAATGTCATCATGAATGAGCCGCAGTTCAACGGCAACAACATGGGCTGGGAGTTTTACCTCATTGGTGCCGATTTTAACAACAAGGGAGAAATAGCTGCGGCGCTGGACAATGCCCGGCCCCATGGTGAAAAATCACTGGCCTTCAAAACCGGCCAGTATAAAATATTCGTAAAGAAATGGAGTGAGGTCATCAATGACTTTGAAATGAAACACAAATTCCTGAACGACAAACTGCAACTGGAAAGAAAATCACTCAACGAAGCGCCTGATACCGCCGCCCAGGCGCTGAAATCAGCCACCTCCAATACGGCCGCTATTCAGCGTAAGATCGTTTAGCCCATCGGGGTTACGCTTTGTAGATTTGGTACGTTAAACGTCTTCCTGCCCCTTTAGGGGCTACCCGCTCAAAGTACCCAATATTTCCTGATCACCCAAATCAGGTTATACAAAATAAAGAAAATCACCAGCCCTGCATGGAACCGCTCATTCCTGGAACGGATGGCGAGTATACACAACAGCACATGAATGGCTATGCGGATAATATATTCTGTGCCCAACGAACGGTAATGTTCTATGCCTTTTAAAAGCGTATCTATCACATCAAAGAAAAACGAAATGCCCAGGAACGAAAAGAACCACTTCCTCCTGGAATAAAAATAATCCTTGTACCCGTTATACTCCTTCATATCGTCGGGGAAGAGCAGGGAGCAGGAGATATAATAAATAATAATGAAGCAGATAATGAACACATACGACTGAAAATTCCAGGCGGCTACCTTCTTTAATAAGATCTCCCACCACCAGAAATCCAGTAAAGACAGGAACATAAAAAACACCCAGGCGAGGTGTACCCAGTACAGGCGTACCCGTGTGGGATGTTCTATCAGTTTAGCGACCCCTTTTAGCAAAGTAGCGACGCTTAAGCTCACAATAATGCTCATCAGCATCCGGATGTGGAAGAACTGGTCCATTGGTCATGCAGTTTTAAACAATTTAACCAATTGTCGCAATACCCCCCGTAAAATGTCAGTCTGGCATACCCTCCGGGCTTTTTTTAGGCAATAAGTTTGTGTAAAGCAAAAAGTATAGCGTATGATGTTACAAAACAAAAATGCCGTCATTTATGGGGCCGGTGGTTCTGTCGGGGGAGCCGTTGCCCGCGCCTTTGCCCGGCAGGGAGCTACCGTGCACCTGACCGGCCATAAAATGGAGTCCCTGCAAAAAGTAGCGGATGATATCAGAGAGTTGGGAGGCACAGCCATCATAGCACCGGTAGATGCATTGGACGAGCGGGCGGTCAATGCGCACATCAACAGCATCAGCCAGGCCGGAAGTGTTGATGTCTCTTTCAATGCGATTGATGTGCAGGACACACAGAACGTTCCCCTGACAGACATGGCCCTGGCCGATTTTATACGCCCCATCAATGTGTCTATGGAAACCCAGTTTATAACCGCCTCCGCGGCCGGCAGGGTAATGATGAAGCAACGATCGGGCGTCATACTGTCCATAACGGCCACGCCTGGCGCTTTGGGTTATCCGCTGGTAGGCGGCTTTGGTCCTGCCTGCTGTGCTATTGAAGGGTTCTCCCGCGACCTGGCTACGGAGCTGGGGCCTTACAACATCCGGGTAGTGAACATCCGGAGTGCCGGATCGCCGGATTCAAAGCCTTTCCGGGAAGCGCTGGCCAATATGCCGGAATTTGCCGCCACCTTCATCCGCAAACTGGAAGATGATACCATGCTTAAAAAACTGCCTATGCTGGAAGACATTGCCAATACGGCCACCTTTCTTGCATCGGATATGGCGGGTAAAATAACCGGTGTAACAGTAGATGTAACAGCCGGCACCACCAATGGCCTCAATTACAAAACACCTTACATCCCATTTAGTAATCCTCAATAAAACGGTAAGGTAAAGAGCATGCTTACCTACATCGTCAACAAAAAGAAGTAGACCCTGACCCTGGCGCAAGCATGCTGCTTAGCCTCTTGTTATTATTAAGGTTTAACTTGTCTCTCGTTGCCTCTATGCCTCGTTGCCCTAAACCGTATTCACCGATTGGTGCTGCTTACGGTAGCTGTTGGGGGTGATGCCAGTCACTTTTTTAAAAATCTTAGAGAAATGTGGCAGGCTGTCAAAACCCGTTTCAAGGGCAATATCAATGTAGGGCATACTGGTAGTGGTGATCAGGTATTGTGCCCGTTCAATTCGCTTTTCATGAATATAATGAAGCGGTCGCTCCCCGGTATATTGAAGGAACTGCCGTGAGAAATAATCGGGGTGTTGGTTTACCCTTTGGGCAAGGTGCGCGATCGTTAACGGCTCCTTCAGGTGAAGTTGGATATAACTCATGGTGTCCAATACCTTGGAGGGAATATTGTGTGGGCTGTTTAGAGAGGGGGCCCGGCTGCCTAAAAAGCGGGATAACAATTGCAACAAGATACCCAGCGTTTCCATATAAGCGCCATCGTTTTGCCGGTTGTTCAACTCCTGGTATTCCCGGTAATATACATTCTTCTCATATACCTTGGGGTTGTCAGAACGATTGATGCCCCTTCCCGGATTAATGTCCAGTATCCGCTTAAAATTGGCAATATCAAGCTCAGAAGCAGGCAGTTTCATCAGTATCCTGTTGTGCTGGAACAATGACAGGCCATCCGGCGATTCTTCAAAAAACTGGATAAAATACTGGCTCAAATAGGAAGGACACTTTAAGTTGCACAGGGTAAAACTCGGAATCATATAAATGAAGCCAGGTTCTAACGTTATCTTCTGTTGTGCATTTGAAATGAAGCCTTCTCCCACATCGATATAATACAAACGATAATACGGGCTGATCACATGTTTGTAATTCCATTGCTGGTTGAGATGCACATGGTCAACATGCAATAACGAAAAAGAGTGTTTTAACAATCTTCTGTTCATAGCTTCGCAAGCAGGCTAAAAGTACAAAGAAATGGTCGGATTTGTATAAAACAAAGTCTTATTCGTTCTATGGCAGGAGAATTCCCTCGGTTAACTTTGTTTTGAGTTAATGATTTTCTTGCCATAAAGAAATATATGAATACAAAGCAGCGTACACTGTTGGCGTTTTGCCTCATTACCTCCTTGTTTTTTCTATGGGGCTTTGCACATAATCTTGATCCTATACTGATCCCTCGCCTGAAAAGGTCTTTTACATTAACCACCACACAGGCAACACTGGTGGATTCTGCCGTATTTGTAGCCTATTTCGTTATGGCATTACCTGCCGGACTACTGATGAAAAAACTGGGATACAAAGTGGGCATCATTACAGGGCTGATTCTTTTCGCAATGGGTTGTTTTCTTTTTGTACCTGCAGCCAATACGCAGTTCTATAACTTCTTTCTCGTAGCATTGTTTGTAATAGCATGCGGTCTCACCATCCTGGAAACGGCTGCCAATCCTTATGCTACCGTATTGGGCAACCCCGAAACCGGTGCCCAGCGACTCAATTTTGCACAATCATTCAACGGGCTCGCAGCAGCATTGGCGCCGGTGATTGGTTCCCGCATCATATTGACCAAAGGCCATACAGATCAAGAATTGAAGACGATGACGGAAACTGCCCGTAGCATAGCATTGGCTGCTGAAGCATCCACCGTTAAAATGCCTTACATCCTGCTTGGCGTGGTATTGTTGTTGATTGCCTTCCTGTTTGCCTGTATAAAATTGCCCGCTATTGCCTCTTCAGGTCATGTTTCAGGAAGTAAACATGTATTTCATGCATTAAGGCACAGGCATCTTTCCTGGGGAGTAGCAGCACAGTTTTTTTACGTAGGGGCCCAGGTTTCTGTGTTCAGTCTTTTCCTCCTCTATGCCCCCCAATCGGCAGGTATTACTGAAATAAAGGCTGCTGATTACCTCGGCGCCTGTGGGATCGCCTTTCTCATCGGGCGATTTGCAGGAACAGCCCTTATGCAAAAGATAAAGCCGCCAATATTGCTGGCATGGTATGCGATCGCCAGCCTGCTGTTGTGCCTCGTAGCCATCTTTGGAAGCGGCATGGTCACTGTGTATGCAGTCATTGGCATTTGCTTCTTTATGTCCATCATGTTCCCGACCATCTTTGCCCTGGGGATTAAAAGCCTGGGCGCAGATACCGAATATGGCAGCAGCCTGCTGATAATGTCCATTGTGGGTGGCGCTATTTTACCCCGCCTCTTTGGGTACATCAGTGATGCTACCGGCAATATACAATATGGCTATATAGTACCCTTTGTCTGCTTTGTGGTCATTGCCATCTTTGGCTATAAGGGACACCGGGTATCGATAGAAAAAATATCAACCAATCCTTCACCTGTTATTTAAACTATGAAAAGGTACACATTGGCGCTTGATCTCAAAGATGATCCGGCCCTCATCGAAGAATACGAACGTTATCACCAGGCGGAGAACGGGTGGCCCGAAATAAAGAAGAGCATAGAAGAAGCCGGGATCACCCAGATGGAAATTTACCGCACAGGCAACCGCCTGTTTATGATCATGGAGGTGCATGAGGACTTCTCTTTTGAACGTAAATCGGATATGGATGCTGCTAATCCTACAGTGCAGGAGTGGGAACAATTGATGTGGAAATTCCAGCAACCGCTGCCCTGGGCCAGGGAAGGCGAGAAATGGGTCATTATGGATAAGATTTTCCAGTTAAATACTCCTAAAAAGAATGGTCATAAATAGGAAAATGCTAATAAATAACCTGCGATGAATGGGATCAATTTACCCAAAGTGATATTTGGGACCAGTGGTTTGGGTAACCTCTATGTAGCTTTGAGCGATGCCGATAAATATGCGATCGTGAAGGAGTGCGTGCAGCATTCGGCAAAGCCGGTGGTATTTGATACGGCTGGTAAATATGGGGCGGGATTGGCCCTTGAATCTTTAGGCAGGTGTTTACAGCAGTTAAATATACCACCGGAAAACGTACTCATCAGCAATAAGCTGGGCTGGTACCGCGTGCCGCTTACCACTGCAGAGCCCACTTTTGAACCGGGCGTATGGAAGGATTTGCAGTACGATGCAGCGCAAAGGATCAGTTATGAAGGTATTCTGCAATGTTTTGAACAGGGCAATCAATTGCTCAACGGTTACCGGGCACAACTGGTTTCTGTGCACGATCCGGATGAATACCTTGATGCGGCTGTTGATGAAAAGGACCGTCAAAATAGATTTGAGCACATCAAAGAAGCATACCGCGCTTTGTTTGACCTCAAAGCACAAGGGAAAGTAATAGCCGTAGGGGTGGGAGCCAAGAACTGGGTCACTATACAGCAGATCACCTGTCACATACAACTGGATTGGGTAATGATCGCCAATAGCATGACCCTGCATGCGCACCCCAAAGACCTGCTGCAGTATATGCAGGAATTGAAGAACAGCAATACGCATATCATCAACTCTGCCGTCTTTAACGGCGGTTTTCTTACCGGTGGCGATTACTACAATTACAAGCCGGTAGTGGGCAACAATCAGGCACAGCAGGACCTGCTGCAATGGCGGGAACGTTTTTTTGCAGTGTGCGCCCGGCATGGCATACAACCGGCACATGCCTGTGTGCAGTATGGATTGAATGCACCCGGTGTTACCAGCATAGCCCTGAGCACTTCCAAAGCGGCCAAGGTAAAAGGCAATATTGAGCTGGCAACAAAAGGTATTGATCACCGCTTTTGGCAGGCATTAGCGGAAGAACAGTTGATTTAAAAAGGAAACAATGAAAACATTGATATGTACTACCCCGGGCAGCTTTGCCTGGGTGAATGCGGAAAAGCCGGTATTGAAAAAAGATCATGCTATCATTCAGATCAGGCGCATCGGTATCTGTGGCACCGACCTGCACGCCTGGCGTGGCACACAACCCTATTTTACTTATCCCCGCATATTGGGACATGAACTGTCCGGAACGCTCGTGGAGGCTGATAATGCACCAGGCTTTTCGCCAGGTGAGGCCGTCACTTTTATCCCTTATTTCAATTGTGGCCGCTGCATTGCCTGCCGTACCGGGAAACCCAATTGTTGTGCAGCGATCAAAGTATGTGGCGTGCATGTGGATGGCGGAATGGTGGAATACCTGCAGGTGCCGGCTTATGCATTGGTGCATGGAGAAGGGCTTAGCTATGATGAACTGGCACTGGTAGAACCCCTGGCTATTGGTGCCCACGGCGTACGAAGGGCAGGGATAGAAAAAGGGGATGCTGTGTTGGTGATCGGTGCAGGACCCATCGGCATAGGCACCATGGAGTTTGCCCGGATTGCGGGAGGCAAAGTAATAGCAATGGATGTAAGCGATGACCGGCTGGCCTTTTGCAGCCGTCAGATAGGCATTGAGCATACCATCAACCCCTTGCATGGCAGTGCTGTGGAATGGTTAAGTACTTATACCAATAGCGACATGGACTCTGTAGTAATTGACGCCACCGGCAACCTGAAGGCCATTAATGATGGTATCAACTACCTGGCCCATGGTGGCCGCTATGTGCTCATTGGATTGCAAAAAGAGGCATTCAGTTGCAGCCATCCCGAATTCCACAAGCGTGAATCTACCCTTATGAGCAGCCGCAATGCCACCCGGCAGGATTTTGAGCACGTGATAACAGCTATGAAAAGTGGAGCGGTCGATCCGAAAACATATATCACCCATCGGACTTCGTTTGGCAATGTGGTACAGGAATTTGAAAGCTGGCTAAAGCCTGATACGGGGGTAATAAAAGCAATGATCAGCCTGGATGAATAAAAATAACCTGCAAAGCCGGTAGTGAAATGGATCTGCCGGAAGCTATATGGTCGGATTTATATAAAACAAAGTCTTATTCATGATGCCGTAAAAAATTGCCACGGTTTAATTTTGTTAGGGTAAATCATTATTACAGGGGTACTGTGTTGCCATAATTGCGCCATATGAATAAAAAATCAACCATGCACAGAAGGGCATTGATCCAACAGCTGGCCTTATCGCTGCCGGTTTATCTCTTATCGAAACAGGCCGGAGCGGCTTTCCTGGAATCACTGGGAGAACAATTTGCCAAAGGCCCTTTTAAGGCTACCTGGGATTCATTACAGGGCTATAAGGTGCCGGATTGGTACCGCAATGCCAAATTTGGTATTTGGGCGCATTGGGGGCCGCAATGCGAACCGGAACATGGCGACTGGTACGCCCGTGGCATGTATGAAGAAGGAAGCGATCATTATAAGTACCATCTTCAAAAATATGGTCATCCCTCAAAGTTTGGTTTTAAAGATGTGATCCATCAGTGGAAAGCTGAACAGTGGGACCCTGAGCAGCTCGTTGCATTATACAAAAGGGTGGGGGCGAAGTACTTTTTTGCCATGGCCAACCACCACGATAATCTCGATCTCTGGAACTCCCGGCACCAGCCCTGGAATTCGGTCAATGTGGGGCCTAAAAAAGATATCATTGGAGGCTGGGCAAAAGCTGCCAGAAAGCACGGGTTGCCATTCGGTGTAAGCGTACATGCTGCACATGCCTGGACCTGGTTTGAAACCGCACAAAGAAGTGATAAAAGCGGCGCCATGGCAGGGATACCTTATGATGGGAAATTAACAAAGGCAGATGGAAAGGGTGCCTGGTGGGAAGGTCTGGACCCGCAGGCATTATACGCACAAAACCATCCGTTAAGCGAAAACAGCCGGAATGGTAGTGCACTACATCGTCAATGGCATTGGGGCAACGGAGCGGCGGTACCAACAAAAGAATATTGCGATAAATTCCTGAAACGGACCCTGGAACTGATAGATAAATATGAGCCGGAGCTCATCTACTTTGATGATACAGTATTGCCTTTGTATCCGGTCAGTGATGTAGGTCTGCAGATAGCTGCCCATCATTATAACCAAAGTATTAAGCGCAACAAGGGGAAATTACAAGCCGTGCTCAATGGAAAGATATTGGATGAAATGCAGCGCAAATGCATGGTGTGGGATATTGAACGGGGCCAAAGCAACGTAATAGAACCTTTCACCTGGCAGACAGATACCTGCATTGGCGGCTGGCATTATGATAAAAGGGCGTATGAGAACAAATGGTATAAGTCGGCCAAAATCGTGATCCATACGCTGGCAGATATAGTGAGTAAAAACGGCAACCTGCTGTTGAACATTCCTGTAAAAGGAAATGGTACCATTGATGACCAGGAAACGGCCATTCTGGAAGAAATAGCAGCCTGGATGAACATCAATGCTGAATGTATATATGATACAAGGCCCTGGAAAATCTATGGCGAAGGGCCTGCTATAAGTGAAGCGGCCCCGCTTTCGGCACAGGGTTTCAATGAAGGAAAAGGGAAGCGCTTTGGCCCGGCCGACATGCGTTTTACCGTTAAGGGCGATACCTTGTACGCAATAGTGTTTGGATGGCCCGACAACGGAAAAGTAACGATCAAAAGTCTTTCCGAAGGAAATGCGCTGAGGACCGCTGCTATTAACAAGGCAGAACTGGTAGGCGGACCAGAACTTCGTTTTCAAAGAAACAGGGATGCGTTGGAAGTGACCTTGCCGGATAACAGGCCGGCGCTCAGCTATGCAGTTGTATTGAAGATCAGTTAAACAATGTTGTGCATTAAACGTCAAAAACATTATGACAAGGTTTTGTGTCTTCGGATTGCTACTCAACATCTGTATGTTCAGCTTCTCGTATGCCCAAACAAAGGCGCCTCAACCTTTTGGCCCTGTTCCCAATGCAAATCAGATGCGATGGCAGGAAATGGAATATTATGCGTTTCTTCATTATTCTACAAATACTTATACAGACCAGGAATGGGGGTATGGTGAGGATGATCCAAAAATTTTTAATCCCGATAAACTGGATTGCCGCCAATGGGTGCGTGTTTGCAAGGAAGCAGGCATGAAAGGGATTATCCTGACAGCCAAACACCATTCCGGGTTTTGTTTATGGCCTTCCAAATACACCGAGTACTCTGTTAAAAATTCTCCCTGGCGCGGCGGTAAGGGTGATATCGTTCGTGATCTGGCCAACGCCTGTAAAGAATATAGCTTGAAGTTGGGCATATACCTGTCGCCCTGGGACAGAAATCATCCCGGCTATGGCCGTCCTGAATACATTACTTATTTCAGGAACCAGCTCAGGGAACTGCTTACCAATTATGGAGATATTTTCGAAATTTGGTTCGACGGGGCCAATGGCGGTTCAGGTTATTACGGCGGCGTCCGGGAAACCCGCAAGATAGATCGCACAACCTATTACGATTGGCCAAACACCTATAAACTCATCCGCGAACTACAGCCCAGGATCGTGATATGGAATGATGGCGGTGATAGAGCAGATCTGCGCTGGGTAGGAACTGAAGGTGGATGGGTCGGCGAAACAAACTGGAGCCTGTTGAACGCTACAGGCGATGTGCCGTGGGATATGTTGCATCATGGCGTAGAAAATGGCGACTCATGGGTTCCCGGCGAAGTGAATACTTCTATCCGACCCGGGTGGTTTTACCACGAATACGAAGACAGCAGGGTGAAAACATTGCCGCAATTACTGAATACCTGGTACAGTTCTTTCGGCCGGAACGGAACATTGCTGCTTAATTTTCCCATAGACAGGCATGGGTTGATACATGAAAATGACGAAAGAGCAGCACTGCAATTGGCTAAATCAGTTAGAGAGACGTTTGCAGTGAACCTGGCGGCGAAATCGAAAGTAAAAGCTTCCAACGTTCGGGGAAACGATAAAAAATTTGATGCCGGTAAGGTAACAGATGGAGATAAAAATACTTATTGGGCAACCGACGATGGCGTGACAACCGCCTCACTGACCATAGACCTGGGCAAACCCACGAGTTTCAACCGCTTTCTTGTACAGGAGTATATTCGTCTGGGGCAACGCGTGAAAGCCTTTTCCGTAGAGGCTTTGGTGAACGGGACATGGAAAGAACTGGCCAAAGCCACTACCATCGGTTATAAGCGCATCCTGCTTTTTCCCACTGTAAAGGCGACACAGGTACGTTTTAACATTACCGGTTCAAAGAGCAGTCCGGTCATTTCGAACCTGGCAATTTACAATGCTCCCCCGGTATTGACCGCCCCTACGATCACCAGGAATAAAACAGGTGATATAAACATCGGGTCGGCTGATAAGGAATCGGTAATTTATTACACACTGGACGGCAGCGCGCCAACAAAGGCGTCTATAAAATATACCGGCCCGGTTCAGACCGATGGGATGATAGAGGTGAAGGCCATCGCTTATGACCCTGCATCAGGAAAAAGCAGCCTGGTAAGCCATGAAAAATTCGATATAGCCCGGAAAGCCTGGAAGGTGGTGAATATTGATGATAAGCAAGTGGATAATATTATTGACGGCAATCAAAATTCTACCTGGCACCAGGGCAGGGATAAGAAAATGCCCATAGATATTGTCATTGATTTAGGAAAGGTGGAGAATCTGTCAGGGTTCAGGTACCTGCCTGACCAGGAACAGAATAACGGTATTATTACCAACTACCAGTTCTTTGTTTCTCAGGACAATGCGCAATGGAAACTGGTAGATGAAGGCGAGTTTTCAAATATTAAGAATAATCCCTTATGGCAAATCAAAAAGTTTGAACCGGTAAGGGCGCGTTACATTAAGCTACGTGCCTTGCGTAACACCCAGAACAACGATGCCGCCGGATATGCAGAATTGGATGTCATGACGTATTAGAATGAGTCACGGAGCCAAAAAAAACATAATCCCGGCTCATTTTTGTTAACTTGATCAATGATTTTGTGCAAATACACACCGAATTTTGTATAAGATCTTTTTTCAGTTAAACTTGATGTGATGCGTTTTTTTATTTGTGTTGTTTTGCTGTTACAATCGCTTTCCCTTTTTGCTCAAAGTGAGCACTATAATTTTTACAAACTCGACACGTATACCGGTCTTTCACATAATCAGGTCAATACCATATTAAAAGACCAGGACGGTTTTGTATGGTTTGGCACTATGTCTGGCCTCAACCGCTATGATGGATATTCCTGCAAGGTATTCCGTAAAAAATACAATGACAGCTCTTCGCTGTTGGATAACAATATTCGTTCACTTTATGAACTTCCCAACAGGAAAATATGGGTATTAACAATGGGGGGAGCCTGTATTTATAATTCGTCTACTGAGAAATTCGATGTTAATTATAATGGCTATTTGCAGTCGCTCGGTTTGCCTTCCGGTACAATAGCCAATATTGTAAAAGGGAACAACGGGAGGTATTGGTTCCTTTATGACAACCTGGACCTGTACCTCTATTTGGGTACAGAAAAAAAAATAAGACCTTTCAGGAAAAAGCAGGACTTTAATGATCCCGAAAAAATTACTTCCCTAAAAGAAACAAAAGACGGGAAATTGTGGCTGGTGTATCAGAATGGATTGTTGCAAAAATATGATATCAATTCAAATGAGATCGTTTTCTCCAGTACCACGTTTCAAAACCTGAACAAAGGCACTGGTCCTTATGGCCTTTTTATCGATAATGATGGCGATATCTGGCTGTGGGGTCTCAATAATGGAGTTTTTCTTTTTCAACCACAGGATAATTCGATCAAACAGTTTAATGAAAATTCATTTCCTTCCAGGCTGAACGCAAACCTGGTGAGTCAAATCGTTCAGGATAACAAAGGCTTGATTTGGGTGGCAACGGACCATGGCGGTGTAACGCTGATCGATAAAAAAGATAAGTTCCGAACCAGTTATCTTCTCAACGACCCCAAAGATCTGCGGAGTCTCGGTCAAAACAGTATAACCTCCATGTATAAAGACGATAATGGAATTATCTGGCTGGGAACTTATAAACAGGGCGTTAGTTATCTAAATAGTAATGTTGTACTGTTTCCGCTTTATCGTCACCAGGAATCGAATGTAAAGAGCCTTCCATACGACGATGTCAACAGGTTTGTCGAGGATAAATCCGGTAATATCTGGATTGGGACCAATGGAGGGGGGCTGATTTTTTTCGACAGAAAGTTAAAAACATTCAAACAATACCTGCACGATCCCTACAATAAAAATAGCCTGAGCAATAACGTAATTGTAAGCTTGTGCATCGATCATGAGAATGTTCTTTGGATAGGAACTTACTTTGGCGGCCTCAACAGCTTCGATGGGAGAAAGTTCACACACTACAGGCATAGCGATAGTGATACTTCGAGTTTGGCCAATGATAATGTGTGGGAAATATTTGAAGACCGGGAACAGAATTTGTGGATAGGTACCCTGGGTAGCGGTTTGGACCTTTTTGACAGAGCAACAAACCGGTTTAAGCATAAGCAATACAATAAAGGGCTACAGAATCCATTTCCTTTCGACTATATTTCCACTATGCTGCAGGATAAGAAAGGGGATTTGTGGGTGGGTACCTCCGGTGGGATCGTCATCTTTGAAAAGGATAAAACTATCCCGGTTTTTTATCAGAGCTCAAAAGATAAAAATGATTTAAGCAACAATAGTATTATTTGTCTTTTGGAAGACAGTAAGGGACGAATTTGGGTAGGCACCCGGGAGGGATTGAATTTGTTCAATGAGCAGGCAAAACAATTTCAGACATTCACTACATCAGATGGCCTGCCCGATAATATGATATTGAACATTCTTGAGGATGATCATCAGACGCTTTGGCTTTCTACTCCCAACGGACTGTGTAATGTCATTCCAAAACAAAACAAATCCGGTCTTGTTTTTTCTGCCATTAATTATGACGAGACGAACAACCTGCAGAACCGTGAATTCAATGACAATGCAGCACTCAGAACACGGGCGGGGGAACTGATCTTCGGAGGTCCTTCCGGTTTTAATATTATTGATCCTTCTACAATTCGGCAACCTGTTTATCGCCCTAAAATTGTTTTCACGGGTTTGCAAATATTAAATAATACTGTTGAGCCCGGGGAATTGATCAATAACCGTGTGCTGTTGCAGCAATCTTTGTCGCAACTTCAAAGTATTGGCCTGAAGTACAAAGAAAATGTTTTCTCTATTGAATTTGCCTCTCTGGATTTTGGGCATAGTGCCCGCAATAAATATGCATACATGATGGAAGGGTTTAATACAGATTGGTTGTATGCTGATGGCAGCCAGAGGAGGGCCACCTACACAAACCTTGGCCCCGGTCATTATACCTTTAAAGTAAAGGCTTTAACAACGGATGGTTTGTGGAGTGAGGTGAAAACCTTACAGGTCAATATTGAGCCGCCATTCTGGCGAACGCCGCTTGCCTATCTTATTTACGCGTTAATAGCTGCAGGATTGTTCACGCTGGCCCGGCGTATTACCCTGGACAGGATACACATGCGCTTTGAACTGAAACAACAACGCAGGGAAGCGGAAAGGGCCCATGCGCTGGATCAGTTAAAAACAAAATTCTTTACCAATGTGAGCCACGAATTCCGTACACCGTTAAGCCTCATCATAGCACCGTTGAACAAGATCATTGACCATACGGCCGATGAAGAGCAAAGAAAGCAACTGAATCTTGTTCAGCGGAATGCAAAACGATTATTAAACCTGGTAAATCAACTGCTCGATTTCAGGAAGATGGAAGTACAGGAAATAAAATTGCATCCTTCCATAGGCGATATTGTCAGGTTTTGCAAAGACATCAGCCACTCTTTTATGGATATTGCGGAAAAGAAGCGCATTCAATTTTCTTTCTCTGCTAATATTGATAGCCTGGAAATTTACTTCGACAAGGATAAAATGGAGAAGATCTTATTCAACCTGCTTTCCAATGCCTTTAAATATACACACGATAACGGCATGGTGAGCATCAATCTTGTGTACAATCCGCCTGCAAAAGAGGAAGGTGATGGCACGTTGGCCATAGAAGTAAAAGATACAGGCATCGGAATTCCTGCCGATAAACACGATAAGATATTCGAAAGGTTCTTTCAAACTGATATGCCGGCAGATATGGTGAACCAGGGAACAGGTATTGGTTTGGCCATTACAAAAGAGTTTGTAAAACTGCACCAGGGGATCATAAGGGTACAAAGCGAACCGGGGAAAGGCACTTGTTTTACCGTTTTACTGCCTGCAAAAAAGATAGGGGAGCCTTTACCCCGCACCACCACCCACCCCATACCGGCAGCAGAAACAGAACAGGTAATATTGGAAGAAAGCCAAAAGAGCGGTAAGAAAAAAACGATACTAATAGTAGAAGACAATGAAGACCTTCGTTTTTATTTAAAAGACAACCTGAAAGCACAATATCATGTTGAAGAAGCCGTGAACGGAAAGGAGGGTTGGGGAAAAATAAAACTGCTGAACCCGGACCTGGTAGTCAGCGACATTATGATGCCTTTAATGGATGGCGTTGAACTGGCCAGGAAAATTAAAACCGAAACGCTTACTGCCCACATCCCGGTCATCCTGCTGACGGCCATGGGAAGTGAGGAGAAACAACTGGAGGGTTTGAAAGTGGGGGTCAATGATTACATTACCAAGCCTTTCACTTTTGAAATATTGGCTTCCCGGATCAGGAACCTGTTGGCCCAGCAAATGTTATTGCAAAAAAGGTTCCGGACGCAGATCGAGGTTAATCCGTCGGAAGTAACAGTAACATCTGTTGACGAAAAGTTTTTGCAACAGGCGCTGGAACTTGTTGAAAAACACATGGATAACCCTGAATTTTCTGTAGAGGATTTTAGCCGGGATATGTTTATGAACCGGGTCACCCTGTACAGAAAGATCCATTCGCTTACCGGCAAGTCGCCCCTGGAGTTTATCCGTTCCATCCGTTTGAAAAGAGCTGCCCGGTTATTAGATAAAAGCGGAATGTCTGTTGCCGAAATTGCCTACGAAGTAGGGTTCAACAACCCCAAGATCTTCACTAAATTTTTTAAAGAAGAATTTAAGGTTACGCCTTCGCAATATGCAGTCAATCAAAAAGATCAAAGCGCTTAAGCCTTTTCTTAGTGAACAAAATATTTTGAAAATCAGTCTTTTGCAACAATTGTAACCCTAATCTGCAACATTTAAGGCCCCTGTTTCAAACAGCACAGTAATAGTTTTACAGCATTCTTGAACGATTGAATGCTGCGTATATGAAACTATTGGATTCTCCGAATTCTTCCCTTTTTAATGCCATACTGGCAGCACTCCTTGTTTGCAGAATAACTCCCGGGCGCTTTTACGATCATTCCGATAAACAATTACATATGAAATCAATCAAAACGGTTCGCTTGCGAACATTGCTGCTATGGGGCATTTTCTCAATATTCCTGGCAAACACAAATGCCGTTGCCCAAACGGAAAAAGTGACCGGTAGGGTCATTAGCCAACGTATAGCAACGCCGGTGTCGGCTGCAACGGTTACTGTAAAAAACACCAGTCGCACTACCATGACTGACCAGGACGGGAAGTTTACCATCAATGCCTCAACCGGTGAGGTGCTGGTAATTTCTTCCATCGGTTTTACTGCCCGGGAGGTAAGGGTGGGCTCCGGCGATCTGAATATTCAGTTGCAGGAAGCTGAAAACCAACTCGAAGGAGTAGTGGTGATCGGCTACGGCACGCAAAAGAAAAAATTAGTGACCGGCGCCAACCTGCAGGTGAAAGGGGAGGATCTTCAAAAGCAAAATACCACCAATGCGTTGCAGGCCTTACAGGGCCAGGCCACGGGTGTACAGATCACTTCTTCTTCCGGGCAACCAGGTGACGGATTCAACGTGATCATCAGAGGTAAAGGTACCATTGGCAATTTTGGGCCACTGGTGGTGGTTGATGGTGTTCAGGGAGTGAACCTGAATTCAATCAACCCTGCCGATATTGAATCCATTGATGTTTTAAAGGATGCTGCTTCTGCGGCCATCTATGGTTCGCAGGCTGCTAATGGTGTCATCCTGGTTACCACAAGATCAGGAAAACAAAATCAAAAAGCACAGATCACGTTGGATGTTTACTATGGTCTTCAAAATGTACCCAAGAAAGCACAGTTATTAGATGCAAAAGGGTATGCCACGATCATGAATGAGCAGGCCGTTAATTCCGGCAAGATCCCCTACTTCACGAATGATGAAATCAGCAAGCTGCCGGTGAATACGAACTGGCTCGATCAAATGTTCGTGAAGAATGTTCCCACACAAAATTATGTATTGGGCGCCCAGGGCGGAAATGCAGGATCTACATATTCGACATCCCTGGGTTATACGAGCCAGGGCGGGATTGTTGGCGGTAAAAATATCTCGTATTACGAACGCTATACTTTCAAAATTAACTCTGAGCATAATTTGTATCAGAATATTATCAAGTTAGGCGAGCATCTTACGTTCAACAACGTAAACAACCATGGTATTCAAACCGGTGGGCAGTACAATAATACTTTACGGGCTGCCTTTTCTACCTCTCCTTTCCTGCCGATGTACGATGCATCAGGCGACTTCTTCAGGTCAGATAGCCTTCGATGGAACCCCGGAACTGTAGGTGACCCGCAGTGGGACAATGGTGTATCCAATCCGTATGCAGCGATGTATTACGGCTCCAATGGCAGGAACAAGAACCAGGGATTGTTTGGTGATGCGTATTTGCAAATTGAACCCATTAAAGGGTTGAGGATTCGCACAAGCGTGGGCCTGAATTATTGGAGTAACCAAAGCCATGGATTTACACCTCCCTACCACCTTTCTGTTTTTGCGCGCGTTGATACCTCCACCGTGTATCAGTCAATGGGCACTGGTCAAACCCTTCAATTTGATAATACCGTGAGCTACGATTTTAAGGTAGCAAAAGAGCACAGCTTCGGTGTGATGGCTGGAAGTTCAGCATTGAAAACAAAAGGTTCCGGTCTGTATGGTACCAACTGGGACTTGCGTGTACTTGACTTGCAGCATGCCTATCTGGACGTTGCCCAGGATCGGTCGGCGCAATCCAATCACCTTTCTGCAACCGGTGCGCCTTTTGAATCGGCATTGATGTCTTACTTCGGAAGATTGCAATACAACTTCCAGGAGAAATACTTGTTCAATGCTACTTTCCGTGCCGATGCCTCCTCCAATTTTGCACCCGGTCATCGCTGGGGCTATTTCCCTTCCGTGTCAGCAGGATGGATTGCATCGAGGGAAGCTTTTATGCAAACCATTCGCGGACTGGATTTCTTTAAACTCAGGGCAAGCTGGGGCCAGGTAGGCAATCAAAATATTGCGGGATATCAATATTTGTCACTGATAAGCTTTAACCAGGCTGGTTATAGTTTTGGGCCTGTTGAAGGTAGCAACGTACAAGGCGCCTGGCCAAGCAGTCTCGGAAATCCAGGGATAAAATGGGAAACATCAGAGCAATTCAATATTGGATTTGATGCAACGCTGTTGAAAGGGCTGAATGTTAGTTTCGATTATTACATTAAAAAAACAAGGGATTGGTTGATTAACGTACCTGTTCTTGCTACCTCAGGCGTTGAAAATATAACCATCAATGGTGGCGATGTAAAGAATACCGGCGTTGAGCTGGCGCTTAATTACCGTAACAGCATAGGCAAAAATTTTAATTATTCCATTGCCGCTAACGGTTCGTATAATAAAAATACGATTGGGAACATTCCTACCAAAGATCACATCATTCATGGTAATACCAATGTGTTGTTTGCCAATGCACTGGAGTTTTACAGGGCACAAAACGGCTTTCCCGTTGGATATTTCTGGGGTTTAAAAACGGCAGGCGTATTCCAAACCGAAGAAGAGGTAAATGCTTACAGAGGTAAGACAGGCAATCCCATTCAGCCTGGTGTAAAGCCAGGTGATCTTCGCTATGTTGATTTGAATGGAGATGGCGTTATCGATAATAACGACAGAACAAAGATCGGTGATCCTAATCCTGATTTCATTTTCGGATTTAATGTATCACTAGAGTATAAAGGTTTTGATTTCCTGGTGCAGGCATCGGGCGTAGCCGGCAACCAATTGGTACAATCATGGAGAAGTCCGGGTGGCCGTGCAAATTATTCTGCGGAGATACTGGAACGCTGGACTGGTCCCGGATCATCGAATAGAATTCCAAGAGTAACGGAAGAAGGTACCAACTGGGCGCAATTCTCCGACCTGTACGTTTATGATGGCAGTTATCTGCGCATCAATACCATCACACTTGGCTATGATTTTGCGAGGATCGCCAAGAAGAGTTTCCTGAGTAAAGTAAGACTGTATGCGTCTGTATTGAATGCCTTTACATTCACCAAATACAACGGAATGGACCCTGAAGTCGGTCACAATGAAGGCTTTTCTTCAGGAGTGGATGTAGGTTACTATCCAAGACCTAGAACCATAATGGCTGGTGCAAGCATCCGTTTTTAATCAAACTGAAAATGAAAATCATGAAAAAAATAAATCTATATATCGCGGTAATTACCTTGTTGTCGCTGGCTGCTTGTAATAAAAGCTTTCTGGACACGGAAGATGTAACAAGTATTTCGGATCAGAATTTTTATAAAACTCCCAACGATGCCTATAAGGCGCTGGTGGGGGTGTATGATGGATTGCAACGTGTATGGTCAGGCGGAATGGCGGTGCCACTGGCGGCAGAAATCATGTCGGACAATGCATTTGGCGGCGCCGGTAATGCAGACGGTTTTGGCATTCAAATGGTGGACGAGTTTGATAAACAGCGTTCGCCCAGTGATCAAAATATGTTTGAGGGTGACTGGAAAGATTATTATAAGGCTATCTACCGTGCCAATATGTTGTTAACGCATCTTGACCAGGTGGATTGGAAAGGGCAGGGGGCTTTGCGCAATGTTTATGAGTCTGAAGCCAGGTTCATCCGCGCTAATTGTTATTTTGATATGGTAAGGTTGTGGGGACATGTTCCGTTGCTTACCAAGCCTTCCACGGAAAATGTTGCGCAGGCGGAACCCGATAGTGTTTACCGGCTTATTGCTGATGACCTGAAATTTGCTGTGGCGAATCTTCCGGCAGTAAAATATACCGCCCAGGCGCCTGCTACTTATGGAAGGGTGACCAAATGGGCTGCAGCGTCCTTGCTTGGCCGTGTATTTCTTTACTATACTGGTTATTACAATAAACCGGATCTGGCAGGTGTCGTTTCCAAATCGCAGGCACTGGCTTACGTGGAAGATGTAATTGCGAATGGGGGATTTGGATTGGTAGACAATTTTGCCAATCTCTGGCCTGCAGCTTCGCTGAATAATTATGTGGGTGAAGATAATAAGGAAACAGTTTTTGCTATCAAATACACGTATACGAGCGACTGGAATGGCAATGTGGATGGCAATAACTGGCTGGTGATGTTTGGCATCCGGGTTCAGAATATTTATCCTTATGGCCTGGGATGGGGAGGCGGAACTGTGAATCCCAAACTTTGGAATGCTTATGGAGCGAACGACAGCCGCCGCGTTGCTACTATTATTTCCATTAGCGATGAAAACCTTGACTTCAAGAACTTAAAAGACCAGCGGGAATACACGGGGTATTACATGAAGAAATACACGCCGATGGCTGATGCTGCAGGTAAAAGCCTTGCCGAAAAAATGGGTGGCGTAAGCTTCATGATCAGCCAGTTTGAAGATTATGTTTCTATTCGTTATGCAGACGTGTTATTGATGGCTGCTGAATTGGGCTCTCCCAAAGCGCAACAACATTTTGATGCGGTACGCCAGAGAGCATTCGGTTCCAACTTTGTTCAAATACCGGTAAGCCAGGGAAATATTATGAATGAAAGAAAGCTGGAGTTTGCAGGGGAGGGGATCCGTTACTGGGATCTGCTTCGCCAGGGAGTAAATGCAGCTGCCACTGCCATTGCCGAATCGGTAACGCTTCAAAATGGCGGCGTGAATACCCTAAAAACCATTACAGCAGCAAAGATCACTGAAACAAAAGGGTTGTCGCAAATTCCTTATTCCCAGATCACTTTGTCAAATGAAGTGTTGAAGCAAAATGCAGGATGGTAATGAAGTTGGTTGCGTTCTTAAAGATATCAATATTAACATTTAAAAGATTGTATAATGAAACTCATTAAACTAATAATACCGTTGGTTTTTATAGTTGCAGTGTTGGTACTGTCTTGCAAAAAGAAAGACTACAGCTTGCCTGGATTGCCCGATAAGTCGGCGATCAATATGGAAGTGAAACAAGACCTTACAGTCGATCCCGGAGGCAATACGGTTTACCTTATCAACCATACCGATAAGGTGGAACCGGTTTGGGATTACGCTACCGGCAAATCTATGCGCCGCGCGGATACTGTGCGATACGCTTTTAAAGGGGATTATAAGATAGCCCGTTCCGCCATTACCGATGGCGGGATCGTGTATTTGGATACCATTACCATTCATGTTACCAAAGACAACCTTAATTATGTGAACAATCCTTTATGGATCCTTTTAAGCGGAGGCCCGGGCAATGAAAAAACCTGGCTGCTCGACCTTGATGCCAATGGCGTTTCCAAAGTATTTGACGGGCCGATGTATTTTGGAGGGGATGAGCTCATCTGGGGTTCTCAATGCTCCAAGCCAAATGGCAATTGCTGGACATGGGCCCCTAAATGGTCCGACAATACATGGTTATGTCCTAAAGGCGACTATGGTACTATGACATTCAGCCTTAAGGGCGGCCCCTTTGTAAAAGTAGACCAGAAAATGATAAGTACCAGTGGCATTACTTCCGGAACCTATTACCTGGACAAAGATGCCAAAACAGTGAGTTTTTCTGGTGTGATTCCGCTGAATCTTGGGAAGGACCAGGTTTACGCCAAAGCCACACTTATATCTTTAACGGATAAGTCCATGCAGATGGCATTTAAAACTCCTTCAAAAGCCGAGGTGGGAATTTATAATTATATCGCTAAAGAATAATTCGTCCAGGTACCGGCATGCCGTTGAGGGCATCCTCAGGAAGAAATCTTCAGAAAAATCTTTTTATTAGCATAGCAATTTTGCAAGGCGGAGGGAGTTTCTACTCCTTCCTTTTTTTGCAGCTATTTGTTGTATGCCTATGCAGCGGGTGGGGCTTGAGTAAACCTGGTGAAAGTAAGGCTTTGGTAACATTTGATACCCTACTGTGAAACATTCCGGTCCCTGGTTTCAAACAGTACCGTAATACTTTTACAGCATTCAATTAATCATTGCATTGTTATATGAAACTACAACTGTTACAGCCTGGTTTGCTGCGTTCTTCCCTGTTGAATATTTTATTGCTTCCCGCAGTTTTATTGTCGATGGTGCTCGCAACCGATGCCCAACAAACGGCAGCGGGCGATATGGCTACTGAACAAAAGATCCGCACCTTGATCAGCCAAATGACCTTACAGGAAAAGGTGAGCCTCCTGCATGGGAATTCAAAATTTTATGTAGCAGGTATAAAAAGACTGGGCATTCCTGAATGGGCGTTGAGTGACGGGCCACATGGCGTACGTGCTGAGATTAACAGGCACGACTGGGCCTATGCAGGGTGGACCAATGATTCTGCGACTTGTTTTCCGCCGGGAACAGCGCTGGCCGCTACCTGGAATCCCGCGTTGGCTTACCAACAGGGGTTGGTGTTGGCGGAAGAAGCCCGCTACCGGAAAAAAGATGTTCTACTGGGCCCCGGCGTCAACATTATCCGCTCTCCACTTTGCGGCAGAAACTTTGAATACATGAGTGAAGACCCTTTGCTGGTTTCAAAGATGGCCGTTGCTTATATCAAAGCGTTGCAGTCGAAGGATGTGGCCGCCAGCGTAAAACACTGGCTGGCCAATAACCAGGAAGAACACCGCGACTCTATTGACGTGACCATGAGCGAAAGGGCTTTGCGTGAAATTTATTTGCCGGCATTTAAAGCCTCGGTAACGGAAGGCGGCGCTTATACCGTGATGGCTGCCTACAACAGGTTCAGAGGGGAGTGGTGTTCGGAAAATGACTACCTCAACCGGCAACTGCTTAGAAATGAATTTGGTTTCAAGGGCGTGTTAATGACCGACTGGTCGGCCGCACATTCAACCGTGAAAGCGGCTTTAACCGGGCTCGACCTGGAAATGGGTACCGATAAAAAAGATTACAATGAATGGTACTTTGCCAGTCCCCTGGTCAAGGCAGTGGAAGAAGGAAAAGTACCGGTATCGGTGGTGGATGAAAAAGTGGGGAACGTATTACGGGTAATGTTTAATACCAAAGTCTTCGATGAAAAGAACCGGGAGAAAGGTACAATGAATACCCCCGCACATCAGCAGGCTGCCTATCATGCTGCTGCCGAAGCGGCGGTATTATTACAAAATAAGGGTAAACTGCTGCCGCTGCAGGTCGATAAACTAAAATCAATCGCCGTCATTGGTGATAATGCTACCCGTAAACATTGCAGCGGCGGGCTCAGTTCTGAAATAAAGACCCTGTATGAAATAACACCCCTGCAGGCCCTGCAGCAAAAGCTGGGCGCCAGGGTAAAAATAAATTATGCACAGGGGTATGAAAAGCAATCTACCTTCCGGGAAGGCAATAACACTGGCCAGTCCAGTGCCGACAAAGTGGATTGGAAACTCATCGATGAAGCGGTGGCAGCCGCCAGGGAATCGGATGTTGCTATTATTTTCGGTGGATTGAATCATGATTTTGATACCGAATCCTCTGACAAGCAAAATATGGATTTGCCCTACGGGCAGGAGATCCTGATCCAGGAAGTGGCCAAAGCAAATCCTAATACAATAGTGGTTATTATTGCCGGGTCGCCGGTTAAACTGGCCGGTATCGTTCACCGGGTACCCGCCATCTTATGGTCGTGGTTTGGAGGTATGGAAGCCGGGAATGTAGTGGCCGATCTGCTGAGTGGTAAAATAAACCCTTCGGGCAAGCTCCCGTTCACGCTGCCGGTATCCCTGTCGCAGTCACCTGCTCATGCCCTGGGCAACTTTCCCGGCAGAGATCTGAAAGTCAATTATGAAGAAGATATCCTGGTAGGATACCGCTGGTTCGATACGAAGAGAATTCAACCGCAATTTCCCTTTGGTTATGGGCTTTCTTATACTGATTTTTCCATCAGTCATTTTTCAACGGATAAAGTAAGCTATGGAAAAAACGAGATCATTCATGCTAAATTTACCATCAAAAATACAGGCAGCTTGCACGGAGCGGAAGTGGTGCAGCTATATGTAAGCGATCCGGTTTGTTCTGTATTGCGCCCCGAGAAAGAGCTAAAGGCTTTTGAGAAAATATTCCTGAAACCTGGTGAAACGAAGACCGTTGAACTGCAGGTGAAAGTGGCCGATCTGGCATTTTACGACGAACTAAAAAAGGCATGGAACGCTGAAGCCGGTGAATACATCCTGCAGATAGGTAATTCATCCCATAACATCTTTCAGAAGGAGAAAATTTCAGTTAAGTAAGATTATTATTAAGATGACCATGAATAAAGCGATCCGCATATCTTTTTTTATAGCATCATTATTTTTATTCAGCTTGCTTTCTAATGCTCAGATCAGTTTGCCGAAAGTATTTGGCGACAATATGGTCTTGCAACGAGGGATTTCCATTCCTGTTTGGGGAAAGGCGAGTCCGGGAAAGTTGGTAATAGCGGAACTTGGGACGGTGCGTGCCACTACCAAAGCCGGTAAAGACGGAAAATGGATGCTTCGATTTCCAAAGTTTAAAGCAGGTGGTCCTTATGTGCTCAAGATAGCTGAATCAGGAAAGCCCAATGCCGCAATCGAGCTGAAAGGCATCCTGATCGGAGATGTATGGCTGGCTTCGGGTCAGTCGAATATGGAATGGCAGGTGCAGCAGTCCGGGGATGCGCGTAAGGAAATTGAAAGTGCCAACTTTCCTCAAATACGTTTTCTTGTTGTTGAGCATGACAAGCAATTGACCCCACAGTCAGATATCTTATCTGGCAAATGGAAAGTTTGTGATACGGCAAATGTGAAGGAATTCTCGGCGGTTGCTTACTATTTTGCCCGTAAAATTCATCGGGATCAGCATATTCCGGTTGGCATTATTCAAAGCACCTGGGGCGGAACGCCGGTGGAAGCCTGGACGAGCCGCGACATGTTGCTTACATCGCCCATTACCAGAGCAAAAACACTCAGTAATGATACGCTTAGTTTTGATCGGGAAGATTTTATAACCGATAGTTTGAACTGGATACGCACTTGGGATATTGTTTTTAATCCACAAAACAATACGGATAAAATAATTCCTGCCCTGGAATATAATGATGCCGGTTGGACAAATATTGAAATGCCCAATGTTATAAAAGATTTTGGAATTGGAAATTATGAAGGAATGGTTTGGTTACGGAAAAAGGTATCATTGCCTGGGTCCTTTGCCGGGAAAGAGCTAACAGTGCATCTGGGCCATCCGGAAATGAACTATTCCCTTTATTTCAATGGACAGGAGATCTGTAAGAATATCTGGAATGCGAATCCCACGCATCATTATACTATTCCAGCCAACCTTGTGAAACAGGGTGATAATATCATTGCTATCAGGATGGCCATGCTATGGGGCGGCGGCGGTTTGAATCCTCCGGCAGAGGACCTGTATATTACTGATGGTGCTTCTACAATTTCTTTAGCCGGGAAATGGTTGTATCAAAAAGACCTTGAAACCGCTTTTCCGAAAATACTCAACTATCAGTATTACCCCACCGTGCTCTTCAATGCCATGATCAACCCGCTTATTCCTTATAGTATCAAAGGATTTATCTGGTATCAGGGCGAATCGAATGCCTGGGCTGCTTACAATTACAGAAAATTGTTTCCGATGCTCATCACCGATTGGCGGCAACGCTGGCAGCAGGGCGATTGTCCATTTTTGTTTGTTCAGCTGGCGAATTACATGAAAACAAAACCGCTGCCCACTGAAAGTGAATGGGCCGAATTGCGCGAAGCGCAAACGTTGACATTATCTCTGCCCAACACAGGTATGGCATGCATCATAGATATTGGGGAAGCGAATGATATTCATCCGAAAAATAAACAGGAAGTGGGCCGCCGGCTGGCATTAATTGCAAATAAACAGGTGTACAAACAAGCCGGTATCGCATCTGGGCCGGTGTATACAAATTTCCGGAAAGAGGGGAACCGTATCCGCATCAATTTCACCAATACGGGTTCAGGTCTTTCAACGAGGGACGGAAAAGAAGTGACGGGTTTTGCCATTGCAGGCAAAGACAAAAAGTTTTATTGGGCAAAAGCCATTATTGAAGGAGACCATGTGATCCTTTCTTCCGATAAAGTCGCGGAGCCTGAAGCCGTGCGATATGCCTGGGCAGACAATCCCCTCTGTAACCTGGTAAATTCAGCAAGGCTGCCAGCTATCCCTTTCAGAACAGATAACTGGAAAGAGATTATTCAAAAATAAAATCTGTAGATTAATGAAGCTAATGAAACATATTATTTCACTGATTACTGGTGCTCTTCTTGCTCATTCGCTTATCGCGCAGGAAAATTATCAATCGCCAGTCAGGCCAGGCAACGAACCGGTTGCACCAGGCAAGTTCGAACCCACCTGGCAATCACTTCAACAATATAAAGTACCCGAATGGTTCCGTAATGCCAAGTTTGGTATTTGGGCGCATTGGGGCCCGCAATGTCAGCCTGAACAGGGCGACTGGTATGGACGGTTCATGTACGATGAAGGCGGTGAACAATATAAATGGCATGTAGCCCATTACGGACATCCTTCCAAAGCGGGGTTTAAAGAAGTGATCAACGACTGGAAAGCGCAGCGTTGGGATCCGGAAAACCTGGTAGCCCTTTACAAACGTACGGGGGCACAATATTTCTTTGCGATGGCCAACCACCACGATAATCTCGATTTGTGGAACAGCAAATACCAGGAATGGAACTCCCTTCGGGTTGGTCCAAAGAAGGATATTATTAAGGGTTGGGCCAATGCAGCAAAGAAATATAATCTTCCCTTCGGATTAAGTGTGCACGCTTCTCATGCATGGACCTGGTTTGAAACGGCTCAACGTTCAGATAAAAATGGTCCTTTGGCCGGCGTTCCCTACGACGGGAAACTCACCAGGACGGATGGCAAGGGAACCTGGTGGGAGGGGCTTGACCCGCAAGCGCTGTATGCACAGGATCACACGCTCAGTGAGGGAAGCGAAAATATTACCAGCTTGTGGAAGCAATGGGATTGGAAAAATGGGGCTTCTGTGCCAACACAGGATTATTGCGACAAATTTTATAACCGCACGATTGATCTGATCAACCAATACAATCCCGATCTACTCTACTTCGATGATACAGGACTTCCTCTCTATCCTGTAAGCGATGCGGGGTTAAAAATTGCCGCACACTACTATAATCATAACATGGCCACGCACAACGGCAAACTCAACGCTGTTTTGTTTGGTAAAGTACTCACCGAAGACCAAAAAAAATGCATGGTCTGGGATGTGGAAAGAGGAGCTCCTGATAAGATGCAAAACAAAGCCTGGCAAACCTGTACGTGTATTGGTGACTGGCATTATAAAAGGTCCACCTATGAGAATAATGGTTATAAATCAGCAAAGACTGTTATCCATACGTTGGTTGATATTGTCAGCAAAAATGGGAATCTGCTGCTGAATATTCCTATTCGTGGAGACGGGACAATTGATGAAAAAGAAATGGCAATACTCGAAGGCATCGCTGGCTGGATGGATATTAACAAGGAAAGCATTTTTGATACTCGTCCCTGGAAAATCTATGGAGAAGGACCGGTTGCTGAAGCAGCTAATCCGATGAATGGTCCTGGGTTTAACGAAGAAAAAATAAAATTTTCGGCAAAAGATATTCGCTACAATCAGAAAGGGAAAAATTTATATGCTACTGTATTGGGTACACCGGAGGAAAAAGTGATGCTGAAAGCGTTGGGTAAAACAAAAGGTAATGGCGTAGTAAAGCGAATTGAAGTACTGGGTAGCAAGGAAAAGATATCATGGAAACAAAATGCTGGTTCGTTATCAATTCAAAAACCAAAACTGGTTCCGAATGACTTGGCAATGGTGTTTAAAATTTACCTTTAAAAAGTATGACACCAATAAGATATTACAAACCCGAGTTAGACTTGCTTCGCCTTTGTGCATTTTTATTTGTGTTCTTTACACACCGATGAGGCTGAGGGGTTGTTATTTATAAATCCGGTAAAACTATAATATGAATAACGTATTAATAGTATTGTTTTTGCTTTTAGCTGATGGTATTTCAGGTTATGCACAGGAAAAACCATCAGTGGTGGTCAAAGATTCCACACCAGCGTCCACCAGCAAAGGTCGCTTTGGGGGACCAACTAAGCTGGGACCCGATGATAAGCCCGCCTTTGACAATCCACCTGCCGGGTTCAGAGACAAGCGTGAAAATATAGCTCACGGTACTATGGCTACTGTTCAGTATGACTCCAAAACGCTTTCCACACGTCGGGAGATGCTGGTTTATACACCTCCCGGATATTCACCCGACCGAAAGTATCCGGTGATTTATTTACTGCACGGTCTCAACTCCGGCGCCGGTCAATGGCCTTACTGGGTCCATGCTGATTATGTCATCGACAACCTGCTGGCCGACGGTAAAATCGGACCTGCAATTATGGTTTTCCCTAATTGTAATACAAACATAACTGTGTCCAATCCCAAGCCTGATGAACAGGAAGAGCGAAATGGCGGATTTAAAGGTTATGGCAAGCCCTTCGAAAACGATTTGCTCAACGACATCATTCCTTACATCGAATCCCACTATTCGGTTTACACCGACCGCAAACATCGTGCACTCGCAGGGTTGTCCATGGGCGGTGGCCAGTCTCTGAATATCGGCCTTTCGCACATCAATACTTTTGCTTACGTCGGTGGATTTTCTTCAGCCCCGAATACTAATGAATTCGGGGGACTTTCTGACACCAAACTGTTGCCGGATTTGGTGGCAGCAAAGAAGCAACTTAAAGTGCTGTGGCTTGGCTGTGGCAATAAGGATGGACTGATCAGTGTCAGCCAGCGTGTGCACCAGTACCTCAAAAAACAAGGGGTGCCGCATGTATGGCATGTGGATGACAATGCTCATGACGATACCGAGTGGGCCAACAATCTGTATCTTTTTGTACAGCATATTTTCAAAAAACGTCGGTAAACAACGCGTGTTTCAGGGACCAAATGATAAAGTGTAGAAAAACGATTAAAGCTTCTGGCGTTTCGCTGTTGATGGTTTTTATGTCAATAGTATCGTATTCAACAGCGCAGAAAATTAATAAGACGAAAATCCCTTTCGACTTTGGCTGGAGGTTTGCGCTGAACGATCATCCCGGCGCTGAGCGGCCTGAATTTGATGATGCCAACTGGCGCCTGGTGGATGTGCTGCACGATTTCAGTATCGAACATCCTTTCGATTCGGCCAATCGTACTGGCGCAGGTGGAGGCTATACCTATAGCGGCATTGGTTGGTACAGAAAACACTTCAGGTCTGAACCGGGTTTTTCCGGCAGGAAGGTGGAAGTATTGTTCGATGGTGTTTATCGCAACAGCGAAGTATGGATCAATGGACATTACCTGGGCATTCGCCCTTATGGGTATTCTTCTTTCTATTATGACCTCACACAGTATTTGAAACCTGCGGGCCAGGAAAACGTTATCGCTGTAAAAGTGAATACCACTGAACAGCCCAATTCCAGGTGGTATACCGGTTCCGGAATTTACCGGCATGTATGGCTGGTAGCTAAAAACAAACTGCATATTGATCAATGGGGAGTTTTTGCCCGCACCGTAGAGGCCAACAATGACAAGGCCAGTATTGATATTTCCATAGCATTGAGCAACGAAACGAGGGGTGATCGGCCCTGTACAGTAATTACAAAATTGATAAATGCAGCCGGTAAAGAAGCGGGGAGGGCTACATCGAAAGTGGAAGCGGGGGCCGGACTGGAGCTGAAGATCGAACAAAACATCAGGATCAACAAACCGGCATTATGGTCTGTTGAACAACCCAGGTTATATCAGTTACAGGTAGAAGTGCAATCGGGCGGAAAGGTGGTAGATCATTATGCTTCATCATTTGGCATAAGGATAGCTCAATTTGATCCCAACAAAGGTTTTTTGTTAAATGAGAAACAGGTCAAATTGAAAGGGGTAAACAATCACCACGATGGCGGGCCATTGGGCGCCGTCGTGGTGGATGGCACACATAAACGCCAGTTGGAGATCTTAAAAAGCATGGGCTGCAATGCGCTCAGGATGAGCCACAACCCGCCATCGCCGGAGTTGTTGGCGTATGCGGATACTTTGGGATTTGTGGTCATTGACGAGCTATTTGATGAATGGATGGACGGGAAAACGCCAGCTGGATATGCAGCTCATTTTACGAAATGGTACGAAAAGGATGTTGAAAACTGGATCAGGCGCGACCGGAACCATCCTTGTGTTATTGCCTGGAGTATCGGCAACGAAGTAAGGGAGCAGTATAATAAAGAAAATGCATTAAAGATCACCCCAATGCTCATAGAAGCTTCGCGCAAATACGATAATACGCGTCCCTTTACTGCAGCCTGCAACGAGATCGTTAATGCCAATTCCTTTGGCATGGCCGGTTTATTGGATATAGTCGGTTACAACTACCAGGAGGCTTTTTATAAAACAGACCATGAAAAATACCCCAACCGGGTCATCTTTGGGTCCGAGACGGTGATATATCCCTACCACACCGGCGATTGCTGGCAATTGCGTTCCTATGACCAATGGCTGGAGGGGCAGGTGAAAGATTATGTGGCAGGTGAATTTCTGTGGACGGGGTTTGATTATATCGGTGAAGCAGGCATTGGCGATGTAGGTACCGGTTGTAAATTCTGGGAAAAATGGCCAACCTGGCCTTGGCGTGGCGCTTCCTGCGGTGTGATCGACATGTGCGGCTTTCCAAAACCCGGGTTTTGGTTCAGGAAAGCCCTTTGGAATAAGGAACCCGTGGTACATATTGCTGTGCAAACCGATACATCGGCAAGGAATAGAGAGCTGTGCTCTTTCTGGAGCTGGCCAAAGGTCGAAACCCATTGGAACCATGACCGGAAAGGCGATACGCTGGCGGTGCATGTGTATACCAATGTACCGGAAGTGGAACTGAAACTGAATGGAAGATCATTGGGCACCCGCAAATGGGAGCTCAACAAAGAAGCCTTCCTGTTCTGGGAAGTACCCTATGAACCAGGTAAACTGGAAGCCATAGGAAAAACAGCAGACGGAAAAAGGGTTTCCTTTTCTGTTCAAACGGCCGGTGAACCGGCTACAATAATGCTGTCGCCTGATAAAAAAGTGCTGAAGGCAAACCGGCAGGACCTGAGTTATGTTGCTGTGCAGGTGCTTGATGTCAATGGCCTGCCGGTTCCTTTTGCTAACAATAGGATCACTTTTGAAGTCACCGGGGCCGGTAAACTCGCTGCAGTAGGCAATGGTGATCAGCAAAGCCATACGCCCTTAAAGGGGAACCAGATGGAAGCCTGGCAGGGAAAATGTATCGCTATCATACAATCGACAGGCAGGAAAGGCGAAATAACCATCACTGCCAGGAGCGGATCGCTTCCGGTAGCAACAACCACTTTGAAAGCGGAATAACCCGGTCCATGTTTGGAGCTCTGGTTCCGGGAAAGTCGGATTTGTACAAAACAAAGTCTTTTTAGTGTATTGACAACGAAAGCCCGCAGGATAAATTTGTATTAGGTAATTCAACTCCATTAACTGCTAAAAATGAAGCGAAGAACATTGATCAAAGGAATGGCCGCCACTTTGCCATCGTTGTGGTTATCACGGGCATTGGGTAATAATTTCTTTGAGGAGCCTTTTACAGGTGAGCCAATTGCAAAAGGGCCATTCAAACCCACATGGGAATCGTTACAGCATTATAAAACACCTGAGTGGTTTCGTGATGCCAAGTTTGGCATGTGGGCACACTGGGGACCGCAATGTGAACCCGAAGCTGGCGACTGGTATGCGAGAAACATGTACGGGGAAGGATCAGGGCAATATAAAATCCATCTTGAAAAATACGGGCATCCTTCAAAGTTTGGATTTAAAGACGTGATCAACGAATGGAAGGCGGAAAATTGGGATCCTGAAGAATTAGTGAGTTTGTATAAAAATGCGGGTGCACAGTATTTTATGGCAATGGCCAATCACCACGACAATTTTGATTTGTATGATAGCAAGTATCAAAAGCATTGGAACGCTACCAAAATTGGCCCTAAAAAAGATTTGATTGGCGGTTGGGCAAAAGCGGCAAGAAACAATGGACTTCCGTTCGGCGTGAGTGTTCATGCATCACACGCATGGATCTGGTATGAGTTGGCGCAAGGTGCAGATAAAACCGGACAGTTTGCAGGTATCCCTTATGATGGAAAACTTACAAAAGCAGATGGCAAAGGAAAGTGGTGGGAAGGATTGGACCCGCAAGAGCTATATGCACAAAATCATCCGTTGAGCCCCGGCCAGTTAAAGGGTAATTTCACCGAGCAATGGGATTGGGGCAATGGTGTATATCCACCCGGCAAAGCCTACATTGAAAAGTTTTATAACCGCACTATAGACCTCATCAACAAATATGATCCCGACGTAGTTTATTTCGACGATGACCAGCTTCCGTTCTGGCCTGTTAGTGATGCAGGCTTGCGCATTGCTGCTCATTTGTACAATAAAAGCATTAAAGAACAGGGAGAGCTTCGGGCAGTACTCAACGGAAAAATGTTAAATGAGGACCAACGCAAGGCCATGGTATGGGATATTGAAAGAGGGCAGGCCAACGATATTCAACCGCTGCCCTGGCAAACGGATACCTGCATTGGCGGCTGGCACTATGCCCGTGGAATTTATGAACACAATGGCTACAAAACAGCAAAAACAGTGATTCAATCCCTGGTTGATATTGTGAGCAAAAATGGCAACTTAATGTTGAATATACCTGTGCGTGGTGATGGCTCCATCGATGAAAAAGAAAGAAAGATCGTTGAAGAAATAGGTGCATGGATGAAAGTAAACAGCGAAAGCATTTATGGCACACGACCATGGAAAATATTTGGTGAAGGACCTGCACAGGAGGCAAAACTTAGTGATAAAGGTTTTAATGAAGGGAAAGGAAAGCCATTTACGCATGAAGATATTCGCTTTAATGTGAAAGGCGATGTGCTTTATGCAACTGCAATGGGTTGGCCGCAGGATGGGAAACTTGCTATAAAAAACCTGGCAATCAACAGCACGCATTTTCCGAAAGAAATTCAAAAAGTGGAATGGGTACCAACAAGGCAATCATTAACCTTCGAAAGGACTGAGAAGGGGTTGGTCGTTACGCTGCCGGCAAAAAATGCTGATGAACTGACGCATGCAAATGTGATAAGGATCCTTTCATAGGGCCTTGTCAGGTTCATCGTTTAGGTACAAGACCTCCGGTTTCCACCGGAGGCTATTGGCATTAAAGCCTTATCGGACTTTTCCCAACAATCCGTTAATGGCCGATGATGTCGGGTTGTTCAATAATCTTCACTGAAAATCAGTTCTTTGCAACATTCATTACCCTACTATGAAACATTCAACTCCCCTGTTTCAAAGGGCATAACAATAGTTTTACAGCATTCAATAATCATTGTATTGCTGTATGAAATTACGACTACTATTGTTTAGTTTGCTGAGTTCTGCGCTGTTGAATGTTTTGTTGGCAGCACCGCCGTCCTATATTACTACTCCCAACGGTGTAATTGTTTTCACCGATCCCCTCGTTACAGGTACATCAAATGCAGTTAAGCTGGAAGTGATTGCCGACAACATCATCAGGGTGATGGCGGCCCCAGGGAAAGAAATGGCCTCCACGCAAAGCCTTGTCACTGTTTACAGTAAAAGACCTGGTCTTTCCTGGAATGTCATTCCCTCCAAAGAAAGCGTAACACTAAAAACAAAAAACCTTACCGCTGTTGTAGACCTTAAAACAGGCGCCGTTTCTTTCAGGGACCAGAAAGGTGAAAAAATACTGAATGAAAAACAACCGTTGGGGCGACATTTTCAGCCTGCAGTGTTTGATGGCAAACGGCATTACACACTTACCCAGGCATTTCAAACCACAGCCAGTGATGCATGGTATGGCCTGGGACAGCACCAGGACGGCATCATCAACTACAGGGGGCAGCAGGTTACTTTCTTCCAGAACAATACAGAAGTGGCCGTTCCTTTTCTGATCTCCAATAAAAACTATGGTATTCTGTGGGATAATTATTCCCTGACCAGGGCAGGGGATGTGAGGCCGCTTCATCCGCTGGCCGACCTGCAGCTCTTTTCAAAAAAAGGAGTGGCTGGTTGGCTTACAACATCGTATGCCAATGATAAGCGCAAACCGCAGGAAATAATTACTGAAAGAGCGGAAGCAGCGATCAATATGGAGTTCCTGGGCGACTCAAAGAACCAGCTTCCCGGCGAGTTTACACCCGCCACCGGGGTGGTAACCTGGGAAGGCAGCCTGGCCAGTTATCTTTCAGGCCTTCATCAGTTCCGTTTCACATTTGGCGGTTCGCTGAAAGTTTGGCTCGATGGTAAACTTGTGCTGGACCATTGGCGCAAAGCATGGAACCCGGCGCCTGCATTGATCCCCTTCCAATTCAAAAAAGGAGAAAAAATACCTGTTAGAATTGAATGGACACCCGAAGGCGGCGAATCCTATCTTTCCCTGAAATGGCAGGAGCCCTTGACTGTGGCAGAGCAAAACAGCTTTGGTTTTTGCTCTGAAGCCGGTCAGCAGATTGATTATTATTTCATCTATGGCAATAACATGGATGAGGTGATCGGCGGTTACAGAACCCTTACCGGTAAAGCGCCTATTGTGCCAAAATGGGCCCTCGGTTTCTGGCAAAGCAGGGAACGATACAAAACGCAGGATGAGATCTTGTCGACTGTTGATGAATTTCGGAAAAGAAAAATTCCCATTGACAATATTGTATTAGACTGGAGCTACTGGAAAGAAGCCGGGTGGGGCAGCCAGGAATTTGATGAAACCCGTTTCCCCAACCCCGATAGCATGATCAATGTGCTGCACAAAAAGTACAACACGCAGATCATGATCTCGGTATGGCCGAAATTCTATGAAGGCATTTCCACTTACAACGAATTTGACAGGAACGGCTGGCTGTATAAAAGGAACATTGCTGACAGGCAAAGAGACTGGATCGGCAAGGGCTATGTTTCCACATTCTATGATGCCTTTAATGAAAATGCACGGAAAGGTTTCTGGGACCTGATCAACAAAAAGATATACAGTAAAGGAATTGATGCCTGGTGGATGGATGCAAGCGAACCCGATATTCTTTCCAACGTTGATCCTGGAAAAAGAAAGTCGCAAATGACGCCTACTGCATTAGGCAGCGCAGCCGAATACCTGAATGCTTATCCTTTACAAAATGCAAAAGGGATCTACGAAGGACAGCGTTCAACAGACCCCAACAGGCGGGTGTTCTTATTGACCCGTTCCGGTTTTGCAGGTTCTCAGCGCTATGCGGCAGCTATATGGAGCGGTGATATCGGGTCCACCTGGCGTGATATGAAAAACCAGATAGCAGCGGGTGTTAATTTCTCCCTGTCAGGATTGCCTTACTGGACCATGGATATCGGTGGTTTTGTAGTGCCGGAAAAATTTGAAAGACCGGATGCCGCAAACCTGGAAGAGTGGCGGGAGCTGAATACACGCTGGTACCAGTTTGGCGCATTTGTGCCTTTATTCCGTTCGCATGGACAGTTCCCTTACCGGGAGATATTCAACATGGCTCCTGAAACACATCACGCTTACCAGAGCTTTCTCTATTACGATCAACTGCGTTACCGTTTAATGCCTTACATCTATTCATTGGCCGGCGCAGCTTATCATGAAAACTACACCATCATGCGTGGGTTGGCGATGGACTTTGCAAAAGATACAGCCGTATTGAACATAGGCGATCAATACCTGTTCGGTCCTTCTTTGCTAGTAAATCCTGTGTATGAATACAGGCAAACCAAACGGGCGTTGTATTTGCCGGCATCTGCAGGCTGGTACGACCTCTATTCGGGAAAATGGTATGCGGCCGGTCAAAAAATCATGGCTGATGCACCGTATGAACGTATGCCTGTCTTTGTAAAAGCAGGTTCTATCATTCCTTTCGGGCCGGCGCTACAATACACGGCAGAAAAACCGGCTGACACCATTACATTGAACGTTTACACCGGCGCCGATGCATCTTTCAACCTGTATGAAGATGAAGGGACCAATTACAACTACGAAAAAGGTGCTTTCTCGATCATTCCTGTAAAATACAGTGAAGCCACAAAGTCAGTGACCGTTGGCGATCGCAAAGGGTCGTTTACTGGAATGCTGCTGAAAAGAACGTTGCGTATCAACTTCATTACACCCGGTCAGGCGAAGCAGTTGGACTTTGAAGCGGGGTACAATAAAGAAGTGATGTATGAAGGAAAGAAACTGACGATAAGAATGTAGTCAAGCTAAACACACACATATGAAATCAACCAAAACGATTCGTTTGCGACTATTGCTGCTATGGTCTTTTTGCTGTTGCCTGCTCATTACTTTGAATAGCAGTGCACAGGAAAGGGCCGGCACGAAAAAGATCACCGGTAAAATAACGGCTTCCCCGCAAAACAAGCCTTTGCAGGATGCCCTCATTTTTATTACTGGTACCACTACCAGCACCACTTCCGACGTCAATGGCCGCTTTGCCATTGAAGCTAAAGAAGGTGATGTGCTGATAATAAGCATGATTGGCTACCTCCAGAAAGAGGTGAAGGTAGGTAAGAGCAATACGCTCGAAGTGAGATTGGAAGAAAATGACATAAAAATGGAAGATGTGGTCGTAATAGGTTACGGTAAATCAAAACGTAAAGACCTCACCGGGTCTATCTCTTCTGTAACCGGTGAAGAATTGCGAAAAACACAACCGGTAACTTTCGACCAGGCCCTGCAGGGTAAAGTGCCGGGAGTGGTAGTACAGCAGGTTTCCGGGCAACCGGGAGGCGCTGTGTCAATACAGATCCGCGGTTTATCTTCCTTCAATAATAACCCACCTTTATATGTGATCGACGGAGTGATCGTTGGCGGCGCTGCCAATACGAGCGGCGGCTCTAACCCGCTGGCAAGTATCAATCCTTCCGAAATAGAAAGCATAGATGTATTAAAAGATGCATCGGCCACAGCTATCTATGGCTCGCAGGCTACCAATGGGGTTATTATTATAACCACTAAAAGGGGGCAGGCCGGTGTCCCCAGGATTACCTACGACTTTTATGCAGGAAGACAGCAATTGCCGGATTATTATCCAACCATGAACCTGCGTGAGTATGCCGGCTTCATGAACGAAAAAAGCGCTGTTATCGGGTACGACCTGCGGCCACAGTTTGCCAATCCGCAATACCTCGGTGAAGGCACCAACTGGCAAAAAGCATTATTCAGGAATGCGCCCATGCAAAATCATACCCTCACCGTGAGTGGCGGCGACAACCGTACCCAGTACCTGCTGTCCGGTTCTTATTTCCGCCAGGAAGGTATTGCACTGGGATCAGATTTTGGCAGGACCTCCGTAAGGTTGAACCTTGATAATAAAACCACCAGCTGGCTGAAGATCGGTACCAGTTTGCAACTCGCGCACATTACTGAAAAAGTAACGACTTCAAGTTCGGGCGTTATTTCAATGGCGCTGAATCAAACCCCTGATGTAAATGTGCAGAATGCCGACGGCAGCTGGGGCGGTAATGATCCGAACATTTACGGTGCTTATGCACTCAATCCTTTTGCCATAGCCCTGATCACCAAAAATGATAAAAAAAGAAACCAGCTATTCGGCAATGCCTATGCCGAAATAGCTTTTACCCGCGACCTCTCGCTCCGGAATGAAGTATCCGGCAGTTTTGATTTTGGAACCCAGGATCAATTTACGCCTACCTATACCATCGGCAGCATCGTGAACAAAGTAAATAGTTCAACCTATTCGTACGGCCAAAACTATTATACAACACTCAGGAACTATTTAACCTATAACCGCTTTTTCAGCAACAAATACAATGTAAATGCTTTGCTGGGGCATGAAGCGCAGGTAAGCACTTTTGAAGAAGTATCGGCTACCCGTAAAAATTTCCCTTCGAACAATGTGCAGGCTATTAACAGTGGCGATGCCACAACCGCTACCAATTCGGGCAATAAGGGGCACAGCGCACAGGAGTCGTATTTCGGGCGCCTTAATTTTGGTTATAACGACAGGTACCTGTTTACCGCCAATGTGCGGGCAGATGGTTCTTCAAAATTTGCGGCCGGTAATCGCTGGGTTACCACTTATTCAGGGGCCTTTGCCTGGAAAATAAACAATGAAGACTTTTTTAAACAGTTGACCTTTTTTAATGAACTGAAGCTCAGGATAGGGTATGGGCTTACCAATAACCAGAGTATCAGCGATTACGCCTACGCCTCTACACTCATCACAAGTGCAAATGGTTTATCGGGTGTGGCGCAGCTTACGGCCAATTTGCCCAACCCGTTGGTACGATGGGAAAAAACAAAATATGCCAACATAGGGTTGGATGGTACATTATTTAACCAGCGGATCAATTTCTCAGTAGATTTTTACGATCGCAGGACCGACGGCCTTTTGCTTAGCCTGCCGCTGCCGCTGTATTCTGGAACAGTTCCTTCTACCGGCTGGAATCCCGGAGCACTCGCTGCCCCCTATAAAAACATCGGGGCTGTGAGCAACAAAGGGTTCGATTTCAGGATCAGCTCGGTGAATATAAAAAGCAAAAACTTTACCTGGAAATCGGATATAACTGTATCGCATAATACCAACAAAATACTGACGCTGAATGCCGAGGGTGCAGCCTTGTATGGTTACTATGGAACGGCTATTGCCGCCAAGTCGATGGTTGGCCGTTCGATTGGCGAGTTTTGGGGTTACCAAACCGATGGATTATTTACTGATGCCGGTGATTTTAAAACTCACCCGGCTATACCGGTGAACCCTACAACAGGGGTAAAAATTCCCATCACACCCACTACAGGCGGTGTTTGGCTGGGCGATGTGAAATTTCGTGACCTGAACGGCGATTCAGTGATCGACCAACGTGATCAAACCTTTTTGGGAACGCCGATCCCCAAATTCCAGATAGGCTTTAACAATACTTTTTCTTATAAAAACTTTGACCTCAATATTTTTCTTAGCGCCAATGTGGGCAACAAAGTAATGAACAGCATGCGGATCAATGGCGATAATCCCAACCAGAACTTTGGGTATTTCAGATCGGTGCTCAATTATGCCAAACTCGGCATGAGAGACCCGAACGGATCGGCCACCGATGTAAACAACGTATATGTGACCAATCCAGGTACCAGCATAGAAAGGATAAGCCAGAGCAGCGGTAATGATAACAATCGCCTGTCCGACCGGTTTATCGAAGACGGTTCGTTTATCAGGTGTAAGAACATTTCACTCGGTTATACCCTGCCGCAGCAGCTGCTGACGAAAGTACGCATGAGTTCGTTACGGGTATATGTGAATGTAACCAATGCCTTCATCATTAAGAAATACAGCGGGGTAGATCCTGAAATTGGGTCGTGGAACCCCTTGCTGGCGGGTGTAGACGCTGGTTTTTATCCGCAACCCCGCGTGTTTACAATAGGCGCAAACCTGGCTTTAACGAAGTAAAAGAAAATTATATGAAATTAATATATAGAATCATTATACCGCTGCTGTTTGTACTGGTGTGTACATCCGGTTGCCAAAAAAGTTTTCTCGATCGTCCGTCTTTATCACAGATCACTTCGGATAACTTTTACCAATCCACTTCCGATCTGAGGCTGGCCACCGCAGCATTATATGGTGGCGCTACCTGGTTCGACTATAATTCTTTTCCATACCTCGGGGTAGGCGACGTATTAAGCGGCAATCTGCTGCAGCCATACAATCCCGACCTGGTGCAATTCACCACCTTCTCCATTACGGGTGATAATGGCCAATTGGCCGGTACCTGGCGCAGTTTTTACAAGATCGTAGGTCAATGCAATGTTACCATCAAGGCCATCAGGGATAAAGCGCCGGCCACTATACCGGCGAAAGACATAAATGCCGCACTGGCCGAAGCCAGGTTCGTCAGGGCTACTGTTTACTTTCACCTCGTACAGTTATGGGGGGCAGTACCTATTATAGAAGACAACACCAAGCTGATAGACTCGCCGTTGCTGCGCCGGAATATTGTGTCGGACGTATATAAATTCATTGCTTCCGATCTAACCTTTGCGGCGAAAAACCTGCCGGCTTCAGATGCAGCAGGCAGGGTAACCACCTGGTCGGCGCAGGGCATGCTCAGCAAAATATACCTCACCTGGGCCGGCCTTAACCAGAACATGACCCGAAACCAGGCTTTATTAGACAGTGCTAAATTATACGCCGGTAATGTTTGCAACAAAAGCGGTTTATCACTGCTGTCCAGCTATTATAATCTTTTCAGAACGCAGTATAACAATAGCCAGGAATCGCTTTTTGCATTGCAATGGGCGCCTGGTGTAGGTTATGGGTTAGGCAATGCACTGCAGGCGCAGTTTGCACCCAGCGGCGACCTGGTAACCGGCGGTGGTGGCTGGGGGGGCGCCATAGGCCCCACTTACGACCTGTATACTTTATATACACAACAGGATTCCGTCCGGCGTAAAGCATCTTTTATGCTTACAGGGGACTTTTACCCTGAACTGAATGCTGCCGGTGGCGGATACAGGGCAACCTCATGTAACCTTAAAAAGCATGTAGTTGGCACTGCTGCGGATAACAACTCACCCACGATGGATCTTTGGTCGTCTATTGAGCACAATGCCCTGCTGCGCCTGGCTGATGTATATCTTGTATATGCCGAAGCTATTCTTGGTAATAACGCTTCTACCACCGATGCAGAGGCACTGAAATATTTTAATAAAGTGCGTACCAGGGCAGGGGTTGATCCGGCGCCGTTGCTCGATGCCGACACCCTTTTCAGGGAAAGAAGAATTGAACTGGTATACGAAAGCCAGTTCTGGTTCGACCTGGTAAGACTTTCCTACTACAACCCGCAAAAAGCTATTGATGCCCTCAAAAATCAAAAGCGGCAATTGTTTACCTACAGCAATGGTATTGCTACGCCAACGCCTTACAACGTAGCGATTACGCCGCCAACCATCTATACGTTTACGCTGCCCATACCAGCTACTGAGCTCACGGCCGATCCGAAACTATCTGAACCACCGGTAGCCTATTATTGATGTAACTATTAAACGATCAAAAATGAAAAAGATATTATACAGCTTAGCTGTTGCCTATATATTGCTGTGCGCTTGTAAAAAAGATACATCGAACAGCCCTGTTATTACAGGTGTACGCAATTTTTCACCGGCGCCTGGCGATTCTGTACTCAATAGTCTGGAGCCGGGTCAGTGGGTAGTGCTGCTGGGCCATAGCTTAAAAGGAGCTACCCAAATAGCTTTCAATGGAGTGCCTGCCTCTTTTAACAGCGCTTTGTTTTCCGATACCAGCGCAGCGGTGCAGGTGCCCTCGGTAATACCCTTCCCTTCAGTACCAGCCGAACAGCTCAATACCATCCGCTATGTGACGCCGGAGGGCGCCACTACCTTTACATTTAAAATAGCAGCCCCGGCGCCTACCATCACTTCCGTTTCCAACGAAAACGCCAATGAAGGAGATTCGGTTCGTATATACGGCCTTAACTTCTTTTTTATTAAAAGCATCAGCTTTGCGGGCACAGCAGTTACCGCCTATGCAGGAACTACAGACGGAACTTCGGTAGGTTTTAAATTGCCGGCATTGACCCAAAGCGGCCCGGTGATCATCACCACCCAGTCGGGTGCAGACACCACTGTATACAATGTGAATGATGTAACTACCGGCGTGCTGTGCAATTTTGATGACCTGAACCCATATAGCTGGGGAGCCACCAGCACCAGTAACAGCAGCAGTCTTTTTACGGGTAACAGGGGTTATTATGCCATTATGACCGATCCTGTTTTGAATGCCAATGAATGGAGCTGGTGGAATGGCGGCCGGAGTATCAATACCAATGGCGTGCAATGGGTGCCGGTCGATAGCCTGAATGCGCCTGTAGGAAGCTATGCGTTCAAGTTTGAAGTGAATGTGCCTGCTGCCTGGAATGGCGGGTCAATCTTTGTTGTAAAAGATTATAGTACTGCTTATGTGGGTCGCTATGAGCCCTGGAAAGATGCCAATGGAAATACCTCCAATTTTTCCACAGCAGGTTGGACAACGGTAACAATCCCGTTATCCTTATTTCTCACCAATAATGGAACCGGTACACCTGCGGCTTCATTAAAAGATCTGTTAGGTAATTCAGGTTCCGGCAGTGTGCACATCTGGCTGATCAATAATTCCCCGTCGCCCACCGCAACCGGGTTCAATGCTGCTTTCGATAACATCAGGGTGGTAAAAATTCAATGACATAATAGCTAAATGTACATCTATGAAGACTGAAAAAATGAACATTAGTAAATGCGCATATTGGGGTTTGTTAATGACGGTGCTGTTGTACGCATCTTGTAATAAAAAGGCGGCTGTTGCTGCACCGCAGCTATCCGTATCTCCAACTGAGGTTTCATTTACTCCGGATGGCGGTATTACAGATCTGACGATCAACGGAAATGCACAATGGACCATCGGCGACGCTGCTACCTCTTGGTTACAATTCAGTAAAACAACGGGAAGCAGCGGCAGTAGCACTATCCGGTTAACAGCGTTGGCTAATAGCACCGGTGCATCCCGCTCCACCATATTGACGGTAAGTGCTACGAACGGCCAGGCCCGGAGAGTTACCGTCTCGCAGTCCAGCTACATTTATCCCTCGTATAATACCTCGCCCAAAGCGCCTGATTCCACAGGGATGAGTACCGCTGTGCAACTGGCTGCCAAATTCAAATTAGGATGGAACATTGGGAATACATTGGAAGCTACCGGCGGAGAAACAAGCTGGGGCAACCCCCTGATCACCGAGTCGTATGTAAAATCTGTAAAGCAATTAGGTTTTACTGCTATTCGCTTACCCTGTGCATGGGATATTCATATTGACAACAAAGGCACTGCACACATAGATCAAAATTGGCTTAACAGGGTAAAAGAGGTTGTTGGTTATTGTGTAAATAATGGCATGTATGTTATGCTGAATATTCATTGGGATGGCGGCTGGCTGGAAAATAACATCACTAAACTGAAGCAGGATTCTGTCAATGCCAAACAAAAAGCATTATGGGAGCAAATCGCAACCGGCATGCGCGACTTTGATGAGCATCTCATGCTGGCCAGCGCTAATGAACCGGCTGCTGATAATGCGGAGAAGGTGGCTGTTCTGGCATCATACCACCAGACCTTCGTTACTGCCGTTCGTGCTACAGGTGGAAGGAACAGCCACCGCGTTCTTATTGTTCAGGGCCCAAACACAAACCCGGGATTGACATTTGATCTGATGAACACACTTCCCATAGATCCTACAGCCAACCGCCTCATGGTGGAAGTGCATAATTATTTGCCATCACAGTTTTGTTTCCTTAACCAGGACGTGAGCTGGGGTAAAATGGCTTACTACTGGGGCAATGGGTATCATTCAACCATTGAACCTGATCGTAACGCTACCTACGGAGAAGAGAACGACCAAATTGCTGACTACAATAAGATGAAAACAAAATTTGTGGATAAAGGGATCCCGGTTATCATGGGCGAGTATGGCGCTTACAGGCGTGATGGTTCCGCCAATGTTCCCAAAGAGCTGGCCCTCCATAACGCCTCCGTGGACTATTGGATAAACTTTACAACGAAAGAAGCATTGGCACGCGGAATAAAACCTTTCTGGTGGGATACGGGTGGTGCTCTTGACAGGCGGAATAATACAGTAAAAGATCAGCGTACGATTGACGCTCTTTTGGCAGGGGCCAAATAGAGATATTTTGATAAACTTAAATGATCTAAACTTTATGAAAACAAAATTACTGGTACCCTGTAAACAAAAGGTTATACTACTTTTTGTTACCGGACTTTTTATGTCCTTTAAAATGTTCGCTCAAACCTCCGGCTATGTCTATAAGCATGCACCTATTGGCGGTGGCGGATTTGTGACCGGCATCGTTACCCACAAAACAACCGGCGACCGATATTGCCGCACCGATGTGGGCGGCGCTTACCGCTGGGATGCCGCCAACAACAAATGGGTTCAGCTGCTCGATTGGCTTGACGATTCACAAGGTGACCTTTATGGAGTTGAGGCCCTGGCGCTTGATCCGCAGAATGCCAATAATGTGTATATGCTCTGCGGAACCAATTACGTTGGCACAGGGAAGTCGGCTATATTAAAGTCCACCGATAAAGGAAATACTTTTACTTATACAGACCTTACCAATACGTTTAAAGTGCATGGAAATGGAAGTGGGCGCGGTAACGGTGAACGATTGGCAGTTGACCCCAAAAATAGTAATATATTATTCTGTGGCACAAGGGCGAACGGATTGTGGAAGAGTACAGATGCAGGCGTAACCTGGAGCCAGACCTGGAGCGGTGTAACTACCACAACCAACGGCAATGGGATTTGTTTCGTGCTTTTTGACCCTTCAAGCAGCGTAGTGAATGGAGCAAGTCAAACCATTTACATCGGTGTTTCCCGCACCGGAGGGGCGACTCTCTACAGGAGTACAAACGGGGGCGCCAGCTTTACCGACATTTCTCCAACCAACAGTTTTATGCCGCACCGGGCCGCCCTGCAGGGAACCACGATGTATGTTACCTATGCGAATGGTGAAGGTCCAAATTTAGGCGAAGGATCCGGAAAGGTATATAAGCTCAACACTTCTACAGGTGTGTGGACCAACGTTACACCTGTTCATTCGAAGGATTATTCCTACGGAGGCGTAAGTATCGACCCTACGAATGTTAACCGGGTGATCGTTTCCACCAATGGCATGTACTGGAACAACCAGTTTGGTACCGGCTGGGGCGACTTCGTTTTCCTCACTACCGATGGCGGATCGACCTGGACCCTTAAGAATGATGGTGCGACCGCTACCTATGATCCTAACGGCATGGGATGGTCTACCGGGGGCGCGATTAACTGGATGGACTGTATCGAGTTTGACCAGGCTAATGTTAACAGGGTGCGCGTAATAGGCGGAGGCGGCATATATACCTGTCCTGATATTACCGCCACGAATACTACCTGGAAATATGATGTGACCGGCATTGAAGAAACAGCATTGCTCGACATAACAAGCATTCCCGGAGGTTCGGTTATCTCCTCTTTTGGCGACGTAACAGGCTTTGTGCATGAGCCGCTGACTGCTATTCCGCAGGCAAGACTTTCTCCTACAGATGGGAATAATCAGAGCATTGCTTATGCGGCCGGCAACACAAACAGGGTCGTAAGAGCTTCTAACGGTGGAAACGTTGTTTACTATTCCAACGATAAGGGCGCTACATGGACGGGATGCGCCACTAATATGGGTACAGATGGAAAGGTTTCCATCAGCGCCGATGGAGGCACTATCCTGCACTGCCCCTGGGAGTCAACAACTACCTACTATACCACCAACAACGGAGCCAGTTGGACGGCCTGTTCGGGTGTATCCGTACAATACGCTGCTCCGGTGGCTGACCAGGTAAATTCAAATTATTTCTACATATTCTCGCCGAGAACCGGGGAGCTATTCAGAAGCACCAATAAGGGAGTCAGTTTCTCCCTAGCAGGCACGCCGGGCGCATCAACCGCGAATTATCCATGGGAACCAGCCCAGATGAGGACAGTGTCGGGCTTTGAAGGTCATGTGTGGGTACCGCTTTTCAACAATGGATTAAAATATTCAACCAACGCCGGAGTAGCTTATACGACTGTTGCCAATGTAACTTATTGCAAAGCGGTGGGTATAGGAATAGCGATGCCCGGAGCCAGCTATCCTACTGTTTTCATTTGGGGAACAGTGTCAGGCGTAACAGGCCTATTCAGATCAACAGATCAGGGTGCTACCTGGCTCAAATTAAATGATGACGCCCATCAGTTCGCAGGCGCGCCATTGCTCGCCGGAGACATGAACGTTGCGGGAAGGGTATATATGAGCGCCGGCGGAGGAAGAGGTTTAATTTACTGGGAGCCTGCCGCCTGTACGCCTTCTACCATTACCCCGTACGTACAGCTTAATGGCGGAAGCTGGCAGCAGACAGCCAGTGGTACTTTAGCTGCAGGTGGCAGCGTGCTGTTTGGCCCTCAGCCTGTGCAGGGAGGATCGTGGAGCTGGAGCGGTCCGAATAATTTTACTGCTACTACGCGTGAAGCAGGCATTTCAAATATCCAGGTGAACCAGGCAGGGAACTATGTGGCCACGTACACCAATAGCGGAGGATGCCAAAGCACGCAGACCTTTAACTTAACCGTGACCGGCTCTATACTGAGACAATGGTGGACAGGGATCAGCGGAACTGCAATTAGTAGCCTGACCTCCAATTCCAATTATCCAAACAATCCTACGGGTAGCGGGCAGCTCACCAGCCTCGAAGCCCCCACAAACTGGGCGGATAACTATGGGACCAGGATCCGCGGATATATCCATCCAACTGCAAGTGGAAGCTACACTTTCTGGCTCGCGGGAGATGATAACACGGAGCTATACCTGAGCACCAGCGACAACCCGGCCAATGCATCAAGGATAGCCTACGTGAACGGATGGACGAATTCGAGAGAATGGAATAAGTACAGCACACAGCAGTCTGCTACCATTAACCTGGTTGCCGGACAGAAATACTACATCGAAGTGCTTCACAAGGAAGCTACCGGTGGAGACAATATAGCGGTAGCCTGGCAGGGTCCCGGCATTACACAACAGGTAATCGCCGGAAACTATCTCTCACCGTTCATTCCCGGATCTTCGGGCGCCAGACTATCAACGCAGGTGAACACGAACACTATCAATGAGGATGCTATTAGCCTATATCCGAATCCGTCAAACGGAGGAAGGTTTACGATCCTTCTTCCCCAAATGTCAGAAAATGCGGTCATAACAGTTTATGATAACCTCGGCAGAAAGCTTTACGTAAAGAATGCGCAGGGCGGTAATAAGATACAGATCAATTCAAGGCTTAAGGCAGGGTTTTACATTGTGAAGATAAAGTCGAAAGGAGTTAGTTTCATTAAGAAGCTCATTGTTAATTAAGAACTCCTGCACCAGCTATAGGCAAGAGTAAATAAACAGTATCGGAATTGAACTATTGACAGGATTTATTTCACGCAGAGAAGAGAGTTGACAGAGAGAATGATCTCCATCAACTCTCTTCTTTGCATTCTGCAATGATTTTTAGTTTCACGAAGATTGCTGTGAAACTCGATATGAGGTAAGAAATAATTTATTTAAGCAAAACTAAAACCTCGGTAATGATTAAATGGAGCACCTTTTTGTTGTTGTTAACTGCTTTCTCCATTAGTAACAGTAGTAATGCACAATCCTTTCAAAAAACAGATCTTGGAATTAAAGCAATAATCAATTCGACTGCGATCGAAGTTCAATATTATAGCCCTTCAACTGTAAGAGTACTGAAATCTCCCGATGGTCGCCCTTTCACTAAAGAAAGTCTTTCCGTTATCAGGAAGCCGCAAAGAACAGCATTCAATGTTAAACAGCAGGGTGATTTGGTAAACTTAAGAACCACAACACTCAACGTTACGCTTAACCTGAAAACCGGTGACATAATTTATGCAACGGTAAATGGTGAATCACTGCTGAAGGAAAAACAAAACGGCGTAAAGTTTACACCATTCAATGATGCAGGCAATAATACATTAACCGTTCAGCAATCATTTGTGTTAGACAGCGATGAACCCATTTATGGCCTTGGTCAACAGCAGGAAGGCAGGATGAGTCAGCGCAACGTAACGCTGAACATGGTGCAGGGAAACCTTGATGATTACATTCCTTTTTTTCAATCGGTAAAAGGCTATGGCATTTTTTGGGACAATTATTCTCCCACGGTGTTTACTGATAATTCAGAAGGCACATCATTTAAATCGGATGTTGGAGATGGGGTTGATTATTATTTCGTGTACGGTGGTAATGCCGATGGTGTGATTGCACGCATGCGCGAATTGACCGGGCAGGCGCCCATGTTCCCATTGTGGACCTATGGCTTTTGGCAAAGTAAAGAAAGGTATAAAAGCCAGGATGAATTAGTGGATGTAGTAAAGCAATACCGCAAGCTTGGTGTTCCGCTCGATGGTATTATACAGGACTGGCAATATTGGGGAAGTAACTATTTGTGGAATGCAATGGACTTTTTAAATCCTGAATTTCCCGACCCGCAAAAGATGGTGAACGATGTTCACAATATGAATGCACACATGATCATTTCTATCTGGAATTCGTTTGGTCCTCATACAAAGCAATACAAAGACCTGGATAAGATAGGGGCGTTGATGAATTTTAAAACATGGCCGGAATCAGGTTCTGAAAAATGGCCGGTAAGACGTGATTATCCTTCGGGTGTTCGTGTATATGATCCCTACAATCCTGCTGCCCGTGATATTTACTGGAATTATTTGAAACAAATGTTTGCACTCGGGTTGGATGGCTGGTGGATGGATTCATCGGAACCGGATCATCTTGATCCCAAACAGTCGGATTTTGATAATAAAACTTATCTGGGAACATTCAGGAAAGTTCGCAATGCCTTTCCGTTGATGACTGTGGGAGGCGTATCAACGCATCAACGTGCCGTTGATTCCGGCAAGCGAGTGTTTATTCTCACGCGGTCGGTTTTTGCCGGTCAGCAACGGTATGGAGCCAATACATGGTCGGGCGATGTAACTTCATCGTGGAATGCATTAAGGAGCCAGATTTCTGCCGGCTTGAATTTTTCACTTACCGGTATACCTTATTGGAATACCGATATCGGAGGATTCTTTTTATCGGGGTTCAAAAGAAAATTAGAAGACCCCGAGTATCGCGAATTATATGTTCGCTGGATGCAGTTTGGCGCTTTCACTCCCATGATGCGTTCGCATGGCGCAGATGCACCAAGAGAAATTTATCAATTCGGACAGAAGGGAACCAAATATTACGATGCCATTGAAAAATACATCAACCTGCGCTATCATTTATTGCCTTATATCTATTCCACATCATGGGATGTAACAGTCAACCAGTCGAGCATGATGCGCGCTCTAATGATGGATTTTCCAAAAGACAAAAATGCTTTGGATATTAACGATGAATATATGTTTGGCAAATCCCTGTTGGTAAGCCCTGTTACCAACGCGATGTATGTGAAGCCCGGTGTGAGCGAAAAAGAAACAATACAGGTAGAAGACTTCAGCACAATCAGGTCAAAAGAAACCTATTTGCCTGCAGGCGCCGAATGGTATGATTTCTGGACTGCTGAAAAATTTTCCGGCGGTAATAAAGTAAGCAGGCAAACGCCGCTCGACATCATTCCGCTTTATGTGAAAGCAGGTTCCATCATTCCCGTCGGACCTTCCGTTCAGTATGCAGCAGAAAAAAAGTGGGACAACCTGGAAATAAGAGTTTACCCCGGCGCAAACGGAAAATTCGTTTTGTACGAAGACGAGAATGATAATTACAATTACGAGAGAGGGGTTTATTCAACGATCACTTTCACCTGGGATGATGCGAAGAAGACTTTAATCATCGGCGATAGAAGTGGTTCGTTTCCGGGAATGCTTAACGAAAGAAAATTCAACATTGTGATCGCAACCAACCAAACAAACAAGGTAGTCACCTATACAGGAAAAAAAGCGGTCATAAAATTTTAAGCAGCAAATGAACCCGATGCCCTGGCCAGCTATTATCCACCCGAACAACTCAAAAATAAAATCAAAGTGCTACCAGCACTATAATAATTCTTAAAGAATAAGATGAAAACGAAAATAATCGTAACTGCTTGTGTCCTGTTTTGTCTTTCACTTCCGGCCTATCTTCCGGCGCAACAGGTTGCTAAACTGGAAAGTCCTGACAAATCTATCGTATTAACTGTATTCTTACCAACTTCAGGTGAAATTCAATACACGATACAAAAGTCTGGTGTTAACGTCATTCACCCTTCGGCTTTAGGAGTGATGATGAAGGGGCATGATTTTACACAAGGCATGAAACCGGTCATGATATCAAAGCCGGAACGTATAACAAACAGCTACCAAACGAAGAATGCAAAAAAAAGCAGCATTCGTTACCAGACCAATCAATTGGTAATGTCTTTTGCTAATGAAGAAGGGAAAAAAATGGATATCATTTTCCGGTTATCCAACGACGGGGCGGCTTTCCGCTATTCTTTTTCCTGGATAAACAATAATGAAACGATAGTTAAAGAACATTCCTCCTTTGCATTTGACAATAAAACAAGGGCCTGGTTGCAACCCATGAGTGAAGCAAAAACAGGTTGGCAGCATTGTCATCCCTCTTATGAAGAACATTATTTGCAGGACATTCCTGCTGGCACGGTATCGCCGTTAAAGTCAGGTTGGGTATACCCTGCTTTATTTAAAACAAATAATACATGGGTATTGATCACCGAAGCAGCACTTGATGGCACTTATTGCGGCACAAGATTGATCAATGATTCTGCCTCGGCTGTTTATTCAATCGGCTTTGCCGATCCGAGAGAAGTGTTTACAGGCGGTGGCTATTTACCGCAAAACAATAAGCCGTGGCTTACACCCTGGCGTATTATAACAATGGGAAGTTTAAAAACAATTGCAGAATCAACTTTGGGTACCGATCTGGCGCCGGCGGCAGTGTTGAAGGATGTCTCTTTTGTAAAACCGGGAAAAGCCAGTTGGAGTTGGATCAATAGCAAGGATGACAACATCACTTTCAATGAACAAAAAAAATATATTGACTATGCGTATGACATGCGCTGGCAATATTGCCTCATAGATGCAGACTGGGATACAAAGATCGGCTATGATAAGATTGCTGAGCTGTCAGCGTATGCAAATCAAAAGAATGTTGCATTGTTATTGTGGTACAATTCTGCAGGTGACTGGAACACCGTTAAGTATCATCCTAAAGATGTATTGCTTACGAAGGAAGGAAGGGAAAAGGAATTCAGCCGGCTGCAGGCAATGGGCATTAAAGGTGTAAAGATCGATTTCTTCGGTGGAGATGGCCAGAGCATGATCCAATACTACATTGACATTTTGAATGATGCGGCAAAATATAAGCTCCTTGTAAACTTTCATGGCGCTACATTGCCAAGAGGATGGCAAAAAACATATCCGCATCTTATGACAGCAGAAGCCATTTATGGAATGGAGATGGTAACATTTGACCAGGCTGCAGCCGATAAGCAAGCCAACCATTGCGCCATGTTGCCGTTCACCAGGAACGCATTCGACCCGATGGATTTTACACCTATGAATCTTACGGGGCTTACCTCGTCTAATTGTATCAGGAAAACCACTCCTGCCTTCGAACTGGCCCTTTCGGTATTATTTTTATCCGGCATACAACATTACGCCCAGGCGCCGGAAGGAATGGTGCAGGTGCCCGATGAGGTGAAAGCGTTTTTAAGAAAGCTTCCTGGCAACTGGGACGATGTAAAATTTTTAGAAGGCTATCCGGGAAAATATGCTGTCATTGCCAGGCGAAGCGGCAATCGGTGGTACATCGCAGGTATCAATGGAGATATAAATGAGAAGAAATTAAATCTTGACATTGCCTCATTTAAGAAAAGCAAGGCAATGCTGTTCACAGACGGTAACAACAGTGAATTGTTTTCAAAAGCCATGCTGAATGCAGCAAAGCAAAAAAAATGTGATATTACGCTGAATGCAAATAGTGGATTTGTAATGGTACTTGAATGATTTTAAAACAAAATATCATGAGTAAAAGAAAGTTCTTGTTATTAGCAATCTATATTTTTTCCATTTCAATAAAACTAACTGCTCAAAGTGCTAAAACTTCAAAACAAAATAAGCCTTCGGTTCAGGAAAGGGTAATCAATGTTGATTTTAGTAAAGCATCAGGTACTTTGGATGCCTTCTTTAAAGAATGCGTAGGTGCAGGCAGGGCGAATGAAGGATTGCGGGCCGATTGGCAGCAGCAACTGGCGTATGTAAAAAAAGAATGTGGTTTCAGGTACATCCGCATGCACGGGCTTTTAACAGATGACATGGCCGTTTACAAAGAGGATAAAAATGGAAATCCGGAATACAACTTCATGTATGTCGATGTGCTGTTTGACTTCCTGCACAGTATTGGAATGAAACCCTTTGTTGAGTTGGGATTCATGCCCGGGGCGCTTGCCAGCGGTCCTCAAACCATCTTCTGGTGGCGGGGCAACGTAACGCCCCCGAAAGATTACGAAAAATGGGCAGCATTGGTCCGCACCCTTACCCAACATTTTACAGAGCGGTACGGTGAGGAGGAAGTAAAGACCTGGTACTTTGAAGTATGGAATGAGCCCAATCTCTCACCCGGGTTCTGGACAGGAACACAGGAAGATTATTTCAAACTATACAAATACGCTGCACTGGCAGTTAAAAGTGTAAACAAAAATTACCGTGTTGGCGGACCGGGGACGGCAGGCGCGGCCTGGGAACCGGAAATGATAGCGTATTGCCATAATAATAATGTTCCCATTGATTTTATCAGCACACACGCTTATGGTGTTAAGCAAGGATTTTTAGATGAATACGGACAAGGAGGAACGGTGCTCGATAAAAATCCGATGAGTGTGAGCGGCGATGTACTTCAATCAAGAAAGGAGATTGAAACATCGCTCATGCCAAATTTAGAATTGCATTATACCGAATGGAGCGCATCCTATACGCCGGCAGATCCAATTCATGATAGTTACCACGAAGCTGCGTATGTGCTGCAAAAACTGAAGCAGGTCGGTAACGCTGCGAACTCCATGTCGTATTGGGTGTTTACCGACATTTTCGAAGAAGCAGGCCCTCGTTTTGAACCTTTTCATGGAGGCTTTGGGATGTTGAACACACAAGGCATTAACAAGCCGGTATTCTATGCCTACCAGTTCCTGAACCGGCTGGGCAATATTGAATTGGTGAATAAGGATTCTGCTTCATGGGCTTGCAAAGATGCAGAAGGAAATATTCAGGTACTGGCCTGGGATTTCACCCACACGCATCCCGGCGATTCAGTGCATAATCAGAAATATTACATCCAGGACCTGCCGTCAAAATCAAAAGGAAAGTTAAAGATCAATATGGCGAAAGTGCCTGAGGGTATGTATGCTGTTGAAGTGTATAAAATAGGGTATCGCGACAATGATGCCTGGTCCACGTATCTCTCCATGGGAAAGCCTGCGCAACTCACCAGGCAACAGGTAGAGCAAATAAAGAAACAAAACGATGGTTCTCCGGTTTCGAAGGAGGTCGTTACCGTAAAAAATGGCATTCCCTTTTCAAAAGAGCTGGACATCCGGGAGAACGATGTTTTCTTTTTGAATTTGATTAAATTGTAAAATGATATCAGCTATTAAAACACCTGTTATCATTGACTATAATTCCATTCTAATCACCTGGTCAAACTATGTACTATTTAAAGAAGAGTATATCGGTATTTTCTGTAATGCTGGGGATGGCTGTATTTACAGCAACATCACAGACACCCAACCGTTTTTTTCCTGACAAAGAACTTGTCACTACAGGTATTTATTACTACCCCGAGCACTGGAATGAAAGCCAGTGGGAACGGGATATCAGGAAAATTTCCGAAATGGATTTCGAATTTGTACACCTGGCCGAGTTTGCCTGGTTTAAAATGGAGCCAGCAGAAGGAGCCTATGATTTCGCCTGGTTGGACAAAGTAGTTGACCTTTGCGCTAAATATAATTTGAAGGTAGTAATGTGCACTCCTTCGGCCACCACACCGGTATGGATGCGCATAAAGTACCCGGAAACATTTATAATGGACGGTCATTATATCCGCGGTGAAAATGGTACTCGCGGGTTAGCTTCCATCACCAATCCGTCATACCGGCTATTTGTTGAAAAGATTGTGACAGAACTGGCTAAACGCTATGGAAAGAATAAGCATGTTACAGGATGGCAGATTGATAATGAACCTCCTGCAATTCCCGATTACAGTCCTTCATCACAGGAAACATTCAGGAAATGGTTAAAAAACAGGTATAAAACCATTCACGCTTTGAATGTTGCCTGGGGAGCAGCTTTCTGGAGCCAGTGGTTCAATAGTTTCGATGAAGTGATCATTCCCAATACCAGCCTTGTGGGATGGTGGGGAAACAACCCGCATGCTTTACTCGACTTTAAAAGGTACCTGGCAGACAGCCAGGCCGAATTCCTGGACTTTCAGGCTGGTATATTGCGATATTATATTTCTAAAGACCAATACATTACCACCAACTACACAGCCATCTCAACTGGCGCAGACGCAAGACGAACCCAAAAGCTTGACTTTGCAACCTATACTGCCTATCCTAATGGCGGCAGTGATAACATAGGCAAACTTGGGTTCAGGCTGGGAGACAGTAAAACAATCCTTTTTGCCTCGGAGTTTTACAAATCAGTGGGCGGTGTATCGGGGGTTATGGAAATTCAACCGGGTCCGGTTAACTGGGGAAGCTATAACCCGCTTCTGCTGCCGGGTACCGTTCGAATGTGGCTGTATCACAGCTTTGCTGCAGGCGGCAAACTGGCATGTTCTTACCGTTTCCGCCAGATTTTGTACAGCTCCGAGCAGTATCATGCCGGTATTATGCTTACTGATGGTGTAACTGCTTCACCGGGAGGTGAGGACTACATGCAGTTTATAAAAGAAATAAAAGGACTTCGCCAGCAATATAAGCCAGGTGCTAAAATGCCGGAAAAGCTTACTTCCAGGTCCACGGCTATTCTTTGGAACCTTGAAAATTACTGGACCATCGACAGGCAAAAACAAACCTGGCAATGGAATGCCTGGAACTATCCTGTTAAGTTCCTGGAAATAACAAAGGCATTAGGAGCACCCACAGACATTATTGCTGAATCAGCGGATCTTTCCAGGTACAAACTCCTGGTTGTACCCGCCTACGAACTGGCTGATTCAGCATTAGTGAAAAAATGGGAAAATTTTGTGATGAAAGGCGGTCATCTGATCATTACCTGCCGCACCGCTACCAAAGATCGCAATGGGCATTTCTGGGAGGGACCAATCGCAGCCCCTGTTTCAGGCCTGATCGGAGCCCGGGTGAAAGCAGTGGATATGCTTCCTCCAGGAAATAACGGTGATGTGCTTATGAATTCGTCGCATTACAAGTGGAACAACTGGGCTGATCTGCTGGAACCTGTAAAAAACACCGAAGTATTGGCTTCCTATGATAACCAATTCTATAAAGGCAAGGCTGCCGTGATAAAACGCAAAGCAGGGAAAGGTACCGTAACCTATATTGGCGTGGATACCGATGATTCGGACCTTGAAAAGGAAGTATTGAGAAGCTCCTACCAGGAAGCTGGCGCAACTACGGAAGATTATCCGGTGGGAGTGTATGTATACTGGCGTGACGGGTTCAATATTGCCGTCAACTATTCTTCTGAAAATTATGCAATGAACTTACCTGCCAAAGCTAAGATACTGGTTGGTGAACAGGTATTGAAACCTGCCGGAGTATTGGTATGGAGTGAATAATCCATACTACAAGCAATTGTGAGGCTATCGTAGCTAAAAAAATCGTTCCCCTATAAACAAGTGTTAGTTCTATAACAAAAACATACTCTGAAATACCTTATGAACAAAATAAAATGTTTATTGACTTTGATCTGCATTCAAACAGGACTATTGGTAAATGCACAGTATCAAACCACATCCCATAGCAAAGGTGCCGGTTTTTATACCAATCCAATTTTTGCAGGCGATTACCCCGATCCGAGTTTACTGCGCGATGGTGATGATTATTACATAGTGCATTCCTCTTTTGAGTACTACCCGGGCTTGTTGATCTGGCATTCGAAAGATTTGATCAACTGGAGGCCGGTTACCAATGCATTACACAAATACGTGGGTTCCGTATGGGCGCCCGACCTGGTGAAATACAACAATAAATACTACATCTATTTCCCGGCCAACAATACAAACTATGTAATTACAGCCAATTCAATGAAGGGACCCTGGAGCGACCCGGTAGACCTGAAAGTGGGTAATATTGACCCGGGACATATTGCAGACGCTGCAGGTAAACGGTATTTGTACTTTAGCAGCGGTGGTTATGTACCGCTGTCAGACGATGGGCTATCAGTGACAGGTGAATTCAAACACGTATACAGCGGCTGGCCAATTCCCCGCGAGTGGACAATTGAATGTTTTTGTATGGAAGGGCCAAAACTGGTTAAGCGGGGGGATTATTATTACCTGACAGTGGCGGAAGGCGGCACAGCCGGACCGGCCACAAGCCATATGATAATATCTGCACGTTCCAAATCGCCTTTAGGCCCATGGGAAAATTCGCCTTACAATCCTCTTTTGCGAACCAGTACCACCACCGAAAGATGGTGTTCTAAAGGGCATGGCACTTTATTCGAAGGCCCAAAAGGGCAATGGTGGATGGTTTTTCATGCCTACGAAAACGGGCATTATAACATGGGCCGTCAAACCCTCCTGCAACCCGTAGAATGGACAAAAGACGGATGGTTTAAAATGCCACAGGGAATAACCACCGCTCAACCGGTTAAAACACCTGCCGGTATGCCTTCCGGTCCTGTATTTACATTAAGTGATCACTTTGAAGGCAACACATTAAAACCACATTGGAAATTCTTTGGAGACTATGACACCAGCAGATTTCAGCTGATCGATAACAGCCTGGAGATGGCGTCGAAAGGACGTTCTGTGGGAGATTGTGCTCCATTGCTTTGTATTCCCTCGCATCATTCCTACCAGGCGGAAGTTGAGATGTTTATGGAAGGAGAGGCTACAGGTGGCCTGGTACTCTTCTACAATAACAGCGCGTATTCAGGTATATTGGCCAATAAAGAAAACATCCTGGCCAACCTTCGTGGCTGGCAATTCGAAGCCGAAAAAAAAGTAATACAAAGGCATGTATTCCTGCGCCTGATAAACAGGAACAATACAGTTGATATGTATTATAGTGTAGATGGCAAAAACTGGAATAAAATAGAAAGTTCACTGGAGGTGTCTGCATTACACCATAATGTGCTGGGTGGATTTTTAAGTTTACGGATAGGACTTTGTGCTATGGGGGAAGGGAAAGTGACGTTTAAGAACTTCACCTATATGGCAATAAACTAAAAGCGTGTACGAATATTAAACCAAGGACTAAAGAATCTTGTCCTGGGCACAAAGAAGGCCGTCTCTTTCTTTTGAGACGGCCTCCACTTCATAGGAATACCAGATTGATAAGAATGATTACTTTTCCTGTTTGCCATCGGTCACGGCCTGGCTCACAGCACCGGCCACCGTTCCGTAGGCTAAGCACCTGTCGCCTTTCCATATTTCTATGACAGGTTTACCTGTGCTCGCCCCCGAACCGTACTTACACGTCTCCATGTATACGGCTCTCCATTATTACCTTCAGTCTATTCCCCAGTA